>NZ_CP045997.1:7052913-7371236 GCF_010233585.1 Spirosoma endbachense
CTCTCCTACTCGGTGGGCTTCTCCACTCCGGCAGGTTACACGGCCACCCTGGCTAATGTCGGGGACGATACCAAGGACAGTGATGCCAACCCGGCCACAGGCCGGACTCAGTCCATCACCCTGCTGGCCGGGGAGTTCAACCCAACCCTGGATGCCGGCTTCGTATCAGGACTGGCTGGACTGGGTGACTTCGTCTGGAATGATTCCAATAAGGATGGTAGTCAGGATGCCGGCGAAGCGCCGATACCCGGTGTGGTCGCTACCCTGTTCATCAACGGGGTCAGCTCAGCCACCACTCTGACCAACGCCACTGGGTTCTACTCCTTCACCGGATTGACCCCTGGTAACAGCCTCTCCTACTCGGTGGGCTTCTCCACTCCGGCAGGTTACACGGCCACCCTGGCTAATGTCGGGGACGATACCAAGGACAGTGATGCCAACCCGGCCACAGGCCGGACTCAGTCCATCACCCTGCTGGCTGGGGAGTTCAACCCAACCCTGGATGCCGGCTTCACTGGGACTAACCCAGAACTCAGGTTAGAGAAACGAGTCGACAAGTCGAAAGCTAGCGTTGGGGATGTACTATCTTACAGCGTTGTGCTCACGAATATTGGCTCCGTTGTGGCTACGAATGTGCTGGTCAGCGATTCCGCTTCCACAGGCCTGAGCTACGTGCTCAATTCAGCCACTGTTCCTGTGGGCACAACCTTCACCCAGGGTACGCCGACCAGCCTTTGGAAAGTAGCCAGCCTCAACCCTGGCCAGAGCCTAACGCTTACGTTCCAGGCCAAAGCCGATACCAGCGGTATCCTCCGCAACAGGGCTATTATCCCCGGTGATACGGTTACGGTCTGCACGACTATTCCCGTGAAGGTATGTGCAGGAGAAACGTATGCCTTCCAGCTTACTGCACCTACCGGTAGGGCTAGTTATCAGTGGTTCAAAGATGGTATCCTCATTCAGGGTCAGACTACCAATATTCTCAATGTGACGACACCTGGTAGCTACAGTCTCGGGGCCAATAATACTGTGGGTAGTTGTACCGATTTCAGCTGCTGTCCCTTTATTGTCGAAGAAGATCCATCACCGACTTTCCAGGCACTGGCTACTCCAGTCACTTGTGTCAATGGTGTGGCTCAGGCGAATGGACAAATCAAGCTAAGTGGATTCAATTCGGCCTATACTTACCAGTATTCAGCCGGATCTAGCTTCAACTCAGGCGCTTCGCTATCAGGTGCTCTCCAGGTAATTCCTGTGGGTGGATTGATTGTAAATAATCTGCCGAATCCAGTATCCGATGCGTTGTTTACGATTCGAGTGTACAATACTGTAGGTTGTTATACCGATGTGACAGTATCACTACGGCCAACCCTATGTGATTGCCCACCTCAGGCTTGTACACCACTGGTTATCAGTCAAACCAAAAAAGCAAAGCGTATTAGTAAGTGATGAACTCCGTTGCAGACTAGAATTGGCTTAAACCAGAAACGCCTACTGTGAGTACAGTAGGCGTTTCTGGTTTAAGCCAATTCTAGTTTATATAGAACTATTCGCTCAGAACCGTGCCACCGCAGCCGCGGATGGTGGTTACTGATGCTACTTGTGATAACCGTGGCATGGTTCTGAGCGAAAGTCCTATTATAATTAAGCACCTTTTCAATAGATGATTTCCCCAGAAATCCCATTTTATCCAGTCACTTCATCTGTCAATACGGAGTTCACGTTAAGCACCTCACGTTGTTTTACTCCTGATCGAGCTATTGAAATCCAGTTTCTTAGCGTCAACAGTCGTCACCGATAATTCCAGATACCCATAAGATTAACAAGACTATCAATTAATAGACCATACTATTTTCTACTCCCAGAAATTGATCAAAGTTTCCATTTCCAATCGATCAATTATTATTTACCAAATCGCCTACCCATATAACATCCACAATATCAGCCAATTACAAATTATTTACTACTGATGAATAATTACTCCAAATCCATCCCAGTACTATAGACTTAATTATTGGCACGCATTTTGAATTTTACTCCATGTTATTGCTATGCCCGATTTTGTACATAGGTAAAGTAGGCAACTTATCTATAAGGTACTGATCAAAACCATTTCAGTATAGGCCCAATCGTTGATAGCAGCGCAAATGTGTACAGTCTTCATTTTTTGACTGGTAACAATCCCTTTAATGTAGCTATGGCTTTTCTAAAAAAATACGGGTTTATTATTCTACTGATAAGCCTGTTATCAAGCTGGACAAATCGTACAGAGGCTCAATCTGGCGGAGGGCCGTTAGCGATTAATAAGCAGGTTAGCCGATCGAAAGTAAGCGTTGGCGATACACTTACGTATACACTCATACTAAGCAATAGCGGCACTGTACCGGCAACGAATCTTGTCGTGAGGGATTCGGCCAGTGTAGGCTTGCGCTATATTCCTGGGTCTGCCAGTATTCCAACCGGCAGCAATTTTACGCCGGGAATGCCCATTAGCTCCTGGCAAATACCTTCAGTAGGCGCCGGACAAAGTTTGACCTTAACCTTCAGAAGCGTAGCTGACAGCGCTGGCATTTTTTATAACCAGGCGACTATACCTGGCGATACAGCAAAGACCTGCACAACCGTTCCGATCAAAGTATGTGCGGGTGATGATTTTTTGTTCAGATTGACTGTTCCGGCTGGTAGAAGCAGTTATCGCTGGTTCAGGAACGGCATCGAGTTAGCGGGCCAAACTACGAACCTGTTAGAAATAACGACCCCTGGGAGTTACAGCGTTTCCGTTGATGATGTAACAGGGAAATGCCCTGATTTTTCTCAATGTCCCTTTATCATCGAAGAAGATCCATTACCGACTTTTCAGGCCCAGGCAATACCCGCAACCTGCACTACAAATACGATTCAGGCGAATGGGCAGATCGTATTAACGAATGTCAATCCAGCGTATACCTATCAATATTCAGCAGGGCCGAGCTTCAATCCCGGACTTCCTCTTTCCGGAAACCCTCAGCCAATACCTTCCACTGGAATACTTGCGAATAACCTGCCCAGCCCCGTTGCCAATACACCCTATACCATCCGGGTCTACAATGCCGCGGGTTGCTATACGGATCAAACCGTAACCCTGCAACCAGCAACATGCTGTATGACCGCTGTTGTATCGGCAGGTAGTTGTCAGACAGCGACCAATACTTATACATCCACCGTCATTATCACATTAAGTAATCCCACAACGGGCACACTGACGGTTACGGATGGATCAGTTATCCGGACGTTAGCTACAACTTCGGGAACCAGCAGTCTAACCGCCGTCTTCGCCGATTTACCCTCCGATGCAAGTATTCATACCATTACGGTAAGTTTACCCGGCTGTTCTTCGCTAACCAGTACCTATACGGCACCGGCCTCGTGTACAACTTCCGGGGCTAACACGGCACCTGTAGTCGCAAATGCTATACCGCCCCAATCGGCAACCGTAGGACAGAATTTTAGCTTTACGATTCCAGCCAACACCTTTACCGATGCCGAAACATCAGCCTCGTTAACCCTGGCTATCAGCGGTTTGCCTCCAGAACTGAGCTTCGTATCACCAGCGACGATCTCGGGTACTCCGGTCACTACCCTGAACTCGCCCTTAACCATTACTGTAATAGCAACCGATCCGGGTAGTTTGTCGACCAGCACCAGCTTTCTGCTGACGATTTATCCTGCTCCGATCACGAATCCGGGTAAACAGTTATCGGTTTCAGCGAATCCGGGAGCTTGTAACCCGGCGACCAACCAATATGCACTATCGGGGACGATTAGCCTGACTGGTACAGAAGCCGGTACGCTCGTTATTGTCGATGGCAATTCTACCACTACCGTTTCCGTAAGTGCTAACCAAAATTCTGTCGACTTTAGTTTGAGTGGATTACCTTCAGGCACAGGCCCCCACACCATCACCGTTACAGGTTCTGTACCGACTAGTTTTACGTATACATCACCAGCCTCCTGTACATCCATTCAGGCTTGTGTTGCGCCAACATTCACTGCCAAAGTCATAGGTGTTACCTGCATCGGTAATGTACTACAAAGCAATGGGCAAATCATTTTGAGCGACTTTAATCCCATTTATACGTATCAGTATTCGGCCGGGGCCAGCTTTGACCCGGCAGCGTCGCTTTCGGGCGCAGCCCAATTAATTCCACCAGGCGGATCGATTGTGAATAATCTGGTGAATCCAGCAACAGACCAGCTCTATACAGTACGGGTTTATAATGAATTAGGCTGTTCTACCGATGTTACGATGATTCTGCGATCAACAGTCTGTGGATGTCCGCCCGACCAATGTGTACCCTTTGTTATTACTCAAACCCAGCGAGGAAAACGAATTGGTGATTAATAGTTAGTCTTTTAAATGAGAAGCAACGATCAGGAGCGAAAACGATCTCGTGTTTTCGCTCCTGATCGTTGCTTCTGTTCGTAGCAATACGATACGGTCGAAAGTATACGACACATTTCTTAGCTTTAGTCCGTCCAAAATCAACTACTTCCTTCTTAACTAGACTCATGTTGTGAAAGCAGTAAATGGAAAAATGAAATTACCTACAATCATTAGTTGCCTTATCGCAACAAGTCGGCCTTATACGACAACTCCCCAGGCTCTAAATTTTGAATTTTATAAAAATTAAATTCCATTATTTTCATAAATTCAAAATTTAATTGCGAATAGTTAAGCCTTGCTTTAATTTTAGTTCCACGCTTTTCCGTAGTATCAATAACGACTTTCTTGTCCTCTATCAAGCTGTGTAGATCTTCATCCTATACAACCTGTGGTATATCCTGACTTTTATGGGGCACCTGGTCCATTGTACCCGATCCGCTCGACTTCTGGACTGTTGAAGGCATTGACATCTATATGGATAAAAATGCCTTCTATAAAGAGCAAGAATGGTTTACCATTCCCAAGCGGGCCATTGTTGTGCCTAAATCACCCGGCAAACTCATCGTAATTTGCAGGCGGATGGACGATTTTTCTGAATTGTAGGGTCTAGAAAATGGAAGACTTCCTGATCAGAGCACAGAATCCTGTCTACGAAGGATCATTTATAGTTGGCGTATGCGGTCTGGCGACCTATTCAAATAGCGATCTGCTCCGGAAAATGGACGCACCCTGAGCGAAAACCCTATAATTTTATAATGACCTATTCATGAAGCACATTACTCATCAACAGATCAATAACAACCCAAAGGCACTCAACATCGTCCTATGCCTTTTGCTGTCTCTGCTGGCGCACCAACTGGCTGCCCAGACCCCAGCGGGAGTCAATAAAGCAGATTCGGCTTATGTCCGGGAAAACTATACGAAGCTGGAGCGCATGGTTCCTATGCGCGACGGAGTAAAGCTTTTCACGTCGATTTATGTGCCTAAAAACACCGACCAGAAGTATCCAATCATGCTCGACCGCACGCCCTATAGCGTAGCGCCCTATGGCGAGGATAAATACAAAACGTCGCTGGGGCCATCCATGCTCTTTGCCCGAGATGGCTATATAATTGTCTATCAGGACGTACGCGGGCGCTATATGTCTGAAGGTGATTTTGTATCGGTACGGCCTTACATTCCGAACAAGAAAAAGAAAACAGACGTCGACGAAATTTCTGACACCTACGACACCATCGATTGGTTAATCAAAACCATTCCGAACAACAACGGGCGGGTTGGCACCTGGGGCATATCGGCACCGGGTTTTTACACGACAACAACCCTTATCGACGCACACCCGGCCCTGAAAGCGGCTTCGCCACAGGCCCCCGTAACCGACTGGTTTATGGGCGACGATCGACACCATAATGGCGCGTTCTTTTTAATGGGCACCTTCGCTTTCCTGTCCTCCTATGGACAGCCGCGCCCTGTGCCCACCCCGAAGAACAGCCCTGGTTTTTCGGCTTACGGCACGCCCAACTCCTATGAATTTTACATGAATATGGGGCCCATTAAGAACGCGAATGAGCGGATTTTCAAGGGCAATAATGCGATCTGGAATGAGATGATGGATCATGACACCTACGATGAATTCTGGCAGGCCCGAAACCCCGTCTCCCATCTCAAGAACATCAAACCGGCTGTAATGACCGTTGGGGGCTGGTTCGATCAGGAAGATTTATATGGTCCGCTTAAAGTATATGCTGGCATCGAACGTAACAATCCGAAATCACCTAACTCATTGGTCATGGGGCCCTGGATTCACGGAGGCTGGTCGCGGTCGACGGGAGAAACACTGGGCAATATCCGCTTTGGCGACAAAACATCTGTGTTTTATCGGGAAACCATTGAGTTCCCTTTTTTCGGGCACTACCTGAAAGACAAACCCGATCCACAGCTTCCGAAAGCCTATATTTTTGATACGGGTTCAAATCAATGGAAAAAGTACGATCAATGGCCGCCCAAAACAGCCCAGGAGAAAAAACTCTATTTCCATCCGAATGGAAAGCTTTCGTTTGATGCTCCACCAAACGGCCAGAACACGTTTGATGAGTACGTCAGTGATCCTAAAAAACCGGTTCCTTATACAGCCGAAATCCGGCCGGTTCGTGGCAGCGATTTCATGTATGAAGACCAGCGTTTTGCTGCAACCCGCCCCGATGTGGTCGTATACGAATCAGATACATTAACCGAAGATGTGACTATAGCCGGTAATGTAGTAGCTGATCTGTTTGTCTCTACTACGGGTACTGATGCCGATTTCGTTGTTAAGCTGATTGATGTATATCCGAACAATGCACCCAACAACAGCCCTATTACTACGACCAAAATGGCTGGTTTTCAACTGCTTGTACGGGGTGAGGTGATGCGGACCAAGTTCCGAAACAGCTTTTCAAAGCCCGAAGCGATGAAGCCGGGTGAGGTGACAGAAGTTAAATTCGATATGCAGGATGCCGCTCATACCTTTAAAAAAGGTCATAAGCTGATGATACAGGTTCAAAGTTCGTGGTTTCCGCTGGTTGATCGCAATCCTCAAACGTTTGTGAATATTTACAAGGCAACTGAAGCTGATTTTCAAAAGGCAACTCATCGGGTTTATTTTTCACCCCAGCAGCCGTCGAGTGTTATGGTAAGCGTTCTTAAAGATCCTAATTAGGATGTAGTTGCAATCTTCGGTTCCAACAACTGGAAAAGGTATGGCTATTCGATGTCACTCTCTTTTCCAGTTTCCTTATTTTTAACTAATAAAATTAAAATTCTGACAGATGCGTGAACATGTTTCACAAACAAACGGTTAGCTGAGTATAAATCACCAGTAGATACTCAACGGCTCAATAAACGCATGACGACCTTTAGAAAGCGCTTGTAGTATGGCATTTTCGGGTAAAAACCGCCATCCAGTATAAATATCCACTACTCTTCGTTAAAATAATTTCTTTATTGAAAAACAGCCTTAATTTTGGGTGGTTTACTGTTTATCACTCTGGTATCCAATTAGTTTAGGTTTAACCAACCCTACCTATCAACAAATCAGTTGTCTAGTTAATTAACACAGCCAGCTATGCACAAACTACTAGTAATTTTCCCCTTGGTACTTTTACTTTCCTGTGGCCAGAAAGTAGATAATCGAAGCGAAGTAAGCCGACCTTCATCCGCTAAAAAAGTGGATAGCAAAGCGAATCCGATCAAGTTAGTTGCTCTAGATGGTACTCATTCAGCGGCAGTCAACTACTATAATCCCGAAACCAGCTACCGGGCGAGTTACAAGTTGAATATTGAAGTCAAAAACGGTGAAGTCAGTAAGATAAACTTCCCTTCGGGCAGCTACCTCAATGATATGCATATTAACCCTGAGCAGCTTGATGAGGAAGGCAATGCGACGCTTTACGATGATGAGCGACGAGAATTTGACGTTGAAATTGTCGATTAATCCAGATTTCAATACTTAGTTACCGTTCTGCATTCCATCAGCTAAAGTCGATGCCTTTAGTTGGTTGTTGTTGCAGACGGTGTTTTCTGTAGTTAGCTTATAAAGTTTAACAGCCCGACTAAAAGACATTTTCCAATCCATTTCCCTGTCATCTGTGCCTTAAAGGAACACGTTCCTGATTGTAAGGTCTATATATAGTTCTGAGGTCTTTTCGTTAAAGATGGGTCCAATAAATTGCCTGCTAGTAGCCATCCTTTTGTTACCCAGTCTTAGTAGGGCTCAGACAAAAGTGTCAGGATTGGGAAACTATAGTATAGGAATCACAACGCCCGATTCGCTGAATCGTTTTGTTTTTAAGGAGGAAGACCAATCGTATGTTAAAGGGACAATAGCCCTGCCCTGCGCCCATATTCGCATTTTCGCATCAGATACAGCGAAAATAGCGAACCTCTCGGTAGCCAGGCTTTTTTTATTTTTCTACGACAATACGCTGTTTAAGCTTTCCTGCGATTATAGCGATGAATTGAAAGAGACCCTTCTGAAACAATACGGAACAGGGGTTTCCAGACCAGCAGGCAGTTTTCAGTTTTGCACGAAGGAAGCAGGCAAGCCGCTGGTCATGTGGGGCGAATCCTGGCAGCATGCAGATATCTTGGCCCTCATCATTCACAGAGAAGGCTATAATGCTGATTGTATGATGGAGAAAGGTGCCAGGCTAACTCTATTCAGCCAAAAAATTTCGGCACTTGCCTCCGATTGTGATTTAAGCCATACAGACCCCTTCATGGAAGAGTTCAGCAAACTCTTGAATGATCATGAAAAAAAGTAAAGACCAGTAAAGACCTGGTGTTCTTAAGACCCGATCCATCACCAATTTATTTCCCTGTTCGCTCTAAAACCTGCATGGCTTCGGCATATCGACGACCCAGTTCACGGGCCGATGCCGCGTCGAAGTGGGTTTGATCCCCTTTATCAGTCAACCCTGATGCATCGACACAGGCGACATGAGGCTCACTCCTGGGTAAAGCCCGAAGGATATTGTTGATCTGAGCGCCTGCTGGATTTTTAGCAACATAAAAGTCGCCCAGTGTTCCAACGACAACAGGTACGGCCGGAGCGCTTAAAACCTGGCGAAAACGGTTTATAAGCTGCTTTAATTTTTGTTCATATACAGCTGCCTGTTCGGGTTTACTGTCGCTCTCGCCCTGATGCCAGAGAATGCCATGCAGCGTACCCGTCTTCTGGGCCAGTTGCACTCGTTTTATAGCTTCATCGTAAGGATGACTATGGGTTTGCTCGTGATAACCGCCCGGTTGCCAGGCATCAATAGCTGATCCGCCGGCTGCCGTCGGAATAAGACCAATAAACACGGTGGTGTCCTGAGTAGCCATTAATTTACCAAAAGCCAGGCCAGGACCGACACCAATTACATCGGGTTTGTCGAAGTGCAACGGGTCAGTGGCAGGAACCCACTGGTTGGCCCGGTTCAATACCCAGACGCGTGGATGCGGAGTTTTGTCAACGGTTTCAACGGTTCCCCGGCCCGCCATGTTCGACTGCCCAGCCAGTACATACAGATGGAATTTCGTCGGCGAAATGCCCGGTGGAAATGATGATTGAGCAAGTACAGTCAGGCTATTCATGGCCAGAAAAGCAGCAATTACTAGAAATACTTTGCACATAGTCGGGCATTTGCTTTAATGAGTAATGGCCAGTCTGATTATAAACCTCCCACTGGCAATCATATATTGAAATTAACGAAAGGTCGCTCACCTGTATATACTAAACACAAAACCGCTATTGTCGCTACCTGCTATACCGGACCGCGGTTTGCCAGCTTCATCGGCTATCGACACCAAAACAGATTGAGACGTTT
Organism: Spirosoma endbachense; assembly: GCF_010233585.1. Classification (NCBI taxonomy): domain Bacteria; kingdom Pseudomonadati; phylum Bacteroidota; class Cytophagia; order Cytophagales; family Cytophagaceae; genus Spirosoma; species Spirosoma endbachense. The sequence goes on from NZ_CP045997.1 coordinate 7,062,685, forward strand.
AGAACCAGGTCGATCTCAAGAGTCCGGATGAGCACGACAAAAGACTGTATTAAGCTGGGCTTCATCTTTTACTCTTTGCAAATAAAGAAAACTCATTATTGTCAAACTATAGCCTGATTCGTCAATTGTCCGATTTTTCCACTTATTTATTTTTAGTAGTATTATTTTTAGTTCAAGATGCATTCGAAAATGCATAGTTGAAATGCATTTCTGTTCAAACAGGGAAGTTTTCGTATTGAAAAAGTCCAAATTTAGGCTACTGTCTTCAAAAATCAATTTTATATTTTGACACTTATAAATTAAAATTGCATTTACTATCACAATGATGAATTATGTCTATTCTACAGAAATTTGATTTGACTGGTAAAACGGCCCTTGTAACGGGGTGCAAACGAGGGATTGGCCGGGCAATGGCTGTTGCGTTAGCAGAAGCGGGTGCCAACATAATTGGTGTATCGGCTTCACTGGAGCAGGAAGGTAGCGCCGTTGAAGCCGATGTAACAGCATTGGGGCGTTCGTTTCGGGGTTATCAATGCGATCTCAGCCAGCGCTCCGCTATTTATTCGTTTTTGGACGAAGTAAAACAAGCTTTTCCCGTCATTGATATATTGGTCAACAATGCGGGTACCATCTTACGTAAGCCGGCCGCTGAACACCCCGATGAATATTGGGATTCAGTGATCGATACAAATCTGAATGCTCCGTTTATTCTGACCCGCGAAATTGGGCGCGATATGGTAGCCCGAGGATCGGGGAAAATCATTTTCACGGCCTCCCTGCTTACTTTTCAGGGTGGCATAACGGTACCGGGCTATGCTGCCAGCAAAGGGGCGATTGGTAGTTTGGCGAAAGCGTTTGCCAACGAGTGGGCAGCTAAAGGCGTTAATGTCAATGCCATTGCACCAGGTTATATCGCTACCGACAATACGGAGGCTCTTCGGAACGATGCCGATCGCAGTCAAAGTATCCTGGCCCGGATTCCAGCCGGGCGCTGGGGAGAACCCGAGGACTTTAAAGGCCCTACTGTATTTCTGGCATCAGAAGCCTCAAATTATGTCCACGGTACCATTATTACCGTAGATGGAGGCTGGATGGGCCGTTGATTTCTAATGCTGAACGATTAGAGGAATGAACGCGAGATCAAGATAGCAAGCTGGCATCCTTCCCGTCATTCAGCATTTATTCTTCATAATTTAGTACTGAAAATCATGGTCTTAGTTGTCGTCAAAGCATTAGATATTCTGGAGTATATAGCCCGCGATGCAGACCGGGCTTACTCGCTGACCGAAATAGCCGAGGGATTGAACATGCATCAGGCTACCTGCGTCAATATTTTACAGACGCTGGTTGAAAAAAGCTATCTGGAACATTTGGGCCGAAAAAAAGGCTATCGGCTTGGCCCGATGGCCTACAATTTGACCAACAACTTATCGTATAGTCAGCACCTGGTAACGGCGGCTAAAGAGGTGATGGAAAGCCTGACAGCCCGATTCAATGAGACCTCTATTCTGGGCGTTATCAGAAACCAGAAACGGTTCATTGTTCATTTGGTTAACAGCGACCAGGACTTGCAGGTCCGCAGCCGCACCGAGCGCAGTCTGTACGAGACAGCAACAGGGCGGCTTTTGTTGGCTTATTTGTCGCCTAGAGAGCGGGATAGTCTGATCGCCAATATTGGGTTGCCCTCGTCCATTATTTGGCCGGAAGCAGACACGCAGGCTGGCTTGGAGGCTGAGTTATCCAAAATACAAGCCGAAGGTCTTTGCGTAACGCTGTCGCCAACGCACATTATTGGGCTCGCCGTTCCTATTCGGAAACAGAAGCAGGTGGTTGCCAGTCTCAGTATTTTTTTACCGGAAATCCGCTGCTCAATTACGCGACAGAAGGAAATTGTGCAATCATTACAGCTGGCTGCCCAGGCTATTAATGAACGCCTGGATGCATAAATTTATCTAAAGTTTTCGGGCAGTATTTAGCTGCATCTGACTAGCTTCAACTCACGCTTTAATTTATAAATACCTCATCGACAAGCAGTAAGGCAGGCTTACCTTTATTTCCATGCCATTCGGGGAGTTTACTCAGCGGTTTAGCGACGATTTTCAGATAGGAGACAGTTTGGGGCCTGAACGTACAGCCAATGGCGGTTAAGCTGGGAGCGCTTTTTTCGGCGGGCATGGCGGGCTGCTTAGTTGCGATGAGCTTCATCTGAGTTCGGCTGTTCCCTCCCCAGATTTCAATAATCATCGGTGGGAATATCCCGGTTTCCGGCTCAACCATGGTCCGTAAAGCAACAGCCGACACACTGACCGGTTTCGTAAATTCCGATACCAGCGCCATATCATTCTTTCTGAAACCCGCCCAGTTGTTGGCCCACGCGGGACTATTGGCATTAAATGTACCGAGCTTTCCATCGAAAAAGGTGTGTGCGCCATCGGCCTGATGAACCGGATTAAGCGGCAGCAGTAAATTCACGCTGTCGGGACGGTAAGCACTTTTGTAATAATCAAACGTGGCCACATTGCTGCCATACCAGCCCGTTTTATACGCCTTAACTTTAATTGACGTGTTATCATTGATAATCATCTGGTTCGTCAACACCGGCGATTTGATGCTATCTGGTTCTGTTCCATCGGTTGTGTAACGTAGCTGAACGCCCCGAATTGGATGTTCTATCTTTACGGGAAGTTGTTGGACGAAAATTGTAGAACTGTTTTTTACCTGCGGTGGATTCAGCCGGATGGGATCGCTCTTGTCGCCGTCGAAGCCGGCAATAAACTGGATTTGCTGATTGGCTTTTTGGAGTTGCTGAATTTCAACGGGCGTTAACGCCGTTTCCCAGACAGAAACGGTTTTCAGGTTTTTGAAGGCATTGATCTGCTTTCGTAAATCGGCATAGGTCACCTTCGTTCCGGATAATGCCAGGCTTTTCAGTTGCTTTAACGAGGCCAATTCGCTCAGTCCGGCTCCTGTAATGTCGGTAAAGTTGAGGTCTAGTATCTGCAAGTTTTCAAACTGGCTAATCTGCTTTAAATCAGCATCTTTTACGGGCAGTTTATTAAGATTGAGGGAGATAATCTGCCGTTTTACAGCGCTCAGTTCGGCTATTTTTTCGGGCGTGTAGTTGTTTTTGTTATACAGGTTGACTGCCAGCGCAGGGGATTCTCTGGCTAATGGTGCAATCCGGCGGTAATCGTTATTCAGTTTCTGGATCGTTTCTTCATCAGCGGCCTCAAAATTAAATTCTTCAGCTGGTTGTTCTGTCGGTTTAAATAAACTCGACGCTATAAACCGCAACGAGTCAGCGGGTGGCAGGTCAATAACCTTTTTAGTAAAACTGGCATTGCCTTTCACCCATAATGCCAACAGGTTCATTTCCTGGGGTGTAAGCTGGGTTTTTCCCAAAGGAGGCATGTGTTTCTTTTCGTCCGGCGGCAGATGAATACGCTGAAGTAACAGACTACTATCGGGCTTTCCGGCAATGAATAACTTCCCGGATTTTCCGCCCTTCCGAATCGATTCGGCATCCGTGAGCATCAATTCTCCTTTCAGTTTGTCGGGATTATGACAGCTTACACACTTCTGCTCCAGGATGGGCTGAATAACATGGGTAAAGACCAGTGCCTGATCGAGCGCAACGGGTGCCGCCTTTGTTCGGCTGGTTATCGGTGCAAAAATAAAGTTATCGCCATGCGTTAAGGCTGCACCATAATGCCCGGCAACAAACAGAAAAAGAATTGTCGTTACTGCGCTTACCTTGGCCATTGGGGCGCTATACCAGGTTTTGTTTCGGCTCCAGTAAATGAGACAGGCCGCAAAGAAGATCATTACCCCCGACCACTTATGCCTTGCCAGGAGCTGGCCCGTATAGCCATCTTCTTTGGCCAGAAACAAGCCCATAATGACCGTAACACCAGCCGACAAAGTGCCAACCAGCAAGAGGTTTGTGAGAAAATTACGGTAAAAATCCGCACCGGCCGACTGGTTCGCTGAAGTAGCCTGGTTAAACCGGAAAGCCTCCATAACCATCGCCAATAACAGAATAACAATCGGAAAATGCAGTAATAACGGATGCATTCGCCCAACAGCCTGTAACCAGAATGGCACGACAATTTTATCCTCAAACAGCAACAGAACCAGGATAAAGATTGCCGAAGCGAACAATATCTGTTCTGCCCAGCCTGTAAGCTTTTTATTCATGGAGAAGTAATGGTGCAAAGTTTAGGCAATGAGGCCTGGAATTACTTTCCCGGAAACGTCTGTCAACCGGTATCGGCGGCCCAAATGTTTGAAAATCAATTTCTCATGATTAAGACCTAACTGGTGCAGCACGGTGGCCTGAAAATCATGAACGTGGACTGGATTGTTGACGATGTTATACCCCACCTCGTCGGTTTCGCCGTAGACAATTCCGGGTTTGATACCACCGCCCGCCATCCAGATCGTAAAGCAACGCGGATGATGGTCACGACCGTAATTGTCTTTGGTCAATTTGCCCTGAGTATAGCTGGTCCGGCCAAACTCTCCCCCCCAGATCACGAGCGTTTCGTCCAGCAAACCGCGCTGTTTCAGGTCAGTGACTAAAGCAGCCGACGCCTGATCGACGTCTTTAGCCTGTTTCGCTATTTCGAATGGAAGATTGCCGTGCTGATCCCAACCCTGATGATATAACTGCACAAACCGCACGCCATTTTCCGATAACTTGCGGGCTAGCAAGCAGTTAGCCGCAAATGTACCAGGCACCAGGCAATCCGGACCATAGAGCTTAATGATATCGTCCGGCTCTTTCGACAGGTCCATGACTTCGGGAACGGCTGTTTGCATCCGGTATGCCATTTCGTATTGCTTTACTTTGGCCGTTATTTCCGGATCGCCAAACTCCTGATACGAAAGGTCGTTCAGTTGAGCCAGGTTATCGAGCATTTCCCGGCGATCCTGCCGGTTCATGCCTTCCGGGTCGCGCAGATAAAGCACCGGATCTTCGCCCTTGCTGAACTGAACACCCTGATGAATGGAATCCAGAAACCCATTCGACCAGAGTTTCGAATAAACACCCTGTCCGTTGCCAATGCCGCGGGAAAGCAGGACGGTGAAGTTGGGCAGATTTTTGTTTTCGTTGCCCAGCCCATAACTCAGCCAGGCACCCATGCTGGGTCGGTTGCCCTGTTGCGAGCCGGTTTGCAGGAACGTTAATGCCGGGTCGTGGTTAATAGCCTCGGTATACATCGACTTCACGATGCAAAGATCATCCACCACCTTAGCCGTGTAGGGCAGCAAATCGCTTATCCAGGCCCCAGACTGGCCATATTGTTTAAAATCGACGAAAGATCCAACCAACGGAAACGCCTTCTGATTGGCGGTCATGCCCGTTAGCCGCTGCCCGGCGCGAATCGAAGGCGGTAGTTCTTCGCCCAACATTTCGCATAGTTTGGGCTTGAAATCAAATAATTCCTGTTGCGACGGCGCCCCGTTCTGGAATAAATAGATAACCCGTTTTGCTTTGGGTGCGAAATGCGGAATGCCCGGCGTCAATCCCTCTTCATCAACGCCACGTCCGCTGAACAGATCAGGAATCAGCAACGAACCCAATGCCGCACTGCCTAATCCTAAGCTTAATCGGGATAGAAAACGACGCCGGTTAAAATTCAGGCCGTGTTCCAAAATTTCTTTTTCCATTGGAGTCAGGACTTTGTGATGGTTTCTTCCAGGTTATAAATCGTCGTTACAACCCGCATCAACGCGGCAAGTTTACTCTTATCAATGCTTGCCGGGATGGGGTATTCGCCAACGGCTATTACCTTTTCTGCCTTTTTTCGGTCGATCTTTTGTCGCTCTTTTTCGTAGTATGAAGCTAAAATCGTGACTTCCTTTTCGGTTGGTTTCCGGCTTACGATCAGCCGAAACGCTTTGTTGATTTTGTCATTTATTGCCCCTTTTTCTGCCAATAACCGGGCCGCCAATACGCGCGAAGCCTCCAATACGGCCGGATCGTTAAGCATCACTAAAGCCTGAAGCGGTGTATTGGTCTTGAGTCGTTTCACTTCGCACAGATCCCGATTACTGGCATCGAAAATAGCCATCGATGGCGGGGGGCTGGTTCGCTTGATCAGGGTATACATGCCCCGACGATAGAGCTTCGAGCCATGATCCTGTGTATACATCGATAGCAGACCCCTACCCGATGTAGACCCCTCCCACAAACCCGGTGGCTGATAGGGTTTGACGCTGGGGCCACCAATCGTTCCGTTCAGCAACCCACTGCTGGATAGCACCAGATCCCGGATAAATTCGGCCGGAATCCGGTAGCGCGGCCCACGAGCTAATAAGCGGTTGTCGGGGTCGGTCTGTAGTTTTTCGGGCGTAACTACAGCCGACTGGCGGTAAGTAGCCGACATAACCATCTGCTTCACCAGCCGTTTAATATCCCATCCGTGATCCATAAAATCGACCGCCAGCCAGTCCAGCAGCTCGGGGTGCGAAGGTAGCTCGCCCTGCATGCCGAAATCACCCGATGTTTTAACGATTCCTTTTCCAAAAAACTCCTGCCATAACAGGTTTACGTAAACCCGCGCCGTCAGAGGGTTCTGCCTGTCGAACAGCCACTTGGCCAATCCCAGCCGATTTTTGGGGTAGCTGCTGTTAAAGGGTAAGATGGCTTTGGGCGTTCCGGGCTGTACTTCTTCGCCAGGCGCATCATATACACCCCGTTTGAGCACGAAGGTTTTTCGAAGGGTATCCTGGTCGCCCATGACGGATACGATCAGTTGATTGGTATCGCGCTTATTCACAAACGACAGAATATCTTTTACATCCTTATCGCTGATTTCCATCAAGGGTTTCTTGGCATATGTATCGGGGCCGCCAATAACCGATTCCATACCGACTTCCTTGATGTTATTAAAAAAAGCGAACATCTGGTAGTATTCCTTCTGGGAGAACGGATCGTACTTATGATCGTGACAATGAGCACATTCCAGTGTAACGCCCAGCAGGCCCTTGCCAAACATGTCGTTCCGATCGGTGACGTACATGATCCGGTATTCTTCCTGAATAACACCCCCTTCTTCAGTTATTTTATGATTCCGATTGAAGCCCGTAGCCAGCAATTGCTCTTTAGTCGAGGCCGGTAGTAAGTCACCGGCCAATTGCCAGGTAACGAACTCATCGTAAGGCTTATTTTGGTTGAACGCATGGATCACCCAGTCGCGCCAGGGCCACTGCGTACGGTAGCCATCGTCCTGATAGCCATGTGAATCGGCGTAACGGGCCAGATCCAGCCAGTGCAGCGCCATTTTTTCGCCATAGGCCGGGTTACTTAACAACTGATCAACCGCTTTCTCATAGGCTTTTGGGCTTTTGTCGGCCAGAAACTGATCCATCATAAGCAGGCTGGGCGGCAGGCCGAGCAAATCCAGACTGAGCCGTTTCAGCAACCGTTCTTTGTCGGCTTCTGCGTTTGGTGTCAGGCCGTTCTGCTCCAGCTTGTGCAGAATGAACCGATCGATCTCATTTTTAGGCCATTCCGTCTGATTAACTACCGGAAGTACAGGTTTCTTTGGCGCAACAAAGGCCCAGTGCTTTTGATAAGTGGCTCCCTGCTTGATCCATTTCTCAATGAGCTTGATTTCATGTGAAGACAGTTTCAGATTCGATGCCGGGGGGGGCATTAAGGTGGCTGTATCTTCGGAGGTAATCCGCAAAAAGACCTGCGACAGTTCGGGTTTACCAGGTACCAACGCATGCGCAGACGGATGCTCTTTTAGGGCTTTATAGGCACTTTCTGCCACATCGAGCCGCAAGCCTGCCTGGCGCTTATTGGCATCCGGACCGTGGCAGGCCAGGCATTTATCGGACAGAATAGGCCGGATGTCAAAATTATAGCTAACTACGTCCGGTAGCTGCGCATTTTCAGTCATTTTTGACGAACTGGACGTGCAGGACTGGAAACACCAGCCAATTCCCGCAATCACAGTAAACAGATAATAAGACATTGTTCTCATACTATCCCTCGCCTACTTTTTCAATCAAGGATAAAAAGCTTTCTTTTCTACTTACGGAGATTATTAGTCACCTCAAGATCAATCACTTACAACAATCTAATTGAGTTATAAGCTACGTAGTTACAATAGTCCCTTTGAGCCGAAATCCACAGACCCGCAAGCCCGCCTTTACTAAAGTGGCTTTCGAGATGCGATTACTTATGGAACATCGGGCGGCAGGCACCCGGCCCATTCGATACGCTTCTTTTTTTAATTCCTGCACCATAAAACTGCCCAGTCCCTGCCGCCGAAACGGCTCATTCACCTGCATGTAAATGTCCGCAAACGGCATGTTATAATTCAGCATCAGACCTCCGCTGGCGACTATGTCATTACTCAGTTCAAGTACATACGGGCTATCATCATCCATACCATCGTTAGTATTTCGCTTACGGAAAATGACGTCCTCAACCATAAGATCAGTGGTGATATAATCATCGAACAGGATCGCTTCGGCATTAATAGTTTGTGCGTATTCGTAGAGCATCGACGACAATAGCCCATCGTTACTTTGGCTTTCGATAAATGTAGCTCCAGAAACCGAACAGAATTGGGGAAAAAGCAGATTGGCAAATCCTCTAAACGGAGGAATAACATAGAACTCAAAAATAGTATCCCGGTCCTCGCGACGATCTGTGCCCCATACAGATCCATAGCCTACTCTGATGCCATTGATCGTAAATAGGTAAGTATCGGCCCAACCATACTGATGGCATTTGTTGCAAACAAACTGGAAGTTATTTTCCTGAAGAAATAAGACCCGAAAGGGCTGAATTTCATCGCCTGAAGCTTGGTAAATCTGTAGTTCCATAGAACGTAAAATGACCAACGGTCAGCCTTTTACTGCCGTTGGTCAATCACACCCACCCAAACTCAGTAATGTCGCCAAGCAGGAAATTGATGGATAATCAATTTCCGCCCAGCGAGTTCTCATCAATCAATTATCATAGGTTGTCAGGTAATGACTAAAGCCAATATTGTAGTGAAGCTATTTATCTAATTGACAAGCTCTTATAAGCTGTTGTGGCATCAATCTTATCGGCTTCATTTACCTTGTAAAAATCCGCCAGTACAAATGCAATACCGCTCATGGCCAGGGCAATAAAGGTGCTTGTCCACTCGGTTTCATGGTGCAAATTGGCAATGACTCGGGGAATATGCAGGAGAATGACCCACAACAGAAACATGACGCCCAACAAGGTCGTAGATAACGGAATCTGCTTTTTCAACAGGATACTGGCCGCCGTCGCAACAAAGGCTAGCCCGATCAAATACGTCCAGAATAAATGCCACGGAATCCAGGCTGGAATCAGCGTAGCAACAAAATTGGCATACAGGACATGCTGAATACCAAAGATGATGAGCGATAGGGCATATAACAGACTACCATACCGCATATATGTGTTGGTAAAATGCCCCCGCCGGGTAACTGAAAAATCCGTCAATAATTCTCCTGCAATCACCAAAGCCCCTCCCGTTAGTGCAATAAGCTCAGTGAAAGTTGTCCAGACCCCACCATTATACGGATTGGCAATCAGTTTGGGCAAGTGGGTAACCAGGTCCAGCAGGAGAAACAAGGCGGCTACCAACAAGGCGGCCCAATCGGCTTTTTTCCCGAATACCACACATAATCCGGCTATGACTAAAGCCCCTCCTGTAGCATATACCAGCACTAACCGACCTGGTACTTCAGCAGGAACGGGCAGTAAGGCCGTGGGGAAATTACCCGTTATGAGGTGTTCAAGGCCCAAGGCAACTATAGCGGTGCCATACAGTAGCCGTCCCGACCTGATTAATCTATTCATCCTGTTTAGTCAATAAAAGTGTCCAATAAGCGATTATTTGCCTATTAGGTAGTGTTTTTAAATAAGCCGTTTAAGCATAAATCGAACGGTCAATTGCTGGCGGTTACGCTGAATAACCAACCCAATCGATTTTCCCTCACCAGCCTGAAGCATCCGGTAAATCTCACTGATACTCAACGTAGTTGCCGGAATGTTATCGATCATTCGCAATTCGTCGCCGGGCCGTAATCCGGCTTGTTCGGCCGGGGAATTACGAATGATTTTATTCACGAAATAAGTATGAAGATTATCTCCCTTCGCCCGCAGTTCCAGACCACTCATGTCGTGCTCAAAACGCTCATTCATCAATCGTTTGACCGGTTTCAGGACAATGAACTGGCCTGGATAATTGAACGTCACACGAAACCGGCGCAGTAGTTCACAACCTATATTGCCCTGTCGCTCAGGCATTCCAGTTAATTTTAAGTCAAAATTCGAACTGTCGGGAAACGAAACGATCATGTCGGCCAGTTGGTAGCGGCCAAAACATACTTTTTGAAAACGCCCGATGGTACCCGATATAAGTCCGGTGAAACCCGATCCCAACGGGACCTGAACCATTTTGTCGGGTAGCGGTATCAGGGCGCTTCGGTTAAACCGATTGAGTAACAACGCCTGTCCCGCGCCCGTATCCAGCACCACCCGGAGCGGTTGAAACCGGGCTCCATCAAAAATCGACAGTGCATCCGTGTATGCTTTTCGTTCCAGAATCGTAATCGGATAGCGTTCGCCTTTTCGACGGTGATAGTGATACTGCTCAGGTTGCATCAGAATCATCTCCCGGCGCTGAAAGTCAATCGTTACCACCAGATTAGCGAAGAGTTCATAGCCAATCAGACCGTGAACGGCCATGCCAGCGTACTCCGATAGCTTCAATACATCTTCGTCCAGAATAACCAGGTTGTGGTGTCCTGACCGTAAATCACCCAGACTCAGGGTATTGTTGATAGCCACCGAGGCCGTTAGTGAGTTTCCTTCGCCAACACCGGCAATTTTAATCTGACGGGCCAATGTAGGCGGCCGTTTTGTGAATACACGACGGTCGGTAATGATGGTATGGCTGACACCCGTGTCGACAATCAATCGTAAACTGTCGGCGTCGTTCACGCAAACGGATATAATGATTAGATTCGACTGAAATTGAAACGGAATGCGCGTCGAGGTGCGGTGGTGTGTAAAGAAGAAACCGTAGGTGTCGTCATTGCCGATTGCTGGCTCGGTCGCTGAAGCAGCCGGGCCGACAATCCAGAAAGACAATAATAAAACCAGCGCTCTCATCCTTACAGTTTCATAACAACAGGCAGTATCGCTTCACCATTTTCATTGTCAACCCGCGAATTGACTGTTAAATTTTCAGTGGTTACGTGAGATTATCAACTGTCTGAGACGAAGAACGACGTTCGGCTGACAGACGGACGTTTAGCGGATACAAACGTCGTTTGTCGCCTATTGGTCCGTTTTTATCGCGACTGACCATGCATTGATCATCACGGCAGACGCAGCTGACTGAACACATCAACGGACTGTCGGATTTTTCGATAAATTTGCCTATTAACGCCAGGAAGATGCCTCATTCTCAGCCGATCTATCGGGAAGTTGCGATTCATGTTGTAGCCTGGCTGTGCTATATTAACCTTCAGGTATTGGCGGTCGATCAGTTCGGGCAGCAATACACCGAGCATCTGCTGATTGCGTTATCGGAGTTGCCAGCTCAGCTTCTGTTCACGTATACTACCCTTTACTGGCTTATTCCAACCTATCTGTTAAGGCTTCGATACCTTTACTTTAGCCTCTTAACCCTGCTAGTGCTGGCTATTTGCGGGGTGCTTTACTGGCTGGGTTATTATTACCTGTTTCTAGCCCCGTTTGATCCGGGAAAACTCGAACAGGAAACACCCTTCGATCCTAGCCGCCTGATTCTTTCCAGCTTTTATATGCTATGTACCAGCGGCCTGTTGATTGCTTTCCATATGATTCGGTATGGTTTTCGGCAGCAGCGGCTAAATCAGCAGTTGATAATTGCCAATCAGACCGTTGAGCTAAAATCGCTGAAGGACCAGATCAATCCGCACTTTTTGTTCAATACTCTCAACAATCTGTATGGCCTAACCAGCAGCAATCCCGAAAAAGCGGGCGAGGTGGTTCTGCGGTTGTCGCAGTTGATGCAGTATATGCTCTACGAGGGTAGCCAGACGCGGGTGCCCCTGCGGGAAGAAATCGGCTATTTACAGAATTACCTGGCCTTGGAACGGATACGCTACGGTCAGGAATTACACCTGGCTTTTCATGTCAGTGGGGATACAGCGGGCGTACAGGTTGCACCTTTGCTGTTGCTGCCGTTTGTCGAAAATGCGTTCAAACACGGCCTGAGTCGTCAGCTCAGCGAGGCCTGGCTTCAAATTCAGCTGACTGTGAATCAGAACGAATTGATCTTTAAAGTCGAAAATAGCAAACCGGTGTCGACCGGCCAGGCAACCTCCTCCGGCATCGGTCTGCCAAATGTCGCCAAACGATTGCAACTGATTTACCCCGATCGTCACCGGCTTCGGCAGCTGGACGGCGTAGATTCATTTTTAACCACACTAACGATCGAGTTAACCCCCATTGATTTCACTCCAACCAAAGGCCATGAAAATCAAGTGTTTACTAGTCGACGATGAACCCATTGCGCTGGATATACTGGCTGCCTACATTCAGAAAGTAGACGTTCTGGAGCTGGCAGGTCGATGCAGTTCAGCCGTGGAGGCTTTTACGATTTTGCAGAGTAAGCCGGTCGATCTGTTATTTCTGGATATTCAGATGCCTCAGCTTTCCGGCTTTGAGTTACTCCGGACGCTCTCCAATCCACCTAAAACAATCATTACCTCGGCTTATCGCGAATATGCCCTGGAAGGTTATGAACTGGATGTACTGGATTATTTAATCAAACCGGTGCCGTTTGATCGGTTCATTAAAGCGGTGGGTAAGATGCTCACTCACCGGCCTAGCGCACCCACGTCCAATCAAGTAGCCGATGAAGAGCCATTTATCTTTGTTCGGGAAGACCGTAAATTAGTGCGTATCGACCTGCGTGACATCCTATCACTTGAAAGTTTACGAGACTACGTCAAAATAAGAACGGCGACCCAGCAGGTCGTTACCCGCCAGTCGATCGGTTACTATGAGGAGCTATTACCAGCCGAACAGTTTATCCGTATTCATCGATCGTTCATTGTAGCTGTGGCTAAAATCAAGGTGATAACCGAAAGTCACCTTGATATTCCTGACCAGACGTTACCCATCGGTCGAAATTATAAGCAGCAGGTATTCGAACAGTTGCAGGTTCGGCATCTCCTTCGTAAGCTTCCTACCTAACTATATTGAACCCAATAAGATCCTTTTTATCAGGCTCGTACGATGCTCAACCAATACCATGTAACTCCGATTACTTCTCAAAATTTACGATAGTCGATAGCCCGAATTAGCTTTCATCCCGTATTAAGGAGAAGATGATTATTTTTCTTCGTACAGAATGAATAAAATGCCCTCGATAGCACAATTGGCCATAGACGGTGGCGAAAAGGCCGTTAAAACCAACTTTCCCTGGCCGATCTACGACGGGCAGGATGTGCAGGCGGTAGCCGATGTCGTGCGTAGCGGCCAATGGGGTAATCCTGATTGCGCCGGGGCTGTAGCAGAATTTGAGCAGCAGTTTGCCGAGTATTGTGGCAGTAAATACGCCATAAGTTGCGTAAACGGTTCGGTTTCTCTTCGCTTGGCGTTAATTGCCTGTGGTGTCCGTCCCGGCGATGAAGTCATTGTGCCACCCTATACATTTATCGCTACCGCTTCGGTAGTACTGGAGGTCAACTGCGTACCCGTCTTTGTCGACATCGACCCCAACACCTATAACCTCGATCCGAAAGCGCTAGAAGCCGCCATTACAGAGCGGACAAAGGTCATCATTCCGGTCCATTTTGCCGGACTGCCCTGCGATATGGACGCGATTCTGGACATAGCCAATCGACATAAGTTACGGGTAGTTGAAGATGCGGCTCATGCACACGGGGCCGAATACAAAGGTAAAAAACTGGGCGCGATTGGCGATGCGGGCAGTTTCAGCTTTCAGTCGTCTAAAAATCTGACGTCTGGCGAAGGCGGCATGGTCATCACCAACGACGATGCGCTTTATGAAACCATGAACTCCCTGCGGAATGTTGGACGGCTCCCGAGCGGCCAATGGTACGACCATTTCAATCCGGGCTGCAACTACCGCATTACCCAACTACAAGCCGTTTTACTCAGCGAACAACTCAAGCGACTTGACGAACAAACCCATATCCGAAACGAAAATGGGCTTTATTTAGACAATCTGCTGGCTGATATAGAGGGCATTACACCCCTAAGCCGGGAGCTGGTTGATATTCGCCACTCCTATCACCTCTATATTTTCAAATACAACAAAGCGAAGTTCAATCAGATGCCCAAGCAGGCGTTTGTGGCAATGCTGGCGGCTGAAGGTCTCCCCTGTTCACCGGGTTATCCGCACCCGCTTTATAAACAACCCGTTTTTCAGCAAAAAAACTGGATGTGCTACGCCATTCCCGACTCGGTCGATTATTCGCAGGTCTACTGCCCGGTTGCCGAACATGCCTGCGCCGACGAAGCCATCTGGATTTTTCAGCAGGCTATGCTGGGTACGAAGAGCGACATGGACTCCTTTGCCGAAGCCATCCGTAAAGTTCAGCATGCCATTAACAAATAGGCTGCACGACTATTCCTTTCCCTTTACCACATGAATGCGTATCGTATCCTAAACCGGCTTTGTTCGTTTCTTATCCTGATTTCGGCAGGATTTGTGCCGCTGGCAGCACAGTCGATTAATTTTCAACGGGCTGTCATGCTTGTGTCGCCCTCGATTCCGATGCCCATGCGGGAAACGGCTCCGCACTTGTTGAGCGAAGAGGTTGCCAAGCGAACAGGGATCACCTTGAAAAATGCGCCAGGCTGGCCCGCTGGAAAGTCCGTTACTATTGCTTTCGCACTGTCGAGCGACAAGGAATTACAGGGCGTTGTTGTTCCGGCGAGTACCGAAAAAGAGCGCCCTGAATTGAAGCCTGAAGGTTTCCGGGTTGTGAGTGACATCAACACAAAAGGAACCACCCTCTGGATTATCGGAGCCGACGCCCGAGGCATTTTGTTTGGAACAGGTTGGGTGCTCCGTCATCTGACTATGGACCAGAAACGGCTGGAATTAGCAGTGCCCGCCAATATCGCTACGGCCCCGGCTTATCCCATTCGAGGGCATCAGTTGGGCTATCGCACAACCGCCAATTCGTACGATGCCTGGTCTGTGGCTCAGTTTGACCAGTATTTTCGGGAATTAGCCATTTTTGGTACCAATGCTATTGAAGGAATTCCTTTTCATGAAGAGGAAAAAGCCAGTCCTCATTTCAAGATACCCGCGCCGGAAATGCGGATCAAAATGAGTGAATTATGCCAGAAATATGATCTTGATTACTGGGTCTGGACACCCGCTACATTTGCCCTTACCGACGCAGCAAAGCGACAGGCGGAGCTTGACCTGCACGAAGCTTTTTATCGGGCATGTCCCCGGCTCGACCATATCTTCGTGCCAGGCGGTGATCCGGGCGATAACCATCCTAAAGAGGTTATGCCTTTTCTGAAAGACCTGCACACGTTGCTGATAAAATACCATCCCAACGCTAAAATCTGGCTTTCTCTGCAAGGCTTCAGCGTAGAGCAGATCGACTATTTTTACCGATACCTGGCTCAGTATAAGCCCGATTGGCTGGCAGGTGTCGTGCACGGACCAGGCAGTCCGTCATTGGCCGAAACCCGCTTTCGCCTTCCGAAACAATATCAGCTCCGGCAATATCCCGACATCACCCATAATGTTCGCTGCGAATTTCCGACCGAGCGTTGGGACCAGGCTTATGCGCTGACACTGGGCCGCGAAGCGCCGAACCCCCGGCCTTATTCCTACGCGAGAGTACAGGCCGCTGCCGCCCCATTTACCGATGGCTTTGTATCGTATTCAGATGGCTGTCATGATGATGTCAATAAAGTGATCTGGAGCATGCGCGGCTGGGACCCGGACATGGATGTTCACGAGATTTTAGCCGACTATGGTCGTTTTTTCTTCGGCCCGAATCTAGCCGAAGCTACCGCCGATGGTATTGCGGCTCTGGAACAAAACTGGAATGGCCCATTGGCTGAAAATGGTGGCGTAGAGGCCACATTTGCCTACTGGAAAAAGCTGGAGATCGACAATCCCGGTCTGCATAGCAATTGGCGTTGGCAGATTTTTCTGCTCCGTGCCTATTATGATACCTATACCCGACGACGATTACTCTATGAGCAGGCTCTCGAAAAGAAAACTAATACGATATTAGCCAGTGCCGCGACAATCGGTCCTGAAACGGCCATGGCGCAGGCAATTGACATGATCGATCAAGCCGACAAAAAACCTGTTTCGCCCGAACTCAGGAGCAAAATAGAAGCTTTATGCGCCGATTTATTTGCCTCCATTGGCTTGCAGACCAGCGTGCCGAAATACAAGGCCAAGGGCTACGAACGCGGGTGTTTACTGGACTTTGTCGATTACCCGCTCAATAATCGCTGGTGGCTGACCGATGAGCTGGCAAAAATCAAATCGCTGAAAACAAAGGATGAGCAGTTGGCCCGTCTGAACGAGATCAGCACCTGGGAAAACCCCGGTAAGGGAAGTTTCTACGATGATGTCTCAAGCGTTAGCAAAGGCCCACGTGTGAAAACCTTCTCCGATGATGCCACTGATATTGCCTGGTGGAAAGACGGTTTTAGCCGCTCCCGGTTATCGTCGCAAACGTTTCAACGCAGTCCGGCACTCGACTATGAAAACCTTGATCCGGGTGCCCGGTATGTCATTCGGATTGTTGGTTTTGGTGAAGCACTTTTGCGGGTAGATGGCCGACGGCTGGAGCCTATCGTATACAATCGGGAAGCCGATACGATGAAAGAATGGATCGTTCCTTTATCGGCCACGCAGGATGGTCGCATTAGCGTTACGTTCGATCAACCGGAAGAATCACATCTGAACTGGCGCCAAAATTCACGTATATCTGACATTTGGTTACTAAAACAATAAACAAAGGGTGTATTATTGCATATGAAACGCGATGATACTCTGTGGAAAGCCATACTGGAAGATGTTTTCGATGACTTTCTGCGGTTTTTCTTTCCGAATGCCAATGAGTTATTCTTATTGGAAAATGACGATGAAACCCGCCGGATTGACTACCTCGACAAAGAATTAGAACAATTGTTTCCGCCTGAACAGGACACCTACGCACCCCGTTATGTGGATAAGCTGGTAAAAGTATTTATCCGCGAAAAAGGGCTGCCTCATGAACAATGGATACTTATTCACATTGAAATTCAGGGGTATAAAGATCCTCGCTTTGCCGAACGGATGTTCCAGTATTATTACCGTATTTTTGACAAATACCGCCAGCCCATCACAGCCTTTGCCATTTTCACGGATGGTCGCAAAGGCTACCATCCCAGCAAATATGAGCAATCCTATCTGGGTACTCAACTGAGTTATCAATACAATACCTATAAAATTCACGAACAGAGTGAAGCCGATTTATTGGCCAGTACCAATCCCTTTGCGCTGGTCATCCTGACGGTTAAAGCCGCCCTAAAAGCCAAAAACTTAACCGACGAGGAATTGCTAGAGCTTAAGCTGCGAATAGCTAAAGTATTGTTAAGCAGCCAGATATCGAAAGGCAAAATAAGAAGTCTGATGAACTTTCTTCGTTATTATGTCCGCTTGGAAAACCCGGAAACGAACCGTAAGTTTGAAAGAGAAATTGAAGCAATCACACAAAAAAATACGACAATGGGTATTGAGCAATTTCTGTTGGAGAGGGCTAAAAAAGAAGGGATTGAACAAGGGGCAGATCAGGAGAAACGAGTACTTGTGGCTCGACTTCTGGCGAAAACCAGCTTTACCAGCGAACAGATTGCTGATATTCTGGAAGTGAACGTTGCGTTTGTTGATCAGGTTAGAAAAGACACACTACCTGAATCTGGAAGCAATGATGTGGCCTAGATTATCACTACGCTGATGCCCTGACTCTTTCAATAGAGCCACTCCTAAAGTCACTTCCCGGCCAGATACCGATGGCGATACTCAAGGGGCGTACAGCCTTTTATCTGCTTGAATTGACGGGCAATATTCTTCGTGTCGTTGAGGCCCAGATCCATCGCAATCTCAAAAACAGCCTGATCTGTTTCCAGTAGTTTTTTCGAGAACTTCTCAATACGCAGATTCTGGATGTATTTGTAGATTGGGTACCCAATAACCTGCTGGAAACGCATTTCCAACGACCGTCTCGATAAGGGAACCTGCTTCACGACCTCATCGACCTGAAGGTTTTTGTCGATATTCTGGTGAATGTATTTTAACGATGATGCGATGTATTCATCGTGGGTCGCGTAGATATCGGTCGACTGGCGGGTAACGACCTGAGTGGGTTCAACAATAATGTCATAAATGTCGGTTATCTCCTTGCGAATCAGCCGATCGAGCAGTCGGGCAGCATCATAGCCACCTTTCTCGGCATCCTGGACAATACTGGAAAGTGGCGGGTCAGAGAGTTCGCAGAGCATCTCATCATTATCGACCCCCAGCACAGCCACCTCTTCGGGAATTCGAATACGCGAATGCCGGCAGGTTTCCGTGATATGCTGGCCCATCCGGTCGTCGCAGGTCAGAATGGCAATGGGTTTCGGTAACGACGACAGCCACTTACTCAGTGAACTGGGTTTATAATGCCACAGATCGCTCGAACTGTACTCTTCATGTTCAAAATAATGCACCGTGCAACCTGAACGAGATACCCGTTCGTCGAAGCCTTCGGCTCGTTCCCTTGACCAAACGATGTGTTTAAATCCATAAAAAGCGAAATGCCTGAAGCCCTTTCTCAGGAAATAATCGGCGGCCATAGCCCCCGTTTCGCGGTGAGCGCCCGTTATATTAGGAATCTCGACAAAACGCTCTTTGAAGTCCTGTGCAATAACCGGAATACCCGCCTGAACGATTTTCTCTACGCTACTATCGTTGTATAACTGCCCGATAATACCGTCGGCTTCCCAATCGCGGGCCCAGTTCAATATACCATCGACGCCCAGTGTTTCTCGATGAAAGAGGGGCATCTGACAAAACACCCAAGGGCCATATTCCCGCGCGTATTTGGATATCCCTTTCAACAGATTCCGGCTGTAGTCCTCGGAGAAATCAATCAGCAGAATGATCTTGTGCATGAGGATGAATGAGTGAGTGAATTAGTAAATGACTGAATGATTGACGCATTTATTCAGTCATTTACTAATTCACTCACTTACTTTTAGTTTAATTATCGCGTTCGTCACTAAGGGCTTTGCCCAGACACCAATGCTAAAAATATAGCCTAACGTAATGAGCATCAATAGCATGGCCCAGCGCAGACCAACCAGCTCGGCGAATCCTCCGATCATGAGCGGCACCAAAGCTCCACCCACGATTCCGGTACACAAGATACCGGAAAAAGTGCCATGATGTTGTGGTACTGAATTGAGAGCCAGCGAGAAAATAATCGACCACATGACCGAAGCAAAAAAGCCAGTACCCGGCAACGCGTAGAGCGCCAATTCTTTCGGCCCAAACAAACCCAGCAACAACGAACCAATAGCGCCCAGGGTGAACACGAGCAGAACTTTGCGGCTATCGACGAATTTTAGCAAAACCAACCCCAGCACGCAACCAACGGTCATTAACCCCCAGAAATAAGCGACCGCCGTGGCACCCGTAGTAGTCGGGTCAACGCCATGATAGAGTTGCAGGAATTTTGACATCCAGTTGGCAATACCCTGTTCGGTGCCGACATACGCAAAAATACCCGCGAAGAACAGCAATACGGTTTTGTTCTGAAGTAATTCAACCAATGTCCCGCCAACTTCTATTTTTTCATCGTCTTTAAGTGCGACCGCCGGGAATTTAATCAAAGCGACCACCATAATCATGAGCAGGGTTGTCAGGGCGAAAACCCAGTATAACGACACCCACTCAAAATGAACCGGTACCACTTGATTGAGCAGGTGAATCAGAAAGGAGGAGTCATTGGTATGAATCGTCTGAACAAAGTAGCTGTATAGAAGTGGGCTGAAAAACGAAGCAGCACCCGAAAAAAGCTGAGCAAGCACCGAATTAAACGCAAAATGTTCTTCGCCCCCGGCTACGCGCAGCAATGGATTAATGGCGACCTGCAACATGGCCATTCCAACGCCTATGGCAAACAAAGAGACCAATGCTACCGAAAACTGGGGAATCATCGCGAAGAGTAACGACCCCAGAAATGCCAATGCAAATGCGCCAATCAGCACTGATTTCTCCCGGTATTTTTCCACCAGAATCCCCGACGGTATCGATACGCCATACGCCACAAAAAAAGCGAACGGAAGAAACCCGGCCAGCCCAATGCTCAGTTGAAAACTTTCGACCAGGTCGGGGATAATTGGCCCCAGAATGTTGGTCAGAAAAGAAATAACAAAGAATATCAATAGAATCAGGCCAACAATCAGGGAGTTACGTTTCATCTGAAAAATAAAGAGCGAAAGGGTGAATCAGAACACCAGCCCCTAGTGAAAGAGCAATAGCCAGCGTTCATACCTTGGGGTGATAGGCAACCAACCAATGAATAGGTCAGTATCAGGTTTGAGAACCTGACACCACCAGCTATACCAACTGACGTACCAGAGCCGCGGCTCCCAACAAGGCAATATTTTCGTTCTGAGACTGAAATATCTTTAACCGCCGAAGGGTTACCGGATAAGCAAAGTCTGCCATACTGGCAAACATTGTCGTTCGGAAAAAAGGGTAAGCTTTGGCAATAGAACCGCCCAGAATGATCACTTCCGGATCGTAGGTATAGAGCACAACTTTAACCGCATTGCCAAAGTGTTTACCAAATTCATCCCAGAGATTCAAGGCATTAGGTTCCCCCAGAAGCGCAGCCTGACTGGCTTCAAGAGCCGTTGTGTGGTGAACCGATTCAAAAAAATCGCCAGCGGCATACGACTCAATATTTTTGTCGAGGTAAGGTAACAATCCGATTTCGCCTGCTCCGCAATTACTGCCCGTATACAGCTGATTGTCAATAACAATCCCCGAACCAAGCCCTGTGCCAATGGCCATTCCAACCGCAGACCGATAGCCCTGCGCCAGACCAAACTGGTGTTCGCCCAGAATAAAACAGTTCACGTCATTGTTCACAAAAACGGGCAGGTCAAATTCTTTTTCCAGAATATCACGCAGGGCTACTTCCTCCCACGACGGAATATTGGCCACATTGTAGACAATGCCCCGATCTATATCGACCACCGACGGCACTCCGATGCCAATACTGTTTACGGATGATTCCACGAATGGCCGGATCAGGTCGATAAGCTGCGCTAACGTAGCCGAAAGGGAGTCTTTGTCCTGCAACACCATACTCCTCTGACGAACAATTGTTCCATTATCGACCAGACCTACTCGCGCATTAGTCCCTCCTAAATCAACCCCGATAGTCATGTTGAAATGCAGTTTTTAGCAAATACTTACTTTTTTTAGGTCTTTCGCCCGGAGCCGTGTCACGGTTTTATTGAGCGAAATCGAAAACCGATAAAGGCTGCGAGACCTTATGGATTTATACCGGCAACAACGACCGACCGACTTGATCGGCCAGCCACATCAAAGCTTTTTAGTTTCACCGTACCCGACACCTTCACTGGATTTTTGTACAAAAGTGATTGAGCTGTCGGTTCGGAGCCATCTGTCGTATAGTGGATAGCAAGCCCCGGCAACTCGACGTTGGCTTTTAACGTACCGTTTTCGATCAGGGCTCCCGGAAGCGGCAACCGGTAGTTATACCCGCCATTGATACGGGCCAGGCGTGGAAGGTCTTTTTGTGCCAGTGTATTGGCAAATACATTCCAGCCCGTACTGATCGACTTTTCGCGTGCCTGCCGGTTTTCGATGGTTTCCCACGGCCGCTCGGGTGCCCAGGCACTTTCGGCAAAACCCAGTAGTTTGGGAAGGATATCGTATTCGGCCATGTCGCGCCCTTTAACGGTTTCGCTCCAGAGTTGAGACTCAACACCGCGGATGTTTTTACGCGCTTCAGGCTTCATATGCTCCAGACCCGCAAAAGTCAATGGTTTACCCATCGCCGTTTTGTAGGTGGTTTTGAACATATCGAAGGGAGCAAACGCCCAGTTATTGCGTGTATCGACGTAACCCGCCCAATAAAGCCCCGGTTCCTGAGGATCGTTGTTATAAGCCATATCGAAATAAAAGTTCGAAACGTTGCACAACACGACGGGATAACCAGCATTTGCCAGCCGATTACCCAGATCAAGATCGAACAGGTTATTCCAGACATAAGGAACGACCCCTTTTCCGACAAATTCAGGATTCATGACTAATTTCCCATCGGCGGCTTTTACCAGAACGGCCTCTTCCCAGGCATGTACTTCCAGCTTTCGTTTAGCGAGTCGTTCCCGAAGTTTACCAAAGAAATACGCCTGCAAATTTTTAGGGTCTTTGATCGATGGATTCTCCTTCAGCAGTTTGGCCGCAATGGGCGATTTGGTCCAGACTCCTTCGGGTACTTCATCGCCACCAGCGTGCATGACGTCCATCGGAAGTCCGGCCTCCTTGTATAGTCTGGTAATCTCATCCACCACTTTTTCGTAGAAATGATAGGTAGATTCCCGCCCGACGCTCACCACATTATCGGTATAGCCTTGTGCCGAAAGGTATACGGATTTATCGTCGGGATCGATGAGCCGGTATTCATTAGCTTCTTTTTCCTTGCCTTCCTTCATCAATCGTTCATAACGAGCTTCCATCGCTTTGATTGCGGCCCTGGCATGGCCCGGTAAATTCACCTCGGGAATCACCTTAATGTGTCGCTCTTTGGCATATTTCAGAATTTCGACAAAATCGGCTTTCGTATAATAGCCGCTGCCGTATTTACCATCGTCGTATGCTTTTGGGCCAGACCCATAGGCCGGGTGCAGCACCGACGTTTCTTTACCTGACGTATGCTCCCGTTGCGCTCCGACCTGGGTTAGTTCGGGCAAACCATCAATTTCGAGCCGCCAGCCTTCGTCTTCGGTCGTATAGAACAGAAACTGGTTGACTTTATAAAACGCCAGCAGGTCGAGAAGGCGCAGGATGGTTTCTTTGGTCTGGAAATTCCGGCTGACGTCCAGGTGCATACCACGAAATTCAAACCGGGGCGCATCCTCAATCTGCACGTAGTTCAGGGAAATGTCGGCGGATGGACTTAAGTAGGTTGCAGTTGGAATCAGCGCCAGCAGGCTCTGAACGCCGTAGAACACGCCAGCGGCATCGCTCCCGGTGATGGACACACCATTGCCGTCGATGCCTAACCGATACGCTTCTTTGGCAATGCCATTGACGTTGATTTTACTTGTTTTGAGGGAAATACCTTTCCCAGTCAGCGATCCGGTAGTTACAGGAAAGGCCTTGCCCGTGATGGCCTTTAGTTTCTGGCTCAGGAAACGGGCTTCGCTTTCGAGACCTTTATCGGCATAAATCGGCAGTGACGAATTCAACGCCAACGTTCCTGAACCGGTAGTCAACCTAACCGGCGACGGAATAATTTCCTGTAACTGTTCGGTTGGCAGCAACGAAACGGCCAGGTTATTTCGATAGGTAGCCGAGGGCGTTGGCAGTGGTTCCAGATCGGCGGTTCCCCGTAGCATCTGTTCTTTACGGGTAAATGGTACGATTGTATAGTTCGCCTGCGCGATCTGAACAATGTTTTCCTCCTTGCCGTCTTTGTCGTAAAAAACGACGTACAGCCCCAGGGGTGCATCGGTCACCTTGGTAACAGCCTCCGTTCCCTGGTATAGAATTTCCGTTGATGCACCCGGTTTAAGGCTAAACCCTTTGTTGGGAATCAGTTTGTACCAATCGCCATTGATGTGCTGAACCGTAGCAGGCTGGGGTGTTTTGGCGGGAAGAATAGGCCGGGGCGACATGTTGAAAAACAACGCCCAATTGGCATCCGTCAACGGCAAATCGCTCTTATTGGTGAGTGTAAAACGAGCTTCGAATCCGTCTTTTATGTCCGTAAAATTACTAACCAATTCCCAGGAAACGGCCAGTTGCAGCCCCTCGTCAATTCCCGCCTTATCTGCCTGCCGACAACCGTTTACCCAACTAACAGCGAGCAGCAACAGGACGGCATAAAAACTGGTACGCATAAATCTTCGGGTTTAATAGCCTTTATAGTACTCAAATCAGTACTAAAGATACTATTGCCGTAACATGGCTTTTTTCACTTTTTAATGATGCCGCAACCAAGCCGACTCATTTCGTTAGATGCGATGCGTGGATTTACCATCGCGGCTATGATTGTTGCCAACTTTCCGGGAAGCGAAGAGTTCGTGTATTTTACGCTGAGACACACCAAATGGAATGGCCTATCATTCACCGATTTAATTGCCCCGACTTTTCTGTTTATCGTGGGCGTGTCCATTGCACTCGCCTACGCACAGAAGCTGGACAAACGCCATCCGAAAGGCGAACTCTACCGAAAAATCGTGATCCGGTCATTGAAGATTTTCGCGGTAGGCATGTTCCTGAACCTGATGCCCGATTTTGATTTTCCGAACGTTCGCTGGACGGGTACACTTCACCGAATTGCCATTGTGTTTCTGGTCTGTGCGTTTCTTTTTCTGAATACAACCTGGAAGCAACAAGCCTGGATTGGAGTCCTCACACTGGTTGCCTATTGGTTAGCCATGACCCAGATTCCATCGCCGGATATGGGAAAAGTCGTCCTGGAGCCAGGTCAGAATCTAGCCGCCTGGTTTGATCGACAATACCTGCCCGGTCGGATGTGGCAGGGCACCTGGGACCCCGAAGGCATTCTCAGTACGTTTCCATCGATCGTAACGGGCATTATGGGTATGCTGGCCGGACGCTGGATGCTCAGTAGCGCCAGCCCAACCGAAAAAGTGTCGTATCTCATGACGGCTGGCCTGTTTACGGCGGCCGCTGGCTATTTCTGGGGACTTACTTTTCCCGTGAATGAAAACCTCTGGACGAGTTCATTTGTGCTCGTCACGTCTGGTTTTGTGGCATTGCTGCTGGGTTCGTTGTATTTCCTCGTCGATGTTCTTGGGTACACAGGCGGCACGAAACCAGGCGTCATTTTCGGTGCCAACGCTATTACGGTGTATGTACTGGCCGACATTTTCGCCCTATTTTTTTACCGATTTAAACTCGGAGATCGCTCAATAAATGAGCACGTTGTGAATGGATTAATAGCGATCGGTATGCAGCCCGAGCTCGCCAGTCTGAGTTATGCCCTGTTTTTCATTGGCATCAATTTCATTCCGGCCTATGTGCTGTATAAGCGAAAGATTTTCATAAAGCTCTGATACCAGTGTGCTGTCGGTTTCTCAAAACCGACACTGCTAGGTTTCTCAAAACCTAGCAGGTCAGGTTTATGAACATAACCTCACCCTAACCACCTAATTGAAAATGTCAATTCGATTAATCATCTGTTTCCTTTCCATCCTGACAAGTGCCGCCTATTCAGGCTCAATCGACTTATCGAAAGCACATATAGTCAACGTTGTTTCTGATAAGAAAGCCCTGCATAGAACCGTAGAGATTCTTCAGCAGGAAGTTCGGAAACGCAGCGGGATTCAGCTCATTGTTACCACAAAACTGCCTACCGATAATCAGCCGTTTATTGGTCTTGCGCTGGAAAGTGATTTACCACAATTGCCTCAGCGTTTCCGAACCCTGCTTCAGGCAATGCCCGAAAGCAAAAGCGAGGGTTTCAGGCTGGTTGCGATCGAGTCGGCGAACGCGGTGCTGATTTTAGGGCATGATGCGCGGGGCTTACTCTACGGTGTCGGGCGATTACTCCGTAAACTGACTATGCAACCGGGCAAACTGGATGTAGCCGGAAACCTGGCTATTGCCACCAGTCCCCGTTATTCCATTCGCGGGCACCAGCTTGGTTATCGGCCTAAAACCAATGCGTATGATGCGTTTTCGGTGGCTCAATTTGACCAGTACATTCGCGAACTGTCCCTGTTTGGCGCCAATAGCATCGAGATTATGCCCCCGCGTACCGACGACGATTTCACCAGTCGCCACATGAAACTTCCGGCCATAAAAATGATTGGCGAGCAGTCGCGGATTTGTGCCGAATACGGGCTGGATGTCTGGATGTGGTATCCGAATATGGGCCAGAACTATACGCATCCTGATTCCATACAGAAGGAACTGGCTGAGCGACACGAAGTTTTTGCGGCTGTGCAGAAACTGGATGCCGTTTTTGTGCCGGGTGGCGACCCCGGCGAACTGGATCCTGATGTGCTCTTTGCCTGGCTCGAAAAAGAAGCCCAGGTGCTGCACAAATACCATCCGAAAGCCAAAATCTGGGTGTCACCGCAAGTTTTCCGACCGACGCAACAGTGGTTCGATGCCTTCTACAAACACGTCAATAAAGGCTACGACTGGTTTGGTGGGGTGGTTTTCGGACCGTGGGTCAAAATGCCGGTTCAGGAGATCCGTAAACGGGTCAATCCGTCCATTCCGATTCGTCATTATCCCGATATTACGCACAACTATGCCTCCCAGTATCCGGTGCCGCACTGGGATCTGGCCTGGGCCATGACCCTTGGTCGGGAATGCATCAACCCGCGTCCGCACGACGAGAAAGCAATTCACAATGCACTCGATGAATTCGGAGTAGGCAGCATCAGCTATTCGGAAGGCACCAACGACGATGTCAATAAGTTTGTCTGGAGTGATCAGGACTGGAACCCGGAAACGCCGGTCATTGAAACATTACGTGATTATGGCCGACTTTTTATTGGGTCAACCCACACAGAATCCGTTGCGCAGGGGCTTGTCGCACTGGAGCAGAACTGGCGGGGGAATCTACTGACTAACGATGCTGTCGAACGGACACTGATGCAATGGCAGGCATTGGAAAAATCCATTCCGCCATCCATACGACAAAATCCCCGTTTTCAGATGGCCCTGATCCGGGCATATTACGATGCCTACACGCGCCGTCGGCTGCTGTACGAAACGGACCTCGAGCAACAGGCACGCAATCAGCTGGAAATAATTGAATCGGGAGGCTCTCTGGCAGCCATCCGGCAAGCGAACGCCATCCTCGAAAAAGCATGGAAAGAACCTATTCTGCCCGCTTATCGACAGCAGTGTTTTGCTTTAGCAGACTCGCTTTACAAAAGTATCGGCGCACAATTGACGATCGAACGACACGGAGCGATGTCGGGGCGGGGTAATTTTGTCGATAATATTGACATCCCGCTCAATGACTCACCCTGGCTCTTATCGCAGCTTTCGCAGATTGAAAAATTAGCGGATGAATCCGAACGAATCCAGAAAATCCGTGAGATGCTGCACCGTACTGATCCGGGGCCAGGCGGTTTCTACGATCATTTTGGTGCGCCCGAAAGCTGGCACCGCGTTGTTTCTGACGTGAGTTGGGCGACCGATCCGGGCAGTTTGCAATCAGCAAGAATTGGATTCGGCGTTGGTTTGGTGGGAGTCGAGTGGGTGGATGAAATTAAAGCTACGGGCTTCAAAGGCCAGATCACTCCACGCGCGTGGATGAAACAGGCGAAAACCCTCTATGATCAACCCTTAAAAATCGCCTATACCGAACTTGATCCCAACGCTACCTACCAGCTTCGAATTGCCTACACCGGGCGCTTCCAGTCGCGCATGAAACTCATGACCGACGATGGGTCTGTTGTCCATGATTTTATTCAAACGGGCCAGCAACCCATCTATGAATTCGACGTGCCCAAAGCGGCTCTGACCGATGGAGCCGTTACTTTCATCTGGACGTGCGGAGAGGGCGAACGCGGCTCACAGGTGACCGAAATCTGGTTAGTCAGGAAATGAGGAAAAGTAGATAATTAGACTTTCGCTTAGAAGCACGGTCCGCCCAGATGTAGCAATCAGGAGTGCTGCCTTTCCGACAAACGGTGGTACGACGAAGCTAACGAACGGTATCCCTGCGGCTTATTTCCGCCTGGATGCCCTTCAGGTTTTTTGAATATCTGGAGCCAATTACCAAAGAAAAAATTAGCAAAATAATCGGCAGAACAAAACCCCTATGTGTAGCCGAATAAACAGCAATGCCAACGACAATACCGATGATCACAGCAATTGTAATTTTTTGTGATTTCAACTTTTTCTCTTCTGACACTAACTCCTCAAGTGTCATTTTAGAGTAGTCTTTACTTGAAAACATAATACTGTCAACGTTAAGAAAATTCTGAAACTTTGGGTACGTTCCTGCCCAAAATTGGGCAAATCCGATTCTGACAAAGAAATCTCTTTTGCCGTAGAATGACAAATCATTTCTTCGCCCATCGCCTAACTTGTGGAGTCTCGTTAAACGCCAGCTCCGGCAGCCCGGCCATTTGAGACGCAGATGCATAAATGTTCTTTCTTCACAAGGAAGAGGGTATTTTGTGAGACAGTTGTATAGGCAACATCTTTGTGCCATATGGCCAACTACTCAAGGGCAAAAACCCACGGCAGTCAGTAAAAACTGCTTTTAGGTTTCGTTAACAAGCTGTTAACCAAAGCTCAGCACAAAAACGAGTAGGTTTACGGTCCGCCGTTGCGACCGTCCGCGGCTGCGGTTAAAATTCTTTGGGAGGAAAAATAATGAAATACGCACCCGTATATACTTTGTTGCTGCTATTTGTTTTTTACACTTCCTGTAAAGGACAAAACAAAACTGAACTACCAAAAGACACGATCAGGTCCGAACCCAAAGAGGTAATTACCTCCTATGGACCTAGCCATATCACGCGTACCATCAAGCAAGATCGGAAGGGCAACATTTGGATTGGAACCTTTGGCGGTGTTTTTCGATATGATGGAAAATCGTTTACCAATGTTACCAGTAAGGTGAGTTCGGCCCGTTTTTTTTCGGTTTTAGAAGATCGAAAAGGGAATTTTTGGTTTAGTACGGTTGGTGAAGGGGTTTATTACTACGATGGTAAATCCTTTCAACAGTTTACAATCAAGGATGGCCTTGCCAATAATCAGGTTATTGACATTTATGAAGATAAGACCGGGACTATTTGGTTCGGCACACAAAGTGGAGCAAGCCGTTACGATGGGAAATCCTTTCGAAATTATAGGATGAATGAAGGTCTAAATTTTACAACGGACGAAAGACTCTTCCTTGCTGACCATAATGATGTCAATTCTATTATTGAAGATAAAACCGGGAAATTCTGGTTTGCCACAAGGGGCAATGCCTGTATTTATGATGGAAAAACATTTACCATTTTAACTCATGATGGCACCCCATTTAGGAATGTTCGTACGATAATCGAAGATAAAAAAGGCAATATCTGGCTCGGTGGCAGTGATGGCCTTTGGCGCTATGACGGCAATACATTTACCAACTTCACCGAGCGTGGTGTTGCCTATGTCTACGAAGATAAAAAAGGCAACATCTGGACGAGTTCAGAAACGAATTGGGGCTGGTCACTTTTCCGTTATGATGGAACTACTTTGTCCAATAAAAATCCCACGGTAACCGAAGTAGATCCAGAATCTGACGATACGAAAGGCATGCTTTTTGGGATTTTAGAAGCGAATGATGGCAGTATTTGGTTTGGTTCAGGTGGGGTGTATCGGTATGATGGAAAGACCATTACCGACTTTAAGAAGTAAAGAGATCAACTAAAAAATGTATAGCTGTTTCTTAAAACGCCCATTCAGCAAAACACACGCCAGGATTTCATGATCAATGTCTCATTTTAGCGCTCTGGCTGAGTATATATAACGAGCTTTACAAACGTGCTACCAACGTCATACGTTTGTAAAATCCACTTGCATCAAACCAGTTGCAAGTATAAACAAGAGAAAAGCCAGTAAAATAAGAGTAGGTTAGGAACCGTGCAGGTTGCGGTGAGCGGATAATGCTATTAGCATATTTGGCTGCTATGCAATCCACTGACGACGACAGCTTGGCGGGCTACCGCTTTTGAAGAAACAGGCGAAATCGCTCCACCTCGGCCTCAAATTCGTTGTCAAAATTCAGGTCGGTTGATATGTCTTTTTTGAATCCGGGTTCAACAACCAGATTTCCCTTTTGATTCGAGATCGTAACCCACCCGATTATGTCGTCTCGCCAGAGCATCGGCATCGCATAATAACCCAGTTGCCGTTTGGCAGCAGGCGTGTAAGCCTCAAATCGGTAGGACCAATTCCAAAAATGCTCAAACCGTTTTCGATCCCAAACGAGCGGATCGAAAGGAGCCAGAAAGCGTACAGTCTCATTTTGGCTGGCCTCAATCTGATCCGAAGCAGGCCAGACATACCGAACTTGATCGACAACAGCATGAGCTAACTCGCTGGTTTCGATGAGCTGTGTAACAATGGATCGCCTTCCCTCCAGTGTTGGCGCGGCATGGGCTAAATGCTGTACCACAGCGCGGAGACTGCGATCCGACAAAGGGCCAAGAATGGATGCAATCAGTAAGACAAGCTGGCGTAAGCGTTCGTCGGGCGCTGCTGGCTCGTGCGTCCGGGCCGCCAACTCATACAAACGAATTCCATTCTCCCGCTCGGCTACCCGCAGGAAACCGTGGTAGTGCAGTGATTGCAGGGTTCGGGTAGTCGCTTTCGAGTAGCCACCCCAGTCATTGCGCTCACGTCCAGCGCCTAGATAAGCTTCCAGTTCGCGCGGATGAATTCGTTTATTGTTTGCGACAATAACAAGCACCCGTTGTTCATCAGGACTGAGCTCTCTTTCGCGTCGAGGGTGTAGCAACTGCCACGTTGACTGAGGCATAAAGCCATACGCATAGAGAAAATCTTCTTCTAAATCCAGCGCGGGATAGTGCTGTTCAAGATAGCCAGCTCTGTAGTTCTCTACGCGGTGACGCAGGATAAGATCCTGAGCCCGCGCTGGCGACCGGATCGGATCGGCCTGGACAAAGCCAAGTCGTTCAACAGCCCGGCTAAGCGAAGTAGGTTTGAAAAGCGATACCGATATGGCGTGCTGCCGTAAGTCTTTCAGCGTCGACTCCATAATCTGGCTGATGTTTTCGGATAGAGTTGTTCAGCAAAACTACCTGTTTCCAGAATAAAAGTTGATTTTAGTACAAAGCGAGGTGATATACATCGTAACTATTGGCACTGAACTGTCTACAATGGGCGATTCCAGTTGCGCATGTAAAGAAGCTATCTTCCCTATTTTATATTTTTACGATGTAATATCTATATAGGCATATAATGAGATCAAAATGAAAAGTCAGATAATTTTATATTTCCCCATAGCTTTCTTACTAGCATTCATTCATCCATCATTTGGACAGCTGTCAAATTACGACTCAAACAAATTATTCGATGTACCTGCTTTGCAGGAAGATTTTAAAGTTCTGAGGGAAGTACTTGAAAAAGCACACATTGGCCTTTATCGGTACACTGATAAAAAGACAATGGATATCTTCCTCGATAGTAGCTTTAATCAACTAAATCATCCTATGACAGAAATTGATTTTTATAAAATTGTCAATCGAGTGATGACGACTATTCGTGATGAGCATACATTTGCCTTGCCGTCAAGTGATTATTGGAAAAATGAAATAGGACAGACTATTTATTCAGGATCGCCAGTTCCATCAAAAGCCAAGTTATTTCCGTTCTTTATTAAAATCGTCAATAATCGGCTATTTGTCGACAATAATTTAAGCGATGATAGTTCGATTCCAGACGGAACAGAAATTTTATCGATTAATGATAGAACAGGTTTGCAAATAATAAAAACACTTTTGCCTACTATTCATACGAATGGGTTTATCGATAGTTTCAGGTATAGAAATCTTGAACAGTTTTCACTTCAGCAGACCTACAACCGTTTCATGGTTCATTATGCTATTTTTATTGGCCGTCCAGACACATTTAATCTTATCATTCAAAAACCGAATAGTTCACTAAAGCAGGAGGTTAAAATTTCAGCGCTTACCTCTCAGAAAATTTACAATTACTATTGGAGGAGATATTCATCAATTAATGATCGTAAAAAAAGAAATGAGAATCCACTAGAATTCAAGTTACTGGACTTAAATACAGCCTATTTTCGCCTATCTAGTTTCCATACCGGGATCTGGGGAAAATATAATTTAAGCTATTCGACAGAATACCGAAATAACTTCAAATACATAAAAGACAATAACATTCAAAACCTTATTATTGACCTTCGGGGAAATGAAGGCGGTAATTTGGCGATTGGCATGGAGTTGCTTCAATACCTATTTAGTGGTCCATATAGGCCTTACGACTATCATGAATGTTTAAATTATAGGTTTCCTGATTTCAAGAAATACCTGCGAGATTCAACAGGAATGACCCAATTTTCCGATTCTTTATTTATCAGAACAACACAAAATACGTTCAGAAGTAATCCTCAGGCTAAATCAGAAACATGGTCGAGGCCTATGCAGCCAAGCGCTACACCCTATACCAACAAAGTATATGTGCTTCTCAATGGAGCAACAGGTTCAGCAGCCTCTATTTTCGCAACCCTTATTCGAGTAAACAGGAAAGATGCCGTTTTTATTGGCGAGGAAAGCGGTGGTGATATGGCAGGCCCTATTTCAGGTGCAGGAATGGATATTTTTCTTCCTAATACCAAAATTAGAGCAGATATTCCTTTTATAAGAAGAGTCGTAAACCTTAATGGATTTTCCCATACAACCGGCAGAGGAATCATTCCGGATTATCCAATTGTGTCCACTCAGGAAGACTTAGCAAAAAAAGAGGATACTGAGCTAAACTTTGCAATAAGGTTAATTAAAGCAGGAAAAAAATAAATTGATAAACAGCACCTTTTTTATCAAACTTTAAGCTGATGAAGGTACTGTTTATCAACTTTTACCGATCAGTAATCTTGGAAATCAATCGATAATTTATGTTGCCAGGAACTAAAAAATTTATGTGCTCTGGTTTCAAAGTCGCATCGGGCAAGCTTACAACTAAGCCTGTTTTCCGAAAATCTTAAAAGAATAAACTGGCGTCATAAATCGATTTGCTTAAACCCGCAGGAATGTCTTCTTCTTATACAGAAAATAGAGAAACACCCACTTGACGGCTAAAAAAGCTAAAACACCGCCAACGGCCCGGACAACTTCAGAGGAAGACAGTTTGAGTAATCCACCAAAGAAAAAGTGAGCGGCATATTCGAAGTCAATGAACTCACCAGCCAGATAAATCAGGATGGAATTCATACCGATAATGGTAAAGAAAAACGTCCACCCTTTTCTGTCTTTTACGTCGATAATCCAATAAAATACAGCCAGTAAGGTCAGGCTCAGGCCACCGGTAACCAGCATAAACGAACTGGTCCAGAGGTTTTTGTTGATGGGGAAATTGAAATTCCAAAGCCAGCCGAGCAGAACAAAAAGCGCTCCTGCACCAAGCAGTTGCACTGCTTTCTGATTACCCGTTTTGCCCGGAGTACGCAGGAATGTACCGGCAAAAATGCCAAGCAGTGCATTGCCGATTGCCGGAATCGTAGAAAACAACCCCTCCGGATCATGGATCGTTTTGTACAAATGGCCGGGTACTACCTGACGATCGATGTAACTGGCAAGATTGCATTCCATCGTTAACACACCCGCTCCGCAACCCGGCACCGGTATCAGCATCATTGCGGCCCAGTAACCCAACAGGATTCCCGCAAACCAGATGTATTGCGTGCGCGGTCGGGCATACAGGTAGATCAACTGGGCAAACATCCCTGCCAGCCCAATACGCCCCAGAACGCTTGGAAAACGGGTATCAACAAAGGCTTTTACGAATAGACCATTGTTGTAAATGACACCGAGCACAACCAGAATAAGCCCCCGGCTGATAACCTTGCGGGCAATCTGTGCTTTATCAGCACCCTTATCCAGCCGCGATCCTATCGAAAAAGGAGTTGAAACGCCCGCCATAAATACAAACAGCGGAAAAATCAGGTCATAAGCCCGAAAGCCATTCCAGTCGGGGTGGGTAAACTGGTCGGCAAGGAGAACAGCCCACGCCCATCCGGTGGTTTTGGCCAGTGCATGAAAGACTTCTTCACCGCCCATAATCCAGAACATATCGAAACCTCGTAGTGTATCGAGCGAGAGAAGCCGCTTAACGGGCGCGGGCTGGGCAATGGCTGGTTCTGGTAAATTTGAGGTACTTGTTTGCATAGAGTTGGGCAAAAAAAGTAGGAGAGCTTGGCAAATTAATCTTTTTTTGCCTGTTTACGGGCCTTGTATTCCTGAAAACGGTTTCGATATTCATCCATTTCCTGAGGTTTAAACCGTTTCTGATACTCCGCCGGTAATTCGAGTCGTTCGGGGGATAGCGCAGGTGCCTGATCGACGAGCGTATTCTGGCCTTTATTGCTTTTGATTAACGCAAACGAATCGTATTTCTCGCCCGTTACGGTATAGGATTGATATGATAACTTATCGCCGTCAATCGAGATGGTTTGATACAGTTGTGTGTTTGACCCCGCCCGATCCATCCAGTTCTGTAGACCGATATCATACATTTTAGGGCCACTCACCGATACCACATAAATAGGCCCATCGGGATGTTTACGGCTCTTTCCCAACGGCATGTTTAAACCACGACCATAGGTATGATCATGCCCTTGCAACACCAGATCGACACCGTATTTTTTGTAGATCGGCTCCATCTTCACGCGCCATTCGTCGTTATCGCGACCCTGTTTCGTCGAATAGATCGGATGATGGTGAACAACCACCGTCCAGCGATTGGGGTTATTGCTCAACACCTGCACGAGCCAGTCAGCCTGCGTAGTTAGTATGATTGAATCGAGCAACGCAGCCTGTGAATTTAACGAAACAAAGCGTGTGCCCTGATAATCAAAAAAGTAAGCGGTTTCCTCCAATCCTTTGGGCCCATTTTCGGGCAGTACAAACGAGGGACGCCAATGTCTCGATACACGTGATTTCCCCTGTTCATCCTTAAAATATTCGTGATTGCCCGGCGTCGCCAGTGTTGGCACCATCCCATTGATCCAGCCGCCCGCTTCGAACCATTCGGCCCATTGCCAGTCGGCGTTGGATGTAGTGATCAAATCGCCCGCATGAATCATCAGATTTACGGTTGGCAACGTTGAATAAGCTCCGCGAATGGCTCGCGACCAAAGCGACCGAATATCGTTCTGGGCATCGCCGAAATACAGAAACGAAAACGGGGCCGAACGGTCCTGCGCTGTTTTAAACTGAAACCACTCGCTCCAATATGTACCGTTGCCAACGCAATAACTGTATTTAGTGTCTGGTTTCAGATTGTTAAAATGAACGGAATGATAGAGCACTGATTTCCCATTGAGCACAACCCGTTCCGTTATGGCCGGAACAAGGGTAGCCTTGCTGACAAAATCGGGCGATGGGTCGGCTTCGGCAATCGCTCCCACAGCGTTACTAACGGTCGAGTCGGTACGCCAGTTGACCGATTGCGACGTAGCCGGATTTCCCTGCCAACCCAGAATAAGCCGGTCAGGATAGACTGTAGGCAGATAATCTTTGTGAATTTGTGCCCAGGATGAAGCAACGGTCAATACAAGGAGAAAAGTCAGAAAATTACGTATCATGAAACGATGCTCTATTGAGCTTATTTAGAGGGCGAGGTTATTTCACCATTTTTACAGCCAGTGTCCGGTATACCTTTAGCACATGGTCTGTTTGAATAACATCGATACCGAGTCGGGCTGCTTTGGTATATTGACTGGGTAAATCATAAAAATCCAATAGGTCAGAGAATACTTTAATTTTCTGACCATGAATTTGATCAACCAGCGATTCAGTAAGGGCTGGCCAGCTCACATCAAAAGCATACGGGTGAAGTTTGCTTATTTTGTCGGCCATTGCCTCTGCTTTTTTCAGTCCAGGCATCAGCTTCGCAGTCGGCGCCACTTTTTGTAAAGCCAACAGGGTTTCGTCGGAACCGTAAAAAACAGCATCACTCAATAATCCATGGTTTGTCAGGGTTTTCACCAATGGCTCCGGCAATACGTCTTTGCAATCGACGTAGAGATTTGTTTTCGACGGATGGTGAGCGTTCCAGTCGGCAAGCAATTCTCCAACCTCATCCAACGTTGGAATCTGTTCCTTCTGGAATTGATCACCATATCCTTTAGCCGCCGATAGTTTTTTCAGTTCAGCCAGCGTCTGGTCTTTTACGGGGCCAGTGCCCGTAGTCGTTCTGTTCAGTGTGCCATCATGCAAAATGACCAGCTGGCCGTCTTTCGTTGTTCGGACATCGATCTCAATGTAATCGACCTGCATTTGTAAAACTGCCCGAAAGGTAGCCAGCGTATTTTCAGGCGCTATTTCCGACGATCCTCTATGCGCTGAAACACCTATTTTTTGCTGCGCTGCCAATGCCGTACGGTAATAGGCAACTGAATCAGGCGATTGACCGTAAGCTGAATTTCGAACAATCAGGCACCAGATTATGAAGCCACTTCTCAGATTTTTCAAAGCTCGATTCATTTATGCAGAGCGTTTTTCAAGTTAGGTTTTGCCCGCCAATCGGCCTCCAGACCGAATCGCGTATGAATGGCATTGCTCGGCTTTTCATTGGCCGGGTAGTTATAGACCAGTCGATTTGTTACGAGGAACAATACGCCTGAAATCGCTACAGCCAGGGCCGCCCGCATCCAGGCTTGCCGGTAAAACAAGCTAAAGGATTCCGGCAGATGAATAGCGAATTCTTCCCGTTCGCGCGGTACCGTCAGCACAAGCAGCGTCGCCAGGATGGCATTGACCGTAATGACCCACTCCGTTAACAAGCGTTGGGGGCTCCAGTCGACCAGGGCTCGTTCAAAATTCCCAACGACCATTGTCCAGAGCAACACCAGAAAAATCAGCTGCCCTCTACCCAGCCAGGACATTGAAATAATGGATAGTGGTTCTCTGGCTTGTCTCCGTATAAGCAGGATAAACACGAGAAGCAGCAAAAGCCAGGTTACGTTAAACCACCAGGTAGGAGTCATGTGCAGGAAGTCGATTCCCGGCAATCGGCCCAAATAAGGTACGTCCCATAAAGCGGCTGACGTTTCCTGATGATCAACTACCCGCGTCCATACAGCTGGATTCAATTGTTTTCCCCATTCCTCGACGTTCTTGACAAGGTTAACATACGGAATAGCCAGCCAGACAAAAACGGAAGCGACACCCAGCGTCCATTTCCTGCCGGTTGATGCCGATTCATGCTGATCGACATGCACCGGAATTCGGGTCGCCAGAAAGCCCAGCGCCACAACGATAGCTACACCGTTGACGAATCCGTAACTCTGCTCCAGAAAGCTATGCCAGTTTTGATGCTGCCAGTCGGCCCAATTGTCGGTAATGGTTTTAAATTCGTCGGTTTCGGGCAAGAATCCTTTCCCGCTCAGAATCCGTGGATTGCCGGGAATCATCAGCAGTTGTTTTACCCATTGAATTCCCGAAAAGCCCAGCCCACCAATGGTGCCACTAAGGATAGACGCCACCGCAACCGGGAGCAGCTTATTCTGCCGGAACCAAAGCACTGCCCCGATGAAAACACCGGTAATACCCGCCCAATCGTCGCTGCGGGGTGGCGTCATTCGGAGTCCGCCAGCGTTTGCAAAAAATACACTGCCCAGCACCGGAAAGGCTAAAAAAAAGAGCAACCAGCCAGCGGCCATGTATACAATGAGCGAGGCCCCATCGCGGAACTTGCCAAAACGACTGAAATAGACAATCAGCCCAAGCAACAGGCCAATAACCCAGCCGATATGCTGCGGATAATCGCCAAACCATTGAGGCCAGTTATTGAGAAAATTATGCGGATCAAACGCTACTGTTCCCGTTTCGGGGTTTATGTAGGTTGGGTCGCCCAGCGGATACGTTAGAGAGGAGGCCAGTTTTTGATCCAGCCCCAATCCTTTCAATAGAGCCTGAATTCCCCAGCCCAATACAGCGCCCATTGCTCCGAAAATGGGCAAAAGCAATCGATTTCTTTCGTTTCGATCGACTAAGTCATACAAAGCCATTGCCAGCAAAGCGAACAGGGCAGCCAGATAATCGGCATCGAGCCAATAGAGCGGGCTTTTGTGCCGCGACCAGGTATGATCAAAGGCAATGTCCGATTGAATCCAGTCAACAAGAGGATCTTCGACCAAATCCTGAATAAACCAAACGCCAAACAGAACAAGAATCGGCTTGAATAGTTGAATCAGACGTTTCTGCTCGGCCACAGCCGCCAGTGCCGTTCCGGCTCCGCCAAGCGCTGCCCACAAAAACCCGATGTAAAACAGGCCGACATAACCGTACCATTGCGAGAGGCCATGCCCACTTTGAGTGTAGGAAATAACCTGCATGTAGGAAATAGAGCCGCCAAAGCCCCAGCCGATAGCTCCGAAAAAAGCAAAGTAAAGGACACGCGCTCGCCAGTCGGCCCGGCCAGACAACAAGGCAATCACGATAGCCGCCAGACAGCCCGCAAAAGCAGCCCCGTACTCATGCCCGAAATTTCCCCGGATTCCCCAACCAATCGACAGGGCCATACCGCACAGCAATACAGAGTTAAATCGCCGGATGGGTGATTGAGTTATTGTAGAAATGGCCATCGAATCGCATTAAATAATCAGTGAAGTAGCCTGCTCCGGCTTCTGGTCGTCGCCAACGGCTTCTTTGATAATGTGCAGATCATGACGAAGGCGTTGACTGAAGAGAGCGATGTCGAAACTATGCACAACGATATTGGCGCCTTCGTTTATCCACTTGATCTGCCGCTCGGGTTCCAGCGAAAAATGAATGCCGATGGCCAATCCCTTTTGGCGGGTTTTGTGAATAATGGCACGTACTGCCGCTTCAAAATCAGGGTGATCGTACTGTTCCGGCAGTCCCAGACTTACCGACAAATCATGAGGACCAATAAACACGGCATCGAGACCCGGCACCGATAACAGCTCATCGAGCCGATTCAGGGCAGGTACACTTTCGATGTTGGCGATGCAGATATGATCGGCATTATAGGCCGTGATGTACGCTTCCATTTCTGCCGACAACGTTTCGTTGCCGCTTAGGACATTCGCCAATCGTTCACCTTTTAATGGTCGGTATTTGGTAGCGCCCACCAATTCCCGAACCTGCTCTACCGATTCGAGATAAGGAGCCACTACCCCAAGCGCCCCGCCATCAATGACCTGACAGGCTCGAAAAGGATCGGGGCTCGGTATCCTGACAATGGGCGTAATGCCGTAAGTTCGAAATTGCTGGCACAGCCTGGCCAGTTCTGCCCGATCCAGCGGAATGTGTTCGGTATCTAAAAAAACGAAGTCAAGACCGATCTGACTGACGGCTTTCGGCCACATCGGCGCTGTCGACGTAATACAGGTTCCGTAGACGTTTTGACCGTTTTTAAGCTTTTGGAGGAGGCTCGCGCTGGTTGAACCATTCATTTGACTAGCGATTACAGACTAGTCATACTACTGTTTTCAGGGCGGTTCAGGCTACTGGTGCTGCGATTTTTTTCAATCAATCGATAGCCTGAACAAGCATTAACGTAGTACTATATCCCGAAGTGTTGTTATTTCTTGTGGATTCTTAGTTGCAGGCAGGGAGCATTACATCTGTGATCTCTCCCAACCTGAACAGCACTTGTTGGCTATGGTCCGGCGCTCCGGTTCACTCTTTTGTTCTTTTATTTTTAGATGAAACCCATTGTTCAAATTTCACTGGATCTCACCAACATCGACGAAGCGCTCGAAACGGCCGAATTAGCGATGCGGGCGGGTGTCGACTGGCTGGAAGCTGGCACGCCTTTGATCCTGGCCGAAGGTCTGCATGGTGTACGCAAATTACGCGAGGCCTTCCCGAATGTACCCATTGTAGCCGACCTCAAAACGATGGATGGCGGCTATCTCGAAGCCGAAATGATGGCCAAAGCCGGTGCTACGCACGTGGTGGTTATGGCACGGGCGCACGCCGAAACGATCCGGTGCGTCGTGAAAGCCGGGCATGATTTTGGCGTTAAAGTCATGGGCGACAATATGGTATGTCCAGATATGGTTGAAGGAGCCAAATGGCTCGAAGACCTGGGCTGCGATTACGTTATTCATCACATTGGATACGACGAACGACGGGGCATTGCCGCGCGGGGCCACCGGATGCCCAGCCCGCTGGATCAGCTTCGCGAGGTTGTTCAGGCCGTTCGGGTACCTGTCCAGGCCGTCGGGGGGCTCAGTCTGGAACAGGCAATCCGCTGTCCGGAATATGGCGCTCCACTGGTTGTGCTCGGTGCACCGCTGACCATTGATGCGGATGCGTTCAAAACAGCTGACGGCAATCTGGAAGCGTCATTGCGGTTAATCTGTCAAAAAATTCACGCTTATGGCGATGTGCCAATGGCAAACTGATTGCGTATTACTCCTCATTTTCTTTATGTTATGAAATCTGCTGCGGTTGTTAATTATGCGCCGGAGAAAGGCTCCGTTGCCATTCGCGAACTTGACCGGCCCGCCATTGGCGAAGACGATGTATTGCTGGAAGTTGCCAATGTTGGGGTTTGCGGGAGCGATCTACATCAGTGGACTGCCGACCATAGCTGGCCCGTCAATTACCCCGTGGTTCTTGGTCATGAATTTGGCGGTCATATTGTTGAACTGGGGAATCGGGTTACGGGCTGGCACGAAGGCGACCGCGTGGTGAGCGAAACGGCTGCCGTCATCGATACCAACAACCCAATGACCCGTCGCGGGCTCTACAACCTCGACCCAACGCGTAAAGGTTTTGGGTATGGTGTCAATGGGGCCATGACACGGTTTGTGCGCGTGCCGGCCCGCTGCCTGCATCATGTTCCTGACCAGCTTGCTTTCGAACAGGCTTGTCTGACCGAACCCTGCTGCGTAGCCTTCAATGCCGTAGTAGAAAATAGCCGTATAAAACCTGGCGACCGGGTTATTGTTCTGGGACCGGGCACCATCGGTATTTTGTGTGCGGCCATGGCCCGGCTCTGTGGAGCCGAAGTCGCCCTTGTCGGATTAGCGGCCGACCAGCATCGACTGGCCATTGGGAAACACTACGGCTGCGAAGCCATCATTGGCGATGCAACCGAATGGGCACAAAAGGCGGATGGACTTGGGGCCGATTGCATCATTGACGCAGCCGGTACGAGCATTACTCTGAAACTAGCGATGCAACTGGTTCGACCCAATGGCCATATCACTAAAGTTGGCTGGGGTCCGCAGCCACTTGGTTTCTCGCTCGATCCATTGGTACAAAAAAACGTTACACTTCAGGGAAGTTTCAGCCATAACTGGCCGATCTGGGAGCGAGTCATCGCGTTGCTTGCCAATGGGCAACTGGACGTAAAACCCATTATTGGGGGCGTATGGCCGATTACCGAATGGCACGAGGCCTTTGAAAAAATGCACCGGGGCGACGTGGTGAAAAGCGTACTCAAACCGGTGTAATCCATGCGGCTCCAACATAAAGTCATCATCATAACCGGCAGTTGCACCGGCATCGGAAAAGCTATTGCCAGTCGGTGCGTTGCCGAAGGGGCACGGGTTGTTATTCATGGACTGGAACGGGAACTGGGAGAAGCCATTGTCGCTACACTGGGGCATGATAAGGCAGTATTGCACATTGAAGAAATTACCGCCGACAACACCCCGCAACACCTGGTAGACCTTGCCCTGAAAACGTTTGGTCGGCTGGATGCGGTGGTCAACAATGCCGCGATGGTCGTTTCGTCAAACACCCAGACAACGGATCTGGCGCTCTTCCGCCAGATCATGGAAGTGAATACCCTGGCGCCTTTTGCGTTGATCAAAGTAGCCTTGCCCTATCTGCAACAATGGCGGGGCTGCGTACTGAACATTGGATCGCTCAATGCCTGGTGTGGCGAACCAAACCTAATGGCCTATAGTGTCTCAAAAGGTGCGTTGGTCACCCTGACCCGTAACCTTGGCGATACATTGCATCGGGAAGCGGGCGTACGTGTCAATCAGCTCAATCCGGGTTGGGTGCTCACAGAACGGGAAATCCAGCGAAAACACCAGCAGGGCCTTCCCGACGACTGGTATCAACATCTCCCAGCAGAATTTGCCCCCGCT
Source organism: Spirosoma endbachense (assembly GCF_010233585.1). NCBI lineage: Bacteria > Pseudomonadati > Bacteroidota > Cytophagia > Cytophagales > Cytophagaceae > Spirosoma > Spirosoma endbachense. The sequence goes on from NZ_CP045997.1 coordinate 7,104,793, forward strand.
GGCCGTATTCTGTGGCCCGACGAAATTGCAGCCGCGGCCGTATACTGGTTAGGTGACGAAAGCGGCCCCGTTAGCGGCCAGATCGTTGACCTGGAGCAGTATCCTTTTATCGGCCGAAATCCGGCGAAGAATTAATAATTAGTACGGTTCGTGGCAGCAAACATCTTCCCTGCCATCATGAAACGTAATCTGTAAGACTCCATACATTGATCATGAAACAACTATGCCTCAATTAGCAGCTTTCCCCAAAGCGTTTATGCAGCAGCTCTGCAAGGACGGAACAATGCGTGTTTCCGAATGGATCGAGCTGGCGACCAAACTCGATATTGATGGACTGGAATGGTATGCCGGATTTCTGGAAATGGAAAATGAAGCAAACTGGCCACTGTTTCGTCAGCAGGTTGAAGCGCATGGAAAAGTGATTCCGATGATGTGCTGCTCCCCGGATTTTACGCACCCCGATGCCGACTTCCGCGCCAACGAAATTGTAAAGCAGAAGCGATGGATTGATATGACATACGTATTGGGTGGCTCCTACTGCCGGGTTTTATCCGGACAACGGCGACCCGAATTGTCGATTGAAGAGGGAATTTCTCTCGCGGCCGAATGCATTGACGCTTGCCTGCCCTACGCGCAGGAACGCGGCATTACACTAATCATTGAAAATCACTATAAAGACGATTTTTGGACATACCCCGAATTTGCCCAGAAAATGGATGTGTTCTGCAAGCTCGTAGACCGCATCGATCACCCGAATTTTGGCGTCAATTATGATCCAAGTAATACGTACCTCGCCGGTGAAGATCCGTTGGAGCTACTGTATCGGGTGTCGCATCGCGTAGTGACCATGCACGCCAGTGACCGGTATCTGCTCGAAGGTACCATCGAAGATCTTCGTCGCGAAGACGGTGGTGCTGCTGGCTATGCCAAACGACTCAGCCACGGCGAAATTGGCAAGGGACTCAACGATTATGACGCCATATTCACCGAGTTGAAACGGGTGGGTTTCGATGGCTGGATCAGCATTGAAGACGGTGTCGACGGCATGGCACAGCTGGAGCGTAGTGTCGCTTTCCTACGCAAAAAAATGGCCCAATACTGGCCTGAGAGCTGATGGTTTTTGCTCAGTTAGGACTTTTCGCTTAGAAGCGTGGCACGGTTACTAGTGATGCGTGGCACGCTTCTAAGCGAAAAGCCTAATCGTTGTGAGATCGGTTTAAATTTTCCAGACTTTTCGCAAACTCAGGTAAAAACCCGTGCCACGGTTAATATGACGCTCAAAAATAACCGTGGCACGGGTTTTTACCTGAGTTTGCGAAGGGCCCGTTTTCAACGCGCCTTTTGCCGAAAGTATTCTGGCTGGCAGCAGTAGCGAAGTATAACCTTTACCCTAAATCGTCGATAAGGCCAGCTTAATATGCGCTAAATGGTGTTCAGCATGCCAGATCGATATAGCTAATGCCTGTGCCTGAGTAAAATCTATTTTCCGAACGGGATGACTATAACGAATAGCTAATGCTTTCTCATCGAGCGACCTGGCTAAATAAGCATAGCGCCGATGGACACCTTCGAACAAAAGCAGAGAATCGTCGACCGGGGCCGTTGTCGCGTCAGCTGTTCCAGCCCAGGCATTCATATCGATCATGGTCGCTTCCGAATAGTCGGGCTCGGTAAGGGCTTTCTTCATCCGTAGGTAGTGTAGCAACTGAATATCAGCAACATGGTGAACCAGTTGCTGTACGGTCCAACTACCCTCCCGATACGTTTTGGCCAGATCGTCGGGCGATAAATTCTCCACGAGCCGCCGATATTCCGCAGGGATCGTTTCAATACGATGAATAATCTGCGCTAACTCGTCTGACGAATACGTTTCCTGTATGACAAAGGGCCCAATGGGGTATTTACGATTGTCCATGTATTCCAAAAGAATTACGCTTGCAAGTTAGACAATTCCCTTCTTGATGACTCATAGGATTCCTTACTTCCCGACGGGGGCACTAATCACGCCCAGATACCGACCCATCCAGTAGGGTAACAGCCAGATGTCGCCCGCACTGTGCTCCGATTTGCCATTCCCCCGGTTACGGTCCAGTGTAAACGTATTACCATTGTGCCGCTGAATCGGGCGTTCACCGGGCGATAATACCTCTTTGGTCGTTTGCTTCCGAAAATTGTCAGGCAGCAGCTCGATGTCCTTGCGGTGGCTGTTTCGGATCTCCCAGTCGATGAGGTCAAGCGGAAATTCGCGTAGATACCAGACGGATTCATCCAGGTCAAACGTTTTGGTACCGGTAAGGGCGGTAAAAATATTCCACGCTCCTTCTTTTTCGGGGCGCTCAATTTCCCAGTGATCGATGATGGCTTTTTTGAACTTAGCCTTGAGCGTATCATTGAGTGCGTACCGATACAGGCCCCAATACCCCACAAAGTACATCTCATCATCGGAATGGTTCCAGCCGTCCGACATGTGCTTGCTGTGTTCATCGGCATCTTCCGGCGCTTTACCAATGATGCTCATGGGACGCATCAGGTTTTCCAGATAGCCGTGTTTTTGCATCAGTTCAACAGCCTTCTTTTTATATTTTTCCTTTTTGGTGAACTGGTACGCAGTCTGAAGCATGGCCACAATATTCGAAGAATTCAGTTTCCGGTCGCCCACGTTTATCGGAAAGGCATTCACGTAGTCCGGATTCCATTTCCCCCACATGGTGGGCTTACCATCAAAATCGATCAGATACATATCGTGGCTGATAATATGACTCATGAGCGTATCGATGAGCGTAATGGCCCGACGTTGCAGGTTTTTATCATCCACTAATTCGGCCATTGCTCCGAACGCAAAAACATGCCCAATCACTTCATCGCTGCTGGTTGTCGATTTCCAGTCCCAACCCGGTTGGGGCGAATGTTGCCAGCGTTCGGGGTCACTAAGTTTGGCAATATAACCCGCCCGCTCAAACGACCGCGCCGGAAAACCCGGTACGGGATTGATCGTATACAGCCGCTCCATGGCATCGAGCGACTCCCGGCAGTTTTGTAGGGCGTCTTTGTCTTTCGTAACCGCGTAGCGAAACACCTCACCCGCCAGGTACATCGATGTCCATAAACCGTCGTTGTCAGAATCGGCCAGGTAGCCAGTAGACAGGTCACCTTTTTCCATACCATCCAATGACGCATTAAATCCATTGCGCATATGCCGACTCCGAACCTGATCTTCATAGAACAGCGCTTTTTCATGAAGCGTCATGGGCTTCGTGACGATTTCGGCCAGGCCAGCCGTGGTTAGCACGAGCACCGTATTAGTGGGACCAGCAGCAATCGCGGTTACCTCGTCGCCGGGCAACCAGCGTTCGCCATTGTAATAGTCGTATTTACCATCAGGCCGGAGTGAGAAAGCACCTTTCGTCGAGCCAAACCAGAGCTTCCCATTTACGTCGGCCACGGTCGTAATGTCGGTCCAGGGTAATTTCTTATGAATCGAGCCCAGTTGTTTTTTGCTCACAGGGTCAAATTCAATATAACCGTCGGTCGTACCGATTACTACTTTCTGGCTTTTGCTGGCCAGTTCAAACGATGTGAAGTTTGAGCCATCAAACACTTTCGTCAGTTTGTGCTCCCGACCCGAGAGTGTAGACAGTGTTTTTTTACCCAGCACCCAGAACAGGTTAGCTGCTGGCTGATACCGAATACCAATCACCTCATCATCGGGTATGGCACCTTTCCACAAAACACCCGATTCCTTAACCAGATGGATCGCTTTACCATCGGAAACAAGAAACGTAAAGTCAGTTCCTCCAACAAACAGCCGTGCCTGTGGAAGCTGGTGTTCAGCAAACAATTTTCCGGCCCAGGCATTACTTACTACGGCTCGATTATCGAGGTAGACCAGTTGCTGCTCATACGTACCAATAGCAGCCAGCTTCATGTCTTTCACCGGGCGATATGTACGATCAGGCTGTAAGGTGCCGGGCGACAGGAAATAACCGGCAGAAGGATGCAGTAACCCTTCGGACGAGAGCACCTGAGTTATACCATTTCGGTCAAAGCCTGCCCCCAGGAGGCCGCCATCTGTTTTCCTCAGATAGTATTTAACACTATACGGTTGATCATAAGGCTTGTCGGAATAGGCCGACTGAGCTAGTATCTGGTCATTGGCGGCCAAGAAAACAAAGCAGGTAACTAAACCAGCGAGTAAACAGAGTTTTTGCATAATACTGTAATGGACAAGTCAAGCTGATTAAGCACACGAACCAGGCAGGCTTCACTTGTTATACTGTCAGGCGGTCGTATTAGGCTATTAATCGAAAGCCAAATTTTTGGTAGTTCCCACGAAAAACCAGGATTGACCGCATTTGTCAATATTAATTTAAAGGTTATACAAGCCGCTGATTATTAGGAAAAAACGTTTTTGGACACTGTTCATATTACCCAGTTATAAAATCTACACCTTCTTGCGCAAATTGAAGGTTATTTTACGCAAAGTGCGAAAATTAATTAAAATAGCATGCTCTATATTTGTTCCAGATATGGCGAAAATCCAAATTTTATTTGGATTGAGAAGGCTTTATTAAGATAATATGAAGGATTTGTTATTAAATAACAACATATCCTTTGGATGAACTTTGCCAAATATTATTTGGACATTCAACTTAAATAACTACTAAAAATTCTACAAACCATTCAATTTCGATGATTTTTAAATGGTTTTGACCAGAACTATAAATAGCAGAACGCCAGAAAGACAAATTGACCTTCCTCTAAACCGTTTTACCTGACATTCGTTCCGACCTGTTTCTCTTGATTTCCCACCTTACTCGTCCTCTATATGACCATTAACTACTCACTTGAAAGCATTCTCTGCAACGTCATTCAGGGTGATCAGGCCGCTTTTGCGAAACTATATCGTCATTATCGGACGCCCGCCCTTAAATTCTGTCTTTACCTGCTGAAAGATCAGGAAGAAGCCGAGAATATGGTGCATGATGTATTCATAAAAATCTGGGAACGCCGGGCATCTATAAACCCGGACCTGAATTTCAGTTCCTACTTATTTACCTGTCTGAGAAACATGGCTTTCGATTACCTGAAGCAGGTTGAAAAAAGCCAGCTTCTCAAACAGCGTTATATGGAACGCATGGAAAGCGCCCACGATGAAGAAATTGACGATCAGGAAAATCGGTTTAAATCGCTTCAGACGGCGATCAATTCCCTCTCCGAAAAGCGAAAAATGATCTTACTCCTGAATATAGAGGGGGGCAAATCTTATCAGGAAATAGCTGAGCTCCTGAGAATTTCAAAAAATACGGTTAAAAACCAGCTCGTAAAGGCGAAGCAGCTCCTACGGGAAAAGCTCGATTATGCCTTACCTGCCTAGCGCCGGTTTCAGGTTCAGGGCTTTTGCCCGGAGCCGCACCATCATTTACCCCAACGTTATGTCTACGTGTGGTACGGATCCAGACGAAAGCCCTGAATCTATTAACCACCGTTCCTTCACAAAAAAATAACTCATTTAGAGATAGTCCTTTAGCAGCTATTGCCAGTACTATAGGCAAACCGGCTAAAGGACGTGGTGTAATGTCAAATCATGACAGCAGCTATCTAATTGAGCAACTACTCAAGAACAACCTGTCAAGTGCTGAACTTGACACATTTCTGGCGGGCCTGCATAACGACGAAGCTATACAGGCCTATTCTGACGTACTGGAAACGTATTTCAATGAACTGCTGAAGCAAAACGAACATCAGCCTGAGTCTGATAAGCAAACCTCAGGAAACAAAGGCATTCTGCCTGACTCCCTGAATAGTATGTACGACTAGTATCCTGTAGATTTTTTTGAACCTCTCATAACTGAACACGCATGAAACCAATGTCTACCTTTCAGTTGATTCTGAGGCACTCTCTAACCATCGCGTTGCTGGTAGGAGTATGCTTTGCACAGGCCAACGGAACTGCCAAAAACAAACCGCCCAAAACCATCACCGGGACGGTTACACTAGCCACGAATAGTCAGCCGATTGCGGGAGCGAACATCCTGATCAAAGGCACCCAGACTGGATCGGTCACAGACCAGCGGGGCAACTATTCCATTTCCGTCAATAGTGACAATGCCATACTTGTCTTCTCGTTTATCGGGCATAAAACGCAGGAAATTACGGTTGGCAACCAGTCGGTTATCAATGTTGAGCTGGTCGAAAATAACGAGGTACTGGGCGAAGTCGTCGTTACCGCCCTGGGCATTAAGCGGGAAGCTCGTTCGCTGGGCTATTCCGTTGGTGAAGTACAGGGAAAAGACCTGAGCCGGATTGCGCAGGAAAACGTTCTGAACTCACTGGCGGGTCGTGTACCGGGCGTGCAAATCAGCTCGACAGGGCCGTCGGGCTCGTCGGTCAGTATGATCATTCGGGGTGCCAAATCACTCAATACCGACAACCAGCCTTTGTTTGTAGTCGATGGCGTTCCGATTGCCAACTCACTTAATAACGTCAGCCAGATTGGCAACGACAATCGCGTCGATTACGGCAATGCGATTTCCGACATTAACCCGGAAGATGTTGAAAATATATCCATCCTGAAAGGCCCGAGTGCGGCTGCTTTATACGGCTCACGGGCGGGTAATGGTGTTGTGCTGATTACGACAAAGAGCGGCTCGAAGTCGCAGAAAATGACCGTTTCGCTGACCTCGAATACGGTGTTTGATCAGCCTTACAAGTACCTGAAGATGTCGAGCCAGTTTGCCACGGGCATTCTTCCCTTCACGCCGGATGCCAACCCCTATCCAGGTGGCATTCTGCAAATCGACGAAAGTTCGGCAGGTGGTGTAGGACCTGAACTCGACAAAGGGTATAACGCGATCCAGTGGAATAGCCCGATTGGTTCTGATGGCAAGCCAATACCAACCCCACTCGTTTCGCATCCGAACAATATTAAGGATTTCGTCCGGACGGGTATTACCAGCACCAATGGCGTATCGATATCCAACAATTCCGAAAAAGTCACCTATCGGCTTTCGTATTCCAATATGAGCAGCCGGGGCATTGTTCCCAATTCGGATCTGTTCAAGAATACGCTGGCAATCAGCACCAATGTACGGGTCAGTAACAAACTGACCTTGAGCACCAACCTGGATTTCAGCCGGAACAACTCCAACAACCGGCCCGCTGGCGAACGGGGAACGAACCCATTGCAGTGGGCGTATGCCGTTGGGTCGCACATCAACATCAATGATCTGCGCGATTACTGGGTACCCGGCAAAGAGGGTCTGCAACAGAAATCACAAAGCATTGGTAACTACAACAACCCGTACTTCCTGGCCTATGAAGTAAACAACAGTTACGTGCGGGATCGTGTATTTGGCAACCTCAGAGCCGAATGGCAGCTTACGCCCGAAATCAAATTGATGGGCCGGTATGCACTGGATACCTACTCCGAACAACGGGAAACCAAAATAGCCAAGAGTTACACCGGCGAGCCGAATGGAGCCTACGGTCTGATCAATCTGAAACGCTACGAACGGAATGCCGACTTCCTGGCCACCTATACCAAACGATTCAATGCACTGAGCGTCGTGGTGTCGGCCGGGGGAAACAATCGCTACTCGCAATCGTCGGATCTGAACAACAGTAGCAAAAACGGTGCAGGCTTGATTATTCCGGGCTTATATACCATTCAGAATATTGCCCCAAATAACCTTCAGTACAACAACTACCTGTATAAGAAGGCTATTTACAGCGCCTACGCCACTGCCAATCTGGGCTTTAAAGACATGATTTACCTGGACCTGACCGCCCGCAACGACTGGTCCAGCACGCTGCCGGCCAATAATCGCTCCTATTTCTACCCGTCAGCTTCGTTAAGCTTGTTGCTTAACGAAATGGTCCATATTTCCAACAATGTCGATCTGTTCAAACTTCGGGCTGGAATAGCTCAGGTGGGGAATGATGCCAATCCATACAGTCTGTATCCTACGCTGGGCGATGCAGGTGCCTGGAATGGGGTAACCCGCCTGTCGAAGTCGGGAGGCATTCTTCTTCCTGATCTCAAACCTGAAATTGCAACCTCCTATGAAGTGGGTATCGACTACAATATGTTCCGGAATCGGCTCCGGTTTTCGGGAACGTATTACATGTCTGAAAACCGCAACCAGATTCTCCCCTCGCAGATTCCATCCTCTTCTGGCTTTACAACCAAAAACATCAACGCCGGTCTGCTCGAAAGCCGGGGTATCGAACTGTCGCTGGGCGGTACGCTTGTCGACAAAGGTGGTCTGCGCTGGGACCTGACAACGAATTTTACCAAGAACACTACACGCATCAAAGAACTGGCTGAAGGCATACCCTACTATACGTTATGGACCGATGCTAAAGGAGGTGCCTGGACGTATGTTGGCGATAAAGTCGGTGATATCTACGATGCCGAGATTATTACGGTAACCGACCAGAAATCACCTTATTATGGCTATCCCATTTTAAACAACGATGGCTCCTGGCAGAGTAAGAGTGCTACGACATCCAAGAATAAAATCGGAAACTTCAATCCCAATTTCATCCTGGGTGCACAGAGTTCGCTCTCTTACAAAGGATTCACACTCAACTTCTCACTCGACTGGCGTTCTGGTGGTGATTTCGTATCACAGACCTACCGGTACATGGAGTCGGACCTGCGTTCGCAGCGGTTTCTGGACAATTTGATCAATCCGGGTGGCCGGTCTGGCGATGAGCTCCGCAACTGGCTGGTCGCGAATCAGGATCAGTACATTAAAATCCACGGCAACTTTTTCCCGATTGTAGGCGGCCCAACGGCAGCTTATGGTGGTTATCCATTTGAATTTGGAGGCAAGTCGTATGCCTATGGTGTATTCAATCCGGGCGTTATCGCGCAGTATGATTCACAGGGTAACATCACAGGATATACTGAAAACTTAGGCGGAGCAGGCACCAAAATCATTCCGTACGGCGATAATTATCCGTGGGATTTTACGCGGGCGGCCACGTTTGATGCCTCGTTCGTTAAACTCCGGGAAATTTCACTCGGCTACGACATCCCGGCTCGATTCGTCAAATCGATTGGCCTGCAAAACGCTACCTTCTCGGTTTATAGCCGCAACATTATTTTGTGGACGGCCGCCAAAATCAACGTCGACCCCGAAATGGCCTTCCAGCCACAGGCTGGCCCTCAGGCTGGTACACAGTTTAAGCAGGGTATTGAGCGTTACAACGTAACGCCCTGGACCATTCCGGTTGGGTTTAAACTTGGTCTCACGTTCTAAGAATTTTCTAACGAATTCAGTCATGAAAACTACATTTATAAAGTACACCGCCTGCCTGGTTCTCTTTGGATCTTTCCTGTTTTCCTGTAAAGACCTGACCCAGTTGAACGTGAATCCCAATGGCGTTCAGCCCGAAACGGTGAACCCGAACCTGGTCATGCCTACCGTGTTATCGGAAACAGGGAAATTGTACGTCAACCTTGGCTTTCAGGACATTGCAGGGGTCGTGCAGCACACCCAGAAAGATGCCTGGTTCAGTGGCCATAACGACTACGATTGGGGTGGCGACCAAAGCTGGACGGCCTACTACGATTTACTCCGGAATAATGATCTGCTCTACCAGCGGGCCGTGGCGCTGAATATGGAATTTCAACAGGGAGTGGCGCTGGTGATGAAATCGATGCTTTTCGGCCTGATTACCGATCTATGGGGCGATGCACCTTACATCAATGCGCTGAAAGGCGAACAGGGTGGTGCTGACTTTATTACCCCGAAATATGACAGCCAGGAGGTGATTTATGCAGGTATTCTGGCCGATCTGGATAAAGCCAATACCTTATTGTCGAAGCCGAAAGCCGCGTATTCGAGTATTGTCGAAAGCGCTGACCTGTACTACGCTGGCGATCCAGCCAAATGGCAGAAGCTGGCTAACTCACTGAAACTTCGGTATCTGATGCGGATTTCGGCCAAACAGCCCGATGTTGCCAAAGCAGGGATCGAGAAGATCGTAGCCACTCCCGCGCAATACCCAATCATCGACGATGCGTCTGCCGATGCAACGATGGCCTATGTTGGCAATAATTCTGGCGATGCCTGGCCATCAAACTCTGTATTTGACATTAGCGGCAGTAACTATCGCCGGGTAAAAATGTGTTCGACCCTGCTCAAACCCATGCAGGCAACCAGCGATCCCCGTCTGGCGCTCTGGGCCAAAAAAGTAGAAATCCCGCTGGTTGTCGATGCAAAACTTCCTGCTGGCACAGATAAGATTACAAACGGTATTCGCTACCTCTCACCGGACAAAGTTGGTACAACCCCAATCGACACAGACCCGAATTACGTCGGTTTGCCCCCGAGTGCGTCGCAATTACCCTCGGGTTATAATTTCAATCCAACGCCGGGCCAAACGTCGGTCAATCCGCACGTTTCTTATCTGAATGAGATTTACACGCAGGCCAAAGGGCCGTTGTTAAAAGCCCGGCTGGTTTCGGCGGCAGAAGTCCAGTTTATTCTGGCCGAGGCTGCGCAGAAAGGCTGGGCGGCTGGTGATGCAAAGACCCGGTATGAAGCGGCCGTTAAAGCCTCCCTCACCGCCTGGGGTGTTACCAGTAGCTATAATGCCTTCATTGCTCAGAAAGGTGTTGCCTATGATGGCACCCTGGCGCAGATCATCGGGCAGAAATGGATTGCCAGCTGGACCAGCGCTACCGAAGCGTGGTTCGATTATCGGCGGACGGGTCTGCCTGCGCTAACGGCGGGTCCAGTGGCAAAACGGAAAGCACTGCCCCTGCGGTTCTACTACATGCGTGATGAGTTGAACCTGAACAAAACCAATTCGGGAGTAGCCATTGAAAAGCTTGAAACAACCGCCAATTCACAAGCCGACGGTAAAAATAGCGCCTGGTCGAAACAGTGGCTTGTTCAGGGAACAGGTAAACCCTGGTAGTTGATTTTGCAAACCCATACCAACTTCCCGATAGAGTCCGGATCTCGGTTTACTCTTTCGGGAAGTTCTAATCAGGCTCCTTTTTCCGTCTGCATGAAAAAGCTCTTTGTCGCGCTGGCCGTTTTATGGTTTTATAGTCCTGCGATTGCCCAGGATTTTAAAGTGGGCGCTGCCATCAGACTGATTACACCCAATCCTCTACTACCTGTTTCGGGTGGGATCGGTACGCCTAAAAAAGCAGTCGAGAAAAAAGGGGAGCTATTTGTCAGAGCTTGTGTCATTGAAAAAGGGAGCACTCGCATTGCCATCGTCAGTGTCGATAACCTTGGCTGGCCGTCGGTATTAGGCAATAAATCGAGAGCGCTCATCAAGGGAATTCCACCCCAAAATATCCTGATCGGTTGTACGCATACCCATAGTGGACCTGATGCCTATGGGTTTCCCAATGAGAAAGGCGAATCATTTGCTGATCTGCCTTACCTGGACAAATGTGTGCAGACGATTGCCGATGCCGTCAATGAAGCCATAACGAAATTAAGCCCGGCCACGTTAAAAGTTGCAGTCGGCGAAGCCAAAGGGCAGATTGCCTATAATTACTACGCCCCCGATCTGTATGACCCACGCTGCGGGGTTATTCAGGCCATTGCTACATCAGGAGCCAATGTGGGCAAACCCATTTTTACACTGGTTAATTACGCCATTCATCCCGAGATAATCGGTTCAGGCCGGGGCATTCTCAGCCCCGATCTATGTGGCCCGCTTTATGATCGGATCGAATCGAAACAGGGTGGTGTAGCCATCTTCGTCAATAGTGCTCAGGGCGGCATGGTAACGGCCGATAATCGACGCGAAAACGCGAAAGAAGCCAATACGTGGGAAGAATGCATTCGAATTGGTGAGTTACTGGCCGATGAAGCGCTGCGCATTGTTGGCACGGCCGAAGCACAACCCAATCCAACACTTTTCTGCACAGCCCGACCGGTCACCTTCCCGATCGAGTCGGATGTGATGAAATATATCGTAAAGAATTCACCGCTGAAGTATGAAGTGGCTCCCGGCGACAAAGTCGTGGCTCAGGTCAATTTGCTCAACATCGGCACCGCGCAGATACTGACCATTCCGGGCGAAGCCTTACCGAACGTTGGGTATTATATCAAACGACACATGCACACCAGCGTGCCCTTGTTATTTGGCCTGACCAACGATGCCTTTGGCTATATGCTGACCAAAGTAGACTTCAAAAGTTTTAAGCGATACGATTACATCAGCCGAACCAGTCTAGGCGAAAACACCGCCGAGATTTACATGGATGAAGCCCTGAAATTAATTGCCGAGTCGCCCAAAGCCGATGGGTATAAATAGTATTTTAAACCTATAAAGCCTGTTTAAACCTATAAGGTCTTTGAGACCTTATAGGTTTGGTTTGGTTTGTCGTCACAGTAAACCCTAGCAATCAATGAAAAAGTACCTGTTAAAAACGCTTGCCCTTGTTGCCGTTATCAGCGTTAGTACACTTTTCTCCTTTGATCTTCCGAAACCCGGTGATGGAATAACGCCGTCAACCGCCCTGGATAGCTATTTGAATAATGGCGACAAGACGTTTAAGTGGGAAGTTAAAGATACGTATAGTTACGGCGACATTACGGCCTATGAGGTATTGTTAACCTCTCAAAAATGGCGCGAATACACCTGGAAGCATCAATTGACTGTACTCGTTCCGAAAGAGGTAAAATACGATGGAGCCTTGCTGTTCATTACCGGCGGATCGATTAAAGATGGCGAACCACGCTGGAACGGCCGGGAAGACACCTTCAACCGGGCAATGAGTATGGCGGCCACAAAAAACAATGCCATCGTAGCCGTACTTCGGCAGACGCCCAATCAGCCGTTATACGATGATCTTAAAGAAGATGCCCTGATCTCTTACACCCTGCATCAGTTTAAAAAAGACGGTGACTATTCCTGGCCTTTACTTTTCCCGATGGTAAAAAGCGCTGTTCGGGCTATGGATGCCGTGCAGGCGCTAGCCAAAGAGACGCTTCATAAAGACGTGAATCGCTTTGTGGTTTCGGGAGCGTCCAAGCGCGGCTGGACCACCTGGCTGACAGGTGCGAGCGATAAGCGGGCCGTTGCCATTGCTCCTATGGTGATCGACATTCTGAATATGCCGGTCAATCTCGATTATCAGATGAAAGTCTGGAATAAATACAGCGAACAAATTGAAGATTACGTAAAGCTCGGCATTCCGCAAACTGTTCACAGTAAAGAAGGCAATGCCGTTACCGAGATGATCGATCCCTACTCATACCGGAAAAAGCTAACCATGCCGAAAATGCTGTTTATGGGTACGAATGACGAGTACTGGACTGTCGATGCGGTTAAGCATTATATTGGCCAGATTCCGGGGGAAAACTTTATTCATTACGTTCCTAATGTGGGGCATGATCTGGGTGATAAACGGCAGGCGCTGGAAGCTCTGAGCGCTTTTTTTGGAAACACCCTGACCAAACAACCTTATCCGGCCTGCCAATGGGCGGTGTCCACGACAAAAAAAGGTGTAGATCTCACCCTAACTGCCACATCCGACAAACTGGAAGACGTCACGATCTGGTCAGCGAATTCTACCGACATGATTTTCCAGGATGAAAAATGGGAAGGCAAAAGCCTGGGCATCAAGAACAAAGGAACCATTTCGGTAAGCGAAGCCTATCCGGCATCGGGTTACCGGGCGTTTTACATCGATCTGAAGTATAAAGTACCAACGGGCGGTACATACACAGAAAGTACCCGAATGTTTCTGACTGACAACGATGAGATTTTCCTGAAATAAGGCCAGTTACCTTCTCTTTACCAGTCGATCATAGCTATTTATAACAGTCAATATGCACCCGTAAAGTCATCCTCTTTCTTCACGCATCAACGGCCTATGCTTTATTAGTATAGGCCGTTTGCTTATAGGAGAGGTTTCCGGAATGGCTTACCCACTTATTAAACGAAATAACCCCAATAGCCAGCAAACCACGTAAGAGCCAATGCTGGAAAAGAAACAAAATGGGTTACAGTGTCAGATTATCGACTTTTTTGGGTTTATTTTAGAAAAATTTAAAATCCACTAAGGGGGTTTTAAAAAAATGTTGTCTTGTATAGTATACGATTGACTTTTTGGCGACTCGTTAAATTAGTCACAGGCTATGCAAATTCGTCCACTGATCGATTTGGATCAACAAAATCAGGCAAACATTACCATTCGGCATTCGTCCGACCCAAATGTCGAGCCAATGGACGCGACACCCGTTCGTAACGATACTGAACTCTTTATTCGGCGAGCCTTTGCCGAAAGTCCTCAACGGGGATGCGAACTGCTTTTTCGTCGATATCATCAGGCCCTGTGCAGTCATGCCGTGCGGTTTGTGTATTCAAAAGAAACGGCCGAAGATCTGGTTAGTGAAGTATTCTGTAAATTCTGGAAAACCAAAGCCTACGAAAGCGTTACGTCGTCGTTCCGTTACTACTTGTTTCGCAGCGTTCGTAACGAAGCCTACAATTACCTCCGATTAGAATTTCAGGAGCTGGACAATATTGAAACCGCAGAGACACAGGAAGGGCTGTTCAGCCAGCGCCCCGACCAGGTTCTCCAGTACGAGGAAGTCGTTCACCGCGTCGAAGATCTGGTCGAATCACTGCCACCCCAGTGCCGCAAAGTGTTCTTATTGAGCCGATTTGAAGGCCGAAAATACCAGGACATCGCCACCGAATTAGGCATTTCTATAAAAACCGTTGAAGTCCACATTGTCAAAGCCCTCAGTATTGTCAGAAAAGGGCTAAAAGACCACTGGCTCCTGGTTATAGTGGCCGTCTGGCGTCTGCTCCCATTCTAATTTCTGACAGGGCAGTTTGCCAAAAGCTATCTATCAATCATCAACCGGATACACGCCATGGAATCAGAAATCAATAAAGATCTGATATTTAATCACTTCGCCCGAAAATCCTCTCCGCTCCAACGCGAACTGATTACGCATTGGCTTCGCGAAAAAGCCAATGAAGAACAATACTACGAATGGCTGGAAGAGTGGGAAAACAGGAATCCTCAATATTTGGCTCAGTCAGAATTGACCCTTCACCGATATACCATTTTTTTAGAAGAGAATCCACATGTAGAAGAAGCTAATACACCTACTAATACGCCTGGCCAGTCAGTATCCAATCGCTGGAATAGAGGGCAATGGCTGGTAGCGGCCTCTACCCTGCTCCTGCTTACTATTGGCCTGATCCTGTTTCGTAATCAGATTCTGTATCAAACCTACGAAACGGCCTTAGGAGAAACCCGTTCGCTCAATTTGCCCGATGGAAGCGTTGTCAGGCTCAACGCTAACTCCTCTTTGCGCGTACCACGGTGGGGCTTTGGCCACAAAACCCGCGAAGTGTTCCTCACTGGCGAGGCCAATTTCTCTGTGACGCATTCGCCCGATTCGCAGAAGTTTATCGTGAAAACAGCGAAGAACTTTGAAGTAGTCGTTTTGGGTACCGAGTTTACTGTTTTTGCGCGGAAACGCAGAGCGAAAGTGGTGCTGAATAAAGGCAAAGTTCAGCTTCAGTATCAGGAAGGCAGAACGGAAAAACAGGTAACGATGAAGCCGGGCGATCTGGTGACACTCGATCCGCAGAACCACCTTGCCCTGAAAACCCTTAAGCAATCTCAATTGCATCCGGCCTGGGTCAATCCTGCCAGCGAGGAGAAGCGATTTGTATTTGAGGAAGCCACTTTAGAAGAAGTAGCCTATCTGCTCGAAGAAAATTACGGATTGCAGGTCGACATTACCGATAAGGAACTGGCCGGGCGTGTGCTGATGGGTTCGTTTCGCGCCGACAATGTCGATCAGCTTTTACTGTCTATTTCCGAACTGTTAGACATCAATGTTATCCGGCAGGGTAATCATGTTCAAATCAGGGACAAATAGCGAAATCCGTGTAAAGCCTTTAGGCTCATCGAGATGCATTTTGACTGTTCCAACCAGCCTGCGAATAACAGTCATTCTCGATAGACTATTAGACAAACTCCTGATTGTCAATTTTTTAACTTTTTCTTGGAAAAGAAAAATCGCGTACAAAACTTTGCCCACCAATTAATAGTAACACTGTGCTGTCGCCAATTTCGTTGCGTTCTCTACGATGTTCCTCTTTAGCGAATAGGGTAGCCCATTGCCAGGATCAGCTCAATTTATGAGCAATCAGTTACCCACCCGATCATGTCCAGTTTATGGACCACTAATCCATTTTCTACTTTTACTCTGATGACAAATCTTTTACGAAAAGTCTCCAATGTAAGCCTACTGTCAATGTTATTGCTTGTCGGGCTTCAACCGGGCTGGTCGCAGTCGATCGCACTGGCCAGTCATGTTCAGCAGAAGCAACCTGACGATACCAAAGTCGCCAGCCGTCAGCTAAAAGACGTGCTCAATGACTTAAAAACGCAGTATGGCGTCAATATTATGTTTGAACTACGGACGGTAGAAGGAATTTCTGTTTCACCGGAAAACCTCAGTTCGAAAGCAACGCTCGAAAAAAACCTGGAAAACCTATTGCGTCCGCTGGGTTTACACTACAAAAAAGTAAACAGCAATTCGTATCTGGTACTGGGTGAAAAGAAAGCTAAAAAAGTGGCTTTTTTCGATAGTCAGCTTCCAGAGTCGGCACCTAATCAGGAACAGAACCCGTTGGCTGATGCCCCTGTCAAAACATCAGCGACTACGGCTCTGGCGGTAGTCAAAACGGAAATTGCGGCAGACCCCATTACCGGTACCGTGAAGAGTCAAACGGGCGAAACATTACCGGGTATTAACGTTGTCATTAAGAATACATCCAAAGGGACCAGTACCGACGCCAACGGAAAATATACGATTGAGGCACCCGCCAATGCCATACTGGTTTTTTCGGGTATTGGTTTCGCCACTCAGGAAGTACCCGTCAATGGCCGCAGTCGACTGGACATTTCTCTGGTATCTGATAATAAGCAGCTCGACGAAGTGGTTGTTGTTGGCTATGGCACTCAGAAACGCAACAGCCTGACCAACTCAGTGGCTCAAATTGGGGCCGAAGAAATTGCCCGCCGGCCGGTTTCCAATATCCAGCAGTCATTACAGGGGCAATTGCCGGGCGTTACCGTACTGGATCAGGGAGGTTCGCCTGGGCGCTCCAATACCGCCATTCGCGTTCGCGGCATAACCACTTTCAATATAAACGGCATCAGCAACACGGCCGGCACCAATAACGGCACCGGTGGTTATGATATGAGTAAGAATGATGCTTTGGTGATCGTCGACGGCATCGAACAGCGATTGGCTGATATTAATCCAGATGATATTGAGACGGTTACGATTTTAAAAGATGCTGCCTCCACCGCCATTTACGGATCACGGGCTACCAACGGCGTTGTGCTGGTTACGACCAAACGGGCTAAAGGCAGCAAAGTGCAGGTTGAGTACAATGGCTATTACGCCAGCCAGAATTCCATTAATAAACCGCATATGATGGGTATTGAAGATTATATGCGGATGCAGGTAGCGGCCTATACGAATGCGGGATCACCACTGCCGGCGCGTTTTACGGAGCAGTCTATTCAGGCGTACATCACGGCTACCGATCGCGAGAAATATCCACTGCCCAATACCTGGTTCCAAACCGTTCTCCATTCCGCTCCGCAGCAAAATCATACACTGGCCGTATCGGGTGGCAACGAAGCGATACGGACCCGGTTGAGCCTGCGGTATCAGGATCAGGCGGGTATTATCACGCATTACGGTAGCAAAATCGGGGAAATTCGCTTAAATACAGATTATACGATTTCGCCAAAACTGCGCGTCAGCGGGGATATTAACTACCGCTATAACTATTCACAGGCGCCTACCGTTGACCCAGTCAATTTCTTTCTGCATGGCTCGCTCTGGGCCGTACCGAAATATGCCGATGGCACCTATGGATTAAGCACCCAGGGGAATAACCCCTTGATGTATGCCGAAATTGGCGGTGATTCAAAGCGATCGACTGATTATCTGGCGGGTTATGTCAAGGGTGAGTGGGAGATCATGGATGGCTTGACCTTCTCGACTCAGCTAGCGGGACGGGGCTTTTTTACCCAGGAAAAGAACTTTGGCAATTCGTATGTCAACTTCGACAGGAATGCCAACGTAACAAAAACCGTAGCGAATAATACCCTGAACGAAGTGCGGAATACATTGCGGGAGTATACCCTGATCAATTTGCTTACCTACGAGCGAAGATTTGGCGACCACAATGTAAAGGCGCTTCTGGGCTATTCGCAGATTGGCAATACGCAGACTTTTTTGACTGCCTACCGCGAACGGTTTTATAACAACGATATTCAATCGATTGGCCAGGGAGCGAACGACGGAACCAAGAGCAACTCAGGAAACGATGCGCTTTATGGCTTACGGTCTTATTTCGGGCGGCTAAACTACGATTACAACGGAAAATACCTGGTTGAAGTCAATGGTCGCTACGATGGTTCTTCCAAGTTTACCGGCGAAAAACAGTATAGTTTCTTCCCTTCGTTCTCGGCAGGCTGGCGTCTCTCAAAAGAGAATTTCTGGCAGGGTCTGCAAAAAACAGTGAATGACCTGAAAGTGAGAGGTTCCTGGGGCATAACGGGCAACCAGTCGGTGAATTTGTATAGTTATTATGCATCGCTAGCAGCCAGCGGGTATGACTTTAACGGAGCCGCCGTACAGGGCTATCGCCAGACAACGCTGGCCAACACAAACCTCGGCTGGGAGTCGACAACTCAGCTTGATTTAGGCTTAGATGCCTCTTTTCTGCGAGGGCGCGTGAACTTAACCGTCGACTACTACAAAAAAACCACGAACGATATTCTACTGAATCTGGATATTCCGGCCACGGTTGGGCTAATTGCCCCTCCTCAAAACGCCGGTTCTGTTGAAAACAAAGGATGGGAATTTAGCCTGAACTACCGGGGGGCTAAAAATGCATCGGGTTTTCAGTATAATCTGGGCGGCAATTTCAGCATAAACGAGAACAAAGTCATCGACCTGAAAGGAACCGGCCCATACATTATAGGCTCAGATATTGATCCGCGCTACATCATTGCCGTTGGGCTACCCATTAACACACTGTGGGGCTACCGAACAGATGGATTGTTTCAGACGCAACAGCAGATCACCGAATACAAGGCCACCTATGCCGCCAACACCAAACCCGGCGACGTGAAGTATATCGATGCCAATGGCGATGGCAAGATCGATGCAAATGATATGACCAACATTGGTAATACATTTCCCAAATTCACATTTGGCCTGAACTCAAATTTCTCATTCCGGAACTTTGAGCTGAATCTGTTATTCCAGGGTGCGGCCAAAGTAGACACCCGCCTGGCAGGGGCCTTAGCAGAAATGGGCAATCAGGAAGGATTCACCCATTCGCTTTACACCAATAATTACTGGACACCCGATCATACAGATGCCCGTTTCCCAAGGCCGCTGAAGTTTGATTTACGGAACGTAGCCACTTCCGATCGGTTAATTATAGACGGATCGTATGTACGGCTAAAGAATATTCAATTGGCCTATTCGCTTCCAGCCGCCATTGCCAATAAGGTGCGGTTAAACCGAATCCGAACCTACGTGTCGGCCACGAACGTGTTCACTATTTCGAAGTTGAATGAGTGGAATCTGGACCCGGAAGCCGGATCTGGCCGGGCGGTTTATTATCCGCAAACAGCGCTGTATACACTCGGGCTTAATCTACAATTCTAACCTCACCCACCTCATCTCACATCGAAAGTCATGAAACGAACACATATTCTGCTCTCTTTCTTATTGGTTGCCTCAGGCCTGCTCCTTACCGCCTGCGACCGGGAACTATTAGAAACCATTCCGAACGATCGTTTGTCGGAAAGCCTGTTCTGGAAAACCGAGAACGATGCCCGACTGGCGGCAAATTCGCTGTACACCGATCTCGACAGCACCAATCTGATCAGCTGGGATGCCATGACCGATATTGCGCACACCAATCAGCCTTTCGACGTACAGGCTTATGTTGAGTTAGGTCAGTATGATGCAACCAGCTCGAAGGTTTTCGGCGAATGGGCAAAAGCATACAAAGGCGTTCGGGCCTGCAATTATTTTCTGGAGAACGTCGATAAGGTTGTCACCACAAATAGCGCGCTCATCAATCAATTTAAAGGAGAAGCGAAAGCATTGCGGGCCTATCAATACCTTAAACTGGCCAGTCTTTTTGGGGATGTTCCGTTAGTCACCACCGCCATTTCGCTGGACGATAGTCGCGCGCTGACTCGCACGCCCATTGCTCAGGTCTGGGATTTTGTTGATAAAGAACTTAGCGATGCCGCCGGTCTCCTGCCAACAACTTACGCGGCTGCCGACAAAGGCCGGATTACCAAAGGAGCAGCCATTGGCCTTCGGGCGCGGGCCAATCTGCTGGCGGGACGCTATCAGCAGGCAGCCGATGCCGCCGATCAGGTCATGAAACTGGGGATCTATGGTCTGAACGATAGTTATGAAAAGCTGTTTTCCTACGCGGCCGAAAACAATAAGGAAGTGCTCCTGGATCGGCAATTCATTAAAGACACCTACCCGGTCAATACCTTTAACCTGTTAGGGCCCTATAGTCAGAAAAGCGCGCAAAGTACCTATGTTCCGACCAAAGCGCTGGCCGATATGTACGAAACAACAGCGGGGAAGCTAATAACCGATCCATCCAGCGGCTACGATCCTGCCAATCCATACGCCAACCGTGATCCCCGGCTCCGGTTTTCCAACTTTCTGACAGGCGATCCCTTACCGAGCGGCATTACCTTTCGCCCTGAACCCAACAGTGGCACCGCCGATGCAGTCGGGAATACCTACATTGCATCGACGACAGGGTTTAACATTAAGAAATACGTCAATGCAGAGGATTATGCAAACCCTGCCAACAACGGTATCAACATTATTTTACTTCGGTATGCCGAGATTCTGCTGATCTATGCCGAAGCTAAAATTGAATTGAATCAACTGGATGCCAGCGTACTAACAGCGATCAATACCGTTCGAAATGGCCGGACCGATGTAAAGCAACCGTCCATCAGCAGTACCGCTACTCAGGCGGAGTTGCGTACAATTGTCCGTCGGGAGCGAGCCGTTGAACTGGCTTTTGAAGGGGTCCGGCTTTTTGATATCCGCCGGTGGAAAATCGCCGAAACTGTTATCCCAGGGCCCGTTTATGGCATTACCTACAAAGCGGCCAATGGGGCTTTAACAACCGTAGAGGTTGTGGCCGTCAATCGAACCTTCGACAAATCGCGGCATTACCTATGGCCAATTCCGCAGAAGGAACGGAACCTGACCCCGACACTTTCACAGAATCCCGGCTGGTAATAAGCCAGCTTCCCGGAAGCGTTGGCCTTTCGGGAAGTTTTCTAAAACGACTTATGGCATGATAAGACCCGGTTTGATTTGGTTAGGTGTGTCGTTTCTGTCACTTTCAGGATGGTTATTAGTGGCCTTCACATCCCGTCAGGCTCCTCCATCCCGACCTAACATCATTTACATTTACGCCGATGACATGGGCTATGCGGAATTGGGGTGCTACGGCCAGCAGAAAATCCGAACGCCCAATCTGGATCAGATCGCTCGTGAGGGAATCCGGTTTACGCAGCACTATACAAGCATGCCCGTTTGTGCGCCCGCCCGCTGTATGCTCCTGACCGGCAAACATAGCGGTCATTCCTACATTCGGGGTAACTACGAAATGGGTGGCTTTCCGGATTCGCTGGAAGGAGGTCAGATGCCGCTTTATCCGGGAGCATTCACAATTGGGCGAATGTTGCAGCGGTCGGGCTACAAAACGGCTTGCATCGGTAAGTGGGGCATGGGCATGGCGAACACCACAGGAAATCCGAACGAACAGGGGTTCGATTATTTCTACGGCTATCTGGATCAGAAACAGGCACATAATTTTTACCCGACACATCTGTGGGAAAATGGTAAGCCCGACCGATTAAACAACCCGGTCATCAATGTACACCGTCGGTTGACGCCCGAAACGGCTACGCCAGAAGCGTTCGCCTATTATCGCGGCAATGACTACGCCATCGATAAAATGGCCCAGAAAGCTCAGGCATTTGTCCGACAGAATAAAAACGGGCCATTTTTTCTTTATCTGCCGTTTACTGCGCCACACGTATCCCTGCAGGCACCCGAAGCAGCGGTCAACGAATACGTTGGCAAGTTTGATGATAAGCCCTATCTGGGTCAGCAGGGATATGCCTCTACGCCTTATCCACGCGCGACTTATGCAGCCATGATTACGTATATGGATAAGCAAATCGGCCAGTTGATGCAGTTGCTGCACGAGTTAAAACTTGATGAGAATACAATCGTACTCTTTTCGAGCGACAACGGAGCTACCTTCAACGGCGGGGTTGAAGCAGCCTATTTCAACAGCGTAGGTGGCCTGCGCGGCCTGAAAATGGATGTCTACGAAGGTGGTATTCGGGAGCCTATGCTGGCCCGCTGGCCCGGAAAAATAAAAGCGGGTCAGGTTACCGACCACGTTTCGGTCCAATACGACCTGATGGCTACGCTGGCCGAACTGATTGGCTATAAGCTACCGCTGGTAACCGATGGCATTTCATTTCTGCCAACGTTAATGAGTCAATCCAGTGCTCAGAAACAACACCCGTTTCTTTACTGGGAATATCCCGAAAAAGGAGGTCAACTGGCCATCCGGATGGGAAATTGGAAAGCCGTAAAAACCAATGTACGCAAAGACCGGACTGGCCCCTGGGAATTGTATGATTTGAGCAAAGACGTCAGTGAAAGCATCAATATAGCCACTCAGCACCCCGATTTGATCCGGCAGTTTGATGCCATCGTTGCCCGTGAGCATGTGCCAACCCACATCAACGAATGGGAAATAGTTAATCCGAAAACTGCAATGACAGCAACCAATTGATTTACAGCCATACTAGACTTTTGCAAAGAGCCTTCCTACCGCTAAAGTCCTGAATTAAAACAATGCATTTATTCACTAACAGTTCCTATGGTATTTATCTCGAAACGTTCGTCCCGCCTTCTTTTGAGTGTCTTTACGGCCATTGGCTTCGGCCTGTCAATCAGCGCCTGGATCATGAAACCGGCTCCAACGCCCCCACCAAACATTGTCCTGTTTTTCATGGATGATTTGGGGTATGGTGATTTGTCCTGCACAGGAGCGCTTGATTACACAACGCCGAACCTTGATCGGATGGCAGCCGAAGGCACTCGCTTTACAAACTTTCTGGCAGCTCAGGCCGTTTGCAGCGCGTCGCGGGCGGCTTTGCTAACGGGTTGCTATCCCAATCGCCTGGGTATTTCAGGGGCTCTCGGGCCCAATTCGCCCATTGGCCTCAACCCAAACGAGGAAACCCTTGCCGATTTACTTAAAGAAAAAGGCTATGCTACAGGTATGTTCGGCAAATGGCATCTGGGTGACAATAAGCAGTTTCTGCCGCTGCAACAGGGCTTCGATGAGTATTATGGTGTCCCCTATTCGCACGATATGTGGCCGCTTCATCCCGCTCAGGCTCAGGCTAACTACCCCGCTTTACGCTGGATAGACGGCAATGAGCCTAAGCAGGAAATCAAAAATCTAGACGATGCCTCCCAGATTACAGGCACCATCACCGAACGCGCGGTTTCGTTCATTCGGAATCATAAGAAAAAACCATTCTTCCTATACGTTCCGCATCCCTTACCGCACGTACCACTGGCTGCTTCTCCCAAATTTAAGGGAAAGAGCGCACGGGGTATTTTCGGGGATGTATTGACGGAACTGGATTGGTCGGTCGGGCAGATTTTAGGTGAACTGAAGCAACAGGGGCTGGATAAAAACACCCTCGTTATTTTTATCAGCGACAACGGCCCCTGGCTGAACTATGGTGATCATGCAGGCTCGTCGGGTGGTTTCCGGGAAGGGAAAGGAACGTCATTTGAAGGTGGCCACCGGGTTCCCTGTCTGGTTCGCTGGCCAGGTGTTGTGCCTGCCGGTCGGGTATGTAACAAGTTACTGACAACGATGGATATTCTGCCAACGGTGGTAAAACTCTGTGGAGCACGCTTACCGAAACAACAAATTGACGGTGTCGACTGGATTACGTTATTAAAAGGTGACAACACCGTAACACCCCGTGATCACTTCTACTATTATTACCGAAAAAACAGCCTCGAAGCGGTTCGACAAGGTGATTGGAAACTAGTGTTCCCTCATCCCGGCCGAACGTATGAAGGATTTTTGCCGGGCCAGGGAGGTAAGCCAGGTCCAAGTACGGAGACTCATGAATTTCCGGCAGGTCTGTATGATCTTCGTCGCGATCCCGGCGAGCGCTATGATGTTCGGGAACAACATCCTGAGCTGGTCGCCAAACTCGAGAAACTGGCCGAAGAAGCCAGAGCGGATCTGGGCGATGATTTACAAAAACGAACGGGTGCCAATGTTCGCGAACCGGGGCGCGTCAGCAAATAATGAGTGGACATCTGAAAACCGATCGGTGTTAAACCATGTGCTTTCCTAAACGAGGCATTTCTTCGTATCTTTGATTTATACAAGATCAGGATTCATGGATACGACCTCATTTGAAGAGCTTTGTTTCCGGCTGTCGACCGGCTTATCGACTGATTTAAGTGCCCTACTGCCGCGCGATATCCAGCAGGAAGTAGGGCACTTTAACGTGTTCAGCCTGACCGATCTCGCCCAAACGGCGCCTGAGAAACCTGCGCTGCCATATGCTTGCCGGGCGTTCTACAAAATCAGCCTTCTGACTGGTCGAAGCCAGGCTCAGTATGTTAACGACACCATCGAAATCGCGCGGCCTACGCTGATTTTCTCAACGCCAAAAATTCCTTTTTACTGGTTACCGGAAGGGCGGCAAACCGGGCAGTTCTGTGTCTTTACGGCCGAGTTTCTTCAGCCAACCAAAAGCGGGGTCTTGCTGGACGAACTGCCCGTTTTCAAGGCACCGGGTTACCCGATCTACAGCCTGTCCGAAACGGATTTCCTACGCGTACAGGCTATTTTCGAACAGATTCAGGCCGAAATGGCTTCCGATTACGCCTATAAATATGATCTGATACGCACCTACGTGCTGCAATTGATTCACATTGGCCAGAAGTTACAGTCTGGCACTGTTTTGCACCCTAACCACAATGCATCGGCCCGGTTAACATCATTGTTTATTGAGCTATTGGAGCGTCAGTTCCCAATCGAAAATCCGCAACAGCAAGTACGCCTACGTACAGCCATAGACTATGCCGATCACCTGGCAGTTCATGTCAATCACCTAAACAAGGTACTCAAGGAAACAACCGGACTCACGACCACCGATCTTATAGCCGGGCGCATCGTGCAGGAAGCGAAGGGCTTGTTGACCCAAACCGACTGGACCATCGCCAACATTGCCGACAGCCTTGGTTTTGCTGATGTTGCGCACTTTGCCAAATTCTTCAAACGGGAGACCTCCTTTGCACCAGGTGCGTTCCGTACGCAGGTCAATAGTTTGAATTATACATAAAACAGATTGACTGAGACAAACACCTAACTCTTCGATTGGCGGACTTTTGCACTGTTTAGTTTAAGCAAAAGAGAAACCAAATGACAACTGACAAAATCGCACTGGTAACCGGTGGAAGCCGGGGTATCGGCAAAAATATTGCCCTGAGCCTGGCCCAAAAAGGAATTGATGTACTACTGACCTACCGCAGCAATCAGGCCGAAGCGCAAACCACTGTAACAGAAATAGAATCTCTTGGCCGTAAAGCCGTGGCTTTACCCCTCAACACGGCCGACACCAGCACTTTCGACACTTTTTTCCAACAAGTCGTCTCAACGTTGCAAACCAGGTTTGGAACAGATCGTTTCGATTATCTCATTAACAATGCCGGTACGAGCCTTTCGGCCCTTATTACAGACACTACGGAGGCCCAGTTTGACGAGATGATGAATATTCATCTTAAAGGCGTCTATTTTCTGACTCAAAAGGCATTGCCTTTTCTACACGACGGCGGCCGGATCATCAATATCTCGTCTGGCGTAACGCGGTATTCCTACGCTGGTGCCTCGGCTTACGGGATCATGAAAGGAGCGGTGGACGTATTTACCCGGTATCTGGCTCTTGAGTTGGGCGGGCGAGGTATTTCGGCCAATGTGGTAGCGCCCGGTGCTGTTTTTGGCGGAGGAGCTATGGAAGATACCCCAGCCATACGCGAGTATGTAGCTGGCATCACGGCTCTGGGGCGGGTCGGTCTGCCCGACGATATTGGTGGCGTAGTGGCATTCCTGTGCAGCGAAGAGGCCAAATGGGTCAATGGGCAGCGCATTGAGCTAACGGGTGGCATGAACCTGTAGCCTGCACCAACCACACTAGTTTCAGTTGGTAGGCAAAGCAGATGACTATTACCGGTGGAAAGAGGGAAATTAGCTGTTAAATCAGGAGATAAGCAGGTGTACTCTGCTTTACGTACTATCGTCCGACATCCTTTTAACAATGCCTCTTTCGAGGAAAACTAGTCGCACATCAATTTTCTGGGCGCTTCGCAGCCATTGGCAGCGCACAGAAAATTGATGTGCGAGTAAAATCCTAAAGCAGTTGTCAAACACATTTGCATGTATCCGCTTACCATTAATCATTGGCTGACACAGCACGCTCAGTTCCGGCCCAACCACCTGGCGTTCGTCTTTGGCGATGTACGCCTTACGTTTGCCGACCTGAACCAGAGTGTTAACCGGATGGCTAATGCGTTGCTGATGGCAGGTATTGGTAAAGGTGACAAGGTAGCGACCGTATTACCGAACAGTCGCGAACTGTATGAAGCGTTCTGGGCCGTATCCAAGCTGGGTGCAGTGCTCGTACCCATGAGCCCGTTGGTACGAGGGAATGGATTGGTCAACCTGCTTAACGATGCCGATTCATCTATCGTCCTGACCGATACTGCCCATGCGCCATTTCTCGACGAAGTTCGGAGCGAATTAACGATTCCCGCTAAAAATTACTGGCTGACCGACGGAGCACAAACCGGCTGGCAGTCGTATGCTGATTTGTGGAGAACCGCTCCGGCTAACGATCCACCTTCGCCTGACCTCCTTGGTCATGATCTGTACAATATCATGTATAGCAGTGGCACAACCGGATCGCCCAAGGGCATTATGCATTCCCACTTCGTCCGCTCCATGTATGGGTCTCTTTTTGCGAACGCCTTCCGCATTCGTCCCGAAAGTGTCATTATGCACTCGGGGGCTATCGTATTCAACGGGGCTATGCTCACGTTTATGCCTGCCATGTTCATTGGCTGCACGTACATATTGCTCAGGGAATTTACAACCCAGTCAGTGATCAGGACTATAGCCAGCGAGGGCGTAACGCACACGATACTAGTTCCTACACAGATCGCATCGTGCCTGCATTATCCAGAATTTACCATCGATACATTGCCCACAATCGAATACATTCTGTCGGTGGGGGCACCTTTGCTGAATGAACAGAAAGAAGTATTGATCCGTCGGTTTCCGGATACATTTTACGAGTTATATGGGCTAACAGAAGGTTTCATTACGGTGCTGGATAAAACCGTTTCGGCCGAAAAAACCGGCTCGGTCGGGCGACCTATCTGGTTTTCGGAGATGAAAATTGTGGACGACGATGGGCATGAACGCCCAATAGGTGAAGTAGGCGAAATCATTGGTCGGGCACCTTTTCTGATGTCGGGTTATTATAAAAAGCCAGCTTTAACCGACGATGCGCTTCGGAATGGCTGGCTTTACACCGGCGATCTGGGCTATGTAGACCAGGACGGATACCTTTTCCTGGCGGGTCGTAAGAAAGACCTGATTATTTCGGGTGGGGTAAACGTTTACCCGAAAGATATTGAAGAAATTATCATTCGTCATCCGGCCGTAGCTGAGGTTGCTGTTTTTGGTATCCCGCACGACGATTGGGGCGAAACGCCCGTTGCGGCCATCCGGCTGACGGCAACAGTTTCTGTTACCGAACTAACCGACTGGGCGAATAAAAACATAGAAGCCCGATATCAGAAGATCGCTGCGGTAATGCTGGTCGATGAATTACCGAAGAACATAGCAGGAAAAATTCTCAAAAACGAATTGCGGGAACGGTATTGGAAACGCTAAAGACGACATTGCGAAACGATTGTCAGGACTTTGCATGCCACCGTTGCCGTGCCACGGTTTGTTTGCCCATCATCAGTAACCGTGGCACGGCAATGGTGGCATGGCTCCAAGCCAAAGTCCTGGATTGTACTATGTTGAAAACTAGTCACTAACATGATTTATAAAACCTCTCTCTTCGTCGTAGCGCTCTTTTTACTGCTCTGTATTAGCCATCTAAATGGCCAAAATAATTCGACGAGTAAAGGGTCGGTCGTTGATTGTCCTTGTCAACAGCTGGCAAACATAGCGTTTCCAGGAGCAACCATCACAACAACGGAATGTGTCGATGCGGGAGCGTTCACGCCACCAGGGAGTACGCAGGCACTCACGAACCTCCCCGCTTTTTGCCGGGTTGCCGCCACCTTAAAACCTACTCCGGAATCAATGATTCGGATCGAAGTGTGGCTGCCACAAACCAACTGGAATGGCCGTTTTCTGGGTACAGGTACGGGTGGAGGAGCAGGCGCTATTGCCTATGGATCACTGGCCAATGGGTTAAAACGCGGATTTGCCACAACCAACACCGATATGGGGACTTCGCCCAACGCCAACGATGCCGTTGGCCACCCCGAACGATGGACAGATTTTGGTCACCGGGCCACGCACGAGATGACAACGACGGCCAAGGCGATCACACAGGCTTACTATAAAAAACCGTTTCATCATGCTTACTTCGCGGGCTGCTCGACGGGTGGCCAGCAAGCATTAATGGAAGCGCAGCGGTATCCGGACGATTATAACGGAATACTTGCCGGTGCTCCTGCCAACAATCGAACTCACCTCCACACAGGCTTTGTCTGGAACTACAAGGTAACCAACCAGATACCCGGTAGTGGATTCCTTCCAAAAGAGAAAATAGCGTTAATCACCAACGCTGTCGTCAAAGCCTGTGCTGGTAAAGATGGTGGAGCACCCGGCGATAATTTTCTGACCGACCCCAGGCTCTGCAAGTTCGATCCGGAAACGCTCCCTAAATGTCCGGAGGGCACCGATGATGGCACTTGTCTTACCAGTGCTCAACTGACCGCACTGAAAAAAATCTATGCCGGGCCGACCAATCCCAGAACGGGCGAACGGATTTACACACCGCTACCTCTCGGGAGCGAGAATATAGCGTCGGGTATCGAATACCAACAGAATCCAAATCAGGCACCGCCCTCTCTTTTTTACCAATATAAATGGACATTTGGGGCTAATTTCGATTATACCCGGTTCGATTTTGATCAGGATCAGGCCAAAATGGATTCCTTACTGGCACCAATCCTCAACGCGAACAATCCTGACCTGGAGTTACTGAAAAAGCGGGGTGGAAAAATTTTAATGTATGCAGGGACCGCCGATCCATTGGTTCCGTTTCAGGACGCAGTTAACTACTACGAACGAGTGATTAAGGCACAGGGTGGAACGAAGCCAACCGGCGACTTTTTCCGTTTCTTTTTGATACCGGGAATGGCGCACTGTAGCGGAGGGCCAGGCTTAAACGATTGCGGGCAAAATCTGGCCCTCAATGTTCCCCAGGACAGCGACCATGACGTCCTGACGGCACTGATCCAGTGGGTTGAGCAAGGCATCGCTCCGGATAAATTTACGGCAACCGCTTTTACCGGCGGAGTTCCGGCAAATGGCATACGATTTCAACGCCCGATCTATCCTTATCCCAAGCTTCCTAAATACATCAGTGGCGATCCAAACGCCCCTGCCAGCTACCAGGGTATTGATTTTCCGCGACATACTATTTTAGCGCCAGCGGAGAAATATCTGAAGTAACACGATTAGCCTTCTGCGAAGAAAATGGGCTGTTTACAATAAACCTGACCTCCCTCAACTTTTAAGCACCCGATTTTGTTATCACCACAAAGCAGATACTGTTTCATCTGCTATCTTTGCGGCTTCATTTAGCCGTCACGCTATATTCTATTATGTTATCGATCAGCAATTTACAGGCCTCCATTGGCGACAAACAAATATTAAAAGGCCTCGACCTTGAAGTCAATGCCGGTGAAGTTCATGCGATTATGGGTCCAAACGGCGCAGGCAAGAGTACGTTAGCATCCGTATTGGCCGGTCGTGAAGATTATGAAGTAACAGGTGGCAGCGTATTATTCGACGGTAAAGACCTTCTTGAGATGGCCCCCGAAGATCGGGCAGCTGAAGGAATTTTCCTGGCGTTTCAGTATCCGGTCGAGATTCCGGGAGTCAGTACAACGAACTTCCTGAAGACGGCCATGAATGAGATCCGTAAATATCGCGGACAGGAACCGCTCGACGCCGTACAGTTTCTGAAACTGATGAAAGAGAAAATGAAGCTCGTCAATATCGATCAGTCCCTGTTAAGCCGATCGCTGAACGAGGGTTTTTCGGGCGGAGAAAAGAAGCGGAACGAAATCTTCCAGATGGCTATGCTCGAACCCAAATTAGCGATTCTGGACGAAACCGATTCGGGTCTGGATATTGATGCTTTGCGTATCGTAGCCGACGGTGTCAATAAGCTTCGATCGCCGGAACGGGCAACGATCGTTGTAACGCACTACCAACGCTTACTGGATTACATCGTTCCAGATTATGTGCACGTATTGTATAAAGGCCGCATTGTTAAATCGGGCCCGAAAGAACTGGCACTCGAACTGGAAGAAAAAGGTTACGACTGGATTAAA
Source organism: Spirosoma endbachense (assembly GCF_010233585.1). Taxonomy (NCBI): domain Bacteria; kingdom Pseudomonadati; phylum Bacteroidota; class Cytophagia; order Cytophagales; family Cytophagaceae; genus Spirosoma; species Spirosoma endbachense. The sequence continues at coordinate 7,135,611 of NZ_CP045997.1, forward strand.
GCCGAAGCCGTATAAATTCAATGATGACCGGCAACCCGGTCATCATTTATAATTAAAAAGATGAATCCTTCTTACGCATCATATAACGATTTTAAGAACCAGCTCCTGGCGGCTTTCCGAACCAATGAAGAGCGCATGAACGGGGAAAGTAAAACCCCGTTGCATCAGCTTCGTCGGGCGGCTTTGAACCAGTTCGATCTGCTGGGGTTTCCGACTATTCGCCACGAAGAATGGAAATATTCTAATGTCAGTGGGTTGTTTAAAGAGGCTTTTGATCTTGATAGTACAACGACACTGACGGCAGATGATCTGGCTCCGCTCGAAATTCCGAATCTTGACGGGAATATTCTGTACTTCATCAATGGTCGCTATCAGTCCAAACTTTCGCGCATTGTCAGCCCATCCGAACAGGTACAGATTACGAGCTTTGCCGAAGCGATCAAGGCCGATCCGGGTCTGATAGGTACTCACTTTGCCCGTTATGCCGACTATAAGGATAATGCGTTTACTGCCTTGAATACGGCCTTGGCCAACGATGGCGTAGTGATCCGTGTTCCTGACAACAAGACGGTTGAGCAACCCATTATTTTGCGGTTCATTACTGACGCACGTGATCAAAATGTGGCTTCTCAGCCGCGTAACCTTATTATTTTAGGGAAAAATGCGGAGGTAATGGTGGCCGAATCATTCCGTACGCTGGGCGATCGTTCCAGTTTTGTTAACGTAGTGACTGAAATCGTACTGGATCGCGAAGCCCGGATGCAGTATTATAAAGTGCAGGATGAAACTCAGCAAGCCTACCACATTGGCACTACGCAGGTAAATCAGGCCGATAACAGTCATTTTTATTCGGCTACGGTAACGCTCAATGGCAACTTTGTTCGAAACAACCTGAATATTGTTCTGAACGGTCAACATGCTGAAGCATTCATGTATGGCCTGTACATGCCCAATGGCCGCCAGCACGTAGATAATCATACGCTTGTTGATCATGCAATGCCGAACTCCTACAGCAATGAACTCTACAAAGGCATTCTGGATGACAACAGCACAGGTGTGTTCAATGGTAAGATTTACGTTCGTCCGGATGCGCAGAAAACCAATGCGTATCAATCCTGCAAGAACGTAGTGCTGTCGTTGGGTGCGTCGATGAACACGAAACCACAGCTGGAAATTTTTGCCGACGATGTGAAATGTTCGCACGGAACCACAACTGGCCAGCTCAACGATGAAGCGTTGTTTTACATGCGGTCGCGGGGTATTCCAAAAGATGAAGCCCGGACCTTGTTGCTTTATGCGTTCTCTCAGGATGTATTAAGTCAGATCAAAATTCAGCCAATCCGGGAATATCTGGAACGGGTTGTAACCGAAAAGCTAACGAAATAAAACATTAAGATTTTCGCTTAGAGGTGTGCCACGGTTATTATTTGCAAGATTAGAAACCCTGGCACACCTCTAAGCGAAAATCTTAAACAGTATAGTGTATTAAAAATCTGCGGGTTGAATGACGAAGTAAGTTATTCGACCCGCAGATTTTTTTGTTTCCCCGGCCAGCAGGTCAATCAAGTCTGGCGCTTCGATGGAAGAAGCGATGGAGAGAAAAACTGCGTAGCAGAATCGCGGCCAATAAGTGGCCCAATACCACCTGCAGACGACCTTTACGCCCCACACCCAGAAATAGGCAGCAATGACCTTCGTAAAGCTTGCTAATAAATAGTGTAAGTGATGGTCATTGGGCCTTTAACTTTTTCTATTCTGACATATAAAGCCCACCAGTTAGTCCTTTTCAAAAACTGTTAGTCAGTAGCTGATCATGTACCGAAAGACCTTCCGCTGGGTGACAATGGATTTGACTACACAGCCTTTTTGCCTCCATACTGAAGGTCAGGCAGCAGTATCGGAATTCGTGATTGGGATGGCATCTGAGTAATTTACGCAAACTCAATTATTCATGATTAGCAAGTTACCTACATCATTTAAGGCCCAGGCTGCATAATAAAACAGTTTAGCCTAATTTGTTTAGTTGCTTATAACGACTTGATCTTCCTAAATCTATAGGAATCGATTACAAGCTTATGTCTAGGGGCATGCTGACCGCCAGTTATACACAAAACTACTAGTGATACCACTTTGTACCGCTTGTAAAGTAATGCTGGCATTATCGGTATACAGGTTTAACGTGTAGGGGCCAGAGTTGGTCGTAGGGGTCATTTCATTCACAACAGAAAAGGATACGGGTTGCCCATTCAAGCCAACATATTGTGGCGTGAAGCTAATCGATCGTTGCCCTACAGAAAGGGTCTGGCAATTCACCAGCGTTACACCTGTGATCGCAAACGAGGCCGAGCTTGTATTGATCGTTAAAACAAACGGAGTGCTAATTGACAGGTTCCCTGCATCCGTAGCCGTCACGGTTATGGTGGTTGAACCTGCTGTCGTCGGAACACCACTGATGTTGCCTGTGCCGCTCGTAAAGGTGAGCCCAGATGGCAGTCCACTTACCGATAAGGTTAGGTTATTCACGTTATCATCATCGGCAAAGATATTATCAGGAATGCCAAAGCTAAAGGATTGTCCGACGGCTCCGCTTTGAGACGGAATGGTATTAGCGACAGTCGGAGCCTGATTAGGCGCTAGTGTCCCATTACAGGCTGCCAGCCAATTGTAGACATAGGAACTGGATACGCCATTCTGAACCGCTTGCAAGGTAATACTGGCATTATCGGTATACAGGTTTAACGTGTAGGGGCCAGAGTTGGTCGTAGGGGCCATTTCATTCACAACAGAAAAGGATACGGGTTGCCCGGTTAGTCCAACATATTGTGGCGAGAAGGTAATCGAGCGTTGTCCTGCGGAAAGGGTCTGACAGTTCACCAGCGTTACACCTGTGATCGCAAACGAGGCTGGGTTCACCGTTAGCACAAAAGCCGTACTGACCGACAGGTTCCCTGCATCCGTAGCCGTCACGGTTATGGTGGTTGAACCTGCTGTCGTCGGAACACCACTGATGACGCGTGTACTCCCATTGAAACTTAATCCCGGAGGAAGTCCCGACACCATTATGGTCAACGCCTGCCCATCAGGATCGCTAAATGTAGTGGGGTCAATCGTATAACTATACGACTGACTGGCTACCACGGTTTGGTGCGAAAGAGCAGTTTGTACGATTGGGGCATGGTTTACCGTAATCAATACTGGCAAGGATGCACTGGAACAGGAATCAAGTCGACAGTTTGCTGAATAGGTGGTCGAAACGGATGGACTAACAACCAATCGAGTACCCGATGAACCCGTTGACCAGTTAACCGTTCCATTACACCCACTAGCCGTTAAGGTTACACTTTGCCCGACCGTTATAGCTGTTGAGGAGGCTGCTATATTAGGTGAAGTAGGCGTAAACATGCTAACATTAGAACTGGTTATTGCTGAACAACCTGTCCCGTTGCTAACTGTCACACTATAAGTCCCCTCAGTACTGGCCTCAATAACAGTTGTGGTCGCGCCAGTGTTCCAACGATAGATACTGCCACCGCTTGCCGTTAATGTGGTACTTTGACCTGAACAACTAGTCAGATTTCCGGTAATACTGGCGGTAGGCTGAGCATCAACGACTACCGTTCCGTTCCCTGGTTCACTAGAACAGGCTCCTGCCTGACAAGTAGCGCTGTAAACAGTAGTTGTCACTGGACTTACGACCAGGCTGGCAGAAACAGTACCGGTGTTCCAAACCAGCGAACCAGTGCAATTGATGGCTGATAAGGTCGCCGAGCCACCACTACAAATCGTGGTACTTGTAATCAGCGGAGAAGCGGGCTGAGGTGTCACCGTTATGGTAACCGTATTGGCCGCGGCAATTGTTTGCCCCGCACTCGAGCAAGTGGCGCTATACGTAGTCGTGATCACGGGAGTGACGAGTATGTTCGCACCCGTAGATCCATTACTCCAGGTCAGTATACCCGTGCAGTCTGTTGCCGACAATAATCCTGAGCTACCGCTACATACGGTCGTTGACCCAGCTAAGACAATCGTAGTCGAAGGAGCAGTTAACCCGCTAATCGTTAGAATAACCGGGCTACTGATCGTGCCTCCTCGATCATCGGTAGCCGTAGCGGTCAGGGAAAAGGAGCCACTTTGGGTAGGTATACCTCTCAACGTAAGCCCCGAACGCGTTACGCCCGTTGGTAATGGCCCCGTCAGCGTTAGCGTAGTAATTCGCCCATCGGGATCAAAAAATAGACCTTCGGGCAGGGAATACGTTAAACTGTCGCCCACTAAGCCCTCAGGTTGAGGAGGAGCCATCGTACTTATCGGTGGTTGATTGACCGCCTGGGCAATTTGTAGCTGGAATGTTGTTTCTGTAGTCGCTGAACCGTTATCGGTTGCGATGGCGGTTAAGGTGTAGGTTCCCGTAGTCGTTGGGACACCAATTAATTGATTTTGGCGTATCGATAAACCCGCCGGTAATCCCGTTGCCCGAATCCGGATATCCACCAGCAGACCATCCACATCCTGGAACGTGGTGGCTGGTAGTGTCCAGGAAACGACTTGTCCCCACAAAACACTCAATGAACTTACGGGTGTTTGTACTTGGGGAGGCTGGTTACCGACCAACAGCCAGCTAACGGTCGAGGTGCCTCCCTGCGTGTTTTGAGCCTGAGCGGTGATCGTGTAGGGCCCCGGACTACTCACGGTCCCCTGTAGGCTCAACCCATTAGCCGTTACTCCGCTGGGTAGCCCAATCGGTAAAATAGATCGTTGAGGAGTTTGGCCTTCGACACTGGCAAATACCCAATCGGGTACGGTATAACTGAAGGACTGCCCAATGGTTACTGTCAGATTGGGGATTCCGCTAACGGCTACAGGTAATTCACTGACTGTTAGCGGGAACGAAGTCGCCACTTTATACCCGGTAGGTTTTATGCCTTGTAACGTAACGGTATAATTACCGGCCTGAAGGGGAATCCCCGCAAGTGTCGTACCCGATACGGCTAACCCAGCAGGAAGCCCCTGCTGTAAAATACTGACAACAAGGCCGCTTTGATCGGGATCGGCAAAGACTGAATCGAGAAGGGTGTAGGTGAATGGTTTACCTACTGATGCCTGTTGAGCCATCGGCGTACGCTGCACATAGGGAGAAGGCCCAGGCGTCAGGGTACTGGAGCTCCCCAACGAAACAGAGGCCGATTGCCAATTGGAAACACTACCCTCTTTAAAAACGGCCTGAATTTTATAGCGATAAGTACCGCCAGTCGTTGCTTCTCCGTCATCCGTTGATGATGCTGATCCAGCGACCATTTTCCATAAGCCAAATGATTTGGTACCAGTCGCCCGATACAGTTGAAATTCACTAACCTCCGTTCCGGTATAGCTCCAGCTCAGTCGAATACCTGGCAGATTCGCATCGGGTTGCGCATTGAATGCCGTTAAGAGGGGGTGGCCTGCACCTTGTGAAGCCGGTATTTCAATACGACGGATACTCGTCGAGTCTGAATTCATTCCGGCTGCATCCTGGGCTAGTAACAGGTATTGATAACTCCTGGACGGCTGGATACGGGCATCGGCATAACTTGCTTGCGTAGTCGCCAGCGTGGCTAGCAATTGCCAGGGAGCTGTGGCTGTCTCCCGCCTGAGTAGTAGTTGACGCACGACATCAGAAGAAGAACTAAGGGCCCAGGACAGGGTCAACTGGCCATTTTGCAACGTATCCGAGACAAAAAGTGGAGCCGTTGGCCGAATGATATCGGGTTTAAGCAACTCAATCGGATCGGATATGACGGACATATTATAGTGTTTATCAAGGGCTTTGACCTGATAGAGAAGCGTAGGATTTAGGCTATTGAGCACAACATGGTCCGTAAACTCAGCATGCGTCAACAGGGTTGTATCGGAGATAGCTGATGCTTCTTCTCCTTTTCGTTGACTTCTAAATACTTTATAGCCCAGTAAATCAGACTCTTCATTGGGATGCCAGCTTAAATAGACCTGCCCATTGGTATCAATACGCCCTTGTAAGCCAACTGGCTTCGCGGGAGCAATGGTGTCCAGGGGTTCAACAAATATGGATGCCGACAAGAGCGTATCGCCATCCTGCCGAACGGCCCCAATCGTAAAATAAAGCGTAGAGCCGCCGGGTACTTTACCCATATAATTGTTTATGTAGGCCAGCGTATCTTTTGGATCAATATTGTATTGAACGGTAACCGGTTTATCCGCAGGTTTGGCCGCTACACTGATAAAGAAGCTTTTCAGGAGTGAATCAGCACCAGCCTGACTAGGCAGGCTAAGCGCCGTATCGCCGGGGAATTGCCAGCTCATATAGACCTGGTTATTGGGCTGTAGGCGTAAGGTTTTGATGCGGGGCGCAAAGACTAGTGTATCCTTCGATTGCCCGATCGCTATGGGTGAGCTCTGTAGCTCATCAAAGGGTGTTTTTCCAATAATTCGGTAATAGTACGTTTTGCGCCCTTTGGGTACTGGGTCTTTATAGGTGTACAGATTCGTGGAGTCGTCGAGCAGCACGAAGGGGCGATCATTGGCCCGCGTAAACTGGGTTCCATCCAGCGACCGTTCGATCCAGTAGCTGATGTAGGGCGGTGATTGCAGGGAATCATGGAGCCATTTCAAACTGGCGTAATAGCGTTCAAACGTCAGCTTGGGTTTCATGGGTGGCGGTAATGGTGTATAATCCGCGAGGCCAATCGGTGCAGTTTCTGCATAATCAATGGCCAGTCCAGCTGGCGGACTAACCAGAACGACCCGGTATATATAGCGCTCATTCGATTGCACAGTTGTGTCAATGTAGCCCAGTGCCGCCAGACGAGCCGCTGAATAGCTCTGGCTGGCCGCCAGCAAACCAAAGAAAAAGCGTCGGAACGAGTCAGGCTCGCCTGGGGGTCTGATCAGATTGGCACTATCGGCACCCGTAGCTACCGTATCCTGGCCAGTAACCAGCCGGTAGAGTGTCTGATGCTGGGCACTGTCTGGCAGGAGATACGGGGTCCATGTGGATGTACTAGCTGGCACAACGGGTTGTGCCGTTAACCGGATAAAGGATTCGGTTACAGCGGCATTATTACGAAATACGACCTTTCGTTCCACATAATAACCCTGTCGGATGCCGGCCGTCCACAAGGGTTCAGTAGAGGGTTCCCAACGAAGTAAAATCTGGTTGGCCTGAGCGCGGGCTAATGTTTGAACCGCCTGCGCCTGTGTTTCTGATTGGGCTTGTAAGCCGGTTAATGGCCATAGCACGAAGGCAATCAATAAGGTGTGTATATATTTGAGCATCATAGTTCTGCCAAAAGCATCAGCGAGTCAATCGAGTAGTACAGCTATATTTCGCAGGCATCCCCAGCTTGAATGCTGAAGGAAATTCGTGGTTTGACGAAGAGCAACTTAACCTGGGCGGCCAGCGTACCCCGAAACCAGCTGGGATTGGGAATGCCCCCATCCAGCAGAACAGCCGCTGAAGCACTGATGAGCTTAAAGCCGAATACGCTCAACCCGGCATTGGCCAGGGCATAGATCTGGCCGCGGCCATACCACCCATTGACACCAACTGGATTACGCCCACAATAAGCCCCCTGATAGTCTTTTAACATGATGTCAAAACCCGCCAGCGCCTGCGCTTCCAGACACCCAACCCAGGCGCAACCGCCTATCTTCAGGTTCATGCTGGCTCCAAAAGCAAACCCCTGACCAAGAGTAAGCTTCGTTTTTCGTCAGCCGTGCGGGTTTGCCGAAGCTCACGACCAATTACATTCCGGACTTCAGCCGGGGGCAGCGGCATTTCAGGAATACCATAGCCCGCCATCATGTAGGCACGGGTCGATGCCTTGACACCAAAATCAATGGTTAAATCGAAGGGCTGAGCAATGGTACCCAGATAGATATGCCATTGATCAGGAGCAAAATACAGATCGATCAGGCCCAACCGGTTGCCGGGTCCTCCGCCGTACACAATATTTTTGATGTTGACATAAGCGTCGGAAGTACCCTTGAAAATGCTATTCTGATTATCATAGAGTAAAACCAGTCGTGCATAGAGGGGAGCTACGCTGGCATTACTGGCTGCCATGTATTCTTCTCTGGCTTTGCGATCCAGTTCCGCATTATCAAACGTCTCTGCTACTTTATAGGGCTTACTATAGAGAATGCTCTGTTTGGTAGCAAAGAAACTGGCATTGTCGGTTTTATCCGTTCGCCCTGCTGTTAAGGCGCAGTCGCCATATAGCCCGACGCTGTTTAAGCCACCATTCCGATTGAACAACATTTCAAATCCTGCCGAGCCTTCAAATAAATCGTTGGAGACAGCCACTACGCCAATCCCGCCTTTGAAGCCAAATCCCATCGTATTGTCGGGTTCGTAGGTAGGGAGAACGATGGGGATTGATAATCCTTTGAAACTCCTCACGGTCAATTGGCGTGTATGCGATGAGGGACGCATGCGATGATAAGCCCCGGCGTAGACATAATTAATCTGAAGGGGACCCGCTAGCGGGATGTTGGGTACAGAAGCTCCACCACTTACATACCAGTAGCGAAAATCTTCTGAACCGGATTTTGAACCGAATGTGGCTACGGCATCGATCTGAATTTTGGTTGGTTTGGCCATGCCAAAGCTGATTCCGCCCCGGAATCCAGTCCCATAAATCGCATCATTCTCAAAGATCTCGACGCAGCCATAGAGGCTAAAGGTACTGGCGGTACCGCCCACGCAGACCTCTGATAATTTAACCCGTTTGAACGACCAGCGGTGAATGGCGCCTGTTTCTATCTGGCCAAGAACCGTGAAGGCGGTTTGAGCACCAAACGAGCCTTCCATCAGGTTGATTTCCATGTTGATACCCAGACCTACCGAGTCGCCCTGAAACAGGGCGTTGATGCCATGGATGGTGACAGGGAAGCCCGCTAGTTTGACATCCCCTTCGTAGCCAAAGGAAGTAGCCTGAATATACGGACGTTCGGTTTGCAGAACCAGACCCGAGAAGTTAATGCCTTCGAACTTAAAGGAGGCATCGCTTTGGCTTTTCTGGTCACCACTCAGGTTGGTGTAGACGCCTAATTTTCCGTGCAGTATGGCCCTGGGTTTAAACTCACCATTGACAACTTTCAGCTCAACACTGGAATTAGGGAGCAGATCTGCCTGGGCTCGCCACATGGAGATGGCGAGCGTGCTGACGTTTGCCAGCCGTAGGCCATAGCTGTCTGTATCATCGATGTAGCCATCGTAACGGATGGGTGAATCAGGGGCAATGGGCAGTTTCAGGAACCCACCAAAGGCCCCACCAATCAAGCGGCTCTTCTCAAAACTTAACTCAAAATCGCTCAGCGACATGGCCCAGCCAGAAGCCGTCATGGCATACGGGTTGGTGGGCCGGTGCATTCCAATCTGGCCGCTAACGCCCTGCCGATCAATCAATAAATTGTTCGCCGTAATCGCGAGTCTCCCTGAACTGTCCGCCGGTTTGAACTCTTTGGGGAGGATTAAGCTGAACTCCTGGACATAAACGCCCCGCCAGTTGATATGACTGGGGGAGTCATCCGCTAACTGGTTCTGCGGATTATCGAAATAGCCGGGCGGAAAATTATTCTCGATCTGCGGCCAATTTCGTTTATCGCTCAGGTCCAAAAAAGCACCGGTTAATGAGAAGCCAAACTTGGGGTATTTGGCAATCGCGAACGGTTGGCTAAAACTAAGGCTAGCCAGCATATCATTGAAGTCGGGGGCATCGATGCTAAAGGAAGCATTGATCTGACCAGGCAATTCATCACCGGTTTGGGGATTGATGGGAATCAGCATCGACCGGGAAAAGAGCACATCACCCGATACACGTAACCCCGTCAACTCCTGGCAACTGACATTGGCATAGGTCAGATCATCGGTGGCACCGGTATAACGATTCAAGCCTCCTTTGAAGCGTAAGGTCATGTTCCCCAGGGGTTGGATAAAATCACCTAATAGCACTAGTTTGAAATCCCCTGCCAGCCCGCCAGCCCGGCTAAAGACCACATCATCGGCCCCAAAGAACAACTCCCGCTCTTTGATGCTGGAGTTAGGGTCGGGAGAAGGAATTTTCAGCCGGACATAAACCGTCAGTAAGGCCCGGTCGGCCAGGAAACGGACTTTCAGAATACCAATATCCAACGTGCCATTACCACTCGCTATAGTTTTTCGAATGCCAACTGGCAGTACCGTCAGATCGCTACCCCGCAGGCTATCGACAAAGCCACCCCGGCTGTCGAGAAAACTGAACAGGCCAGCTGCGGTGTCGCGTTCGGCCTGAGCAGCTGCACCCACGATGGCTCCATACTGTTGAGCTTCGGTTTGCAGGTAGGCCGTACGAACCGCTAAACGGGCTTTGGTTTCCGCCATGGTGATCACCAGAGCCGGAGCCAATGTGCTCTGCCCCACTCCCCAGGCCGGTTTGGCGGGCATAGGCAGGCCGTCATCAACAGGGGCAATTGCTGCCCGCGTGACGGGCAGAAGGGTAGCCCAGAGACAAAGAACTCCGAGCAGGCGTCTTAGAGAAGTAGCCATAGCGTTCATACAGTAAGCACAGTAACGGCCCTGTCGACCTGGTTTGGTCGATGATGGAGTTGCCGAAAAGTGGAGTTGTTTAAGGAAGCGGTTAGTGGATCAACTTAATCGAGATTATACGTCAGCAATTGTCCCAGACCGGGCTTTCTGGGTATTCCACACAGTACATAAATCTTGCCAGAGGCTGCATCAAGTAAAAAATTATCCCGATCAGGTATCGTTATCGAAACACTTTCGTACGGACTGAGTCGCTTTACCGACAACCGATCAGTTGGCCCCTTCCGAAGCCGAAGCCAAGTTGTAGCCGAGTTGCTCAGTACATAATCGGCTGATCCCTCTGAGCGAATCGAGCGTTGGAATCGAACAGGTTCAGGAGTTGAGGGGAGCTCAACAACGGTTTGCTCCTTGAGCTTTAGGTCTGCATCGAAATGCAGCACAAACAGATCGGTGTAGGTTTTGCCCGATTCACTCGTTACCGTGACAGGTGTTAGTGCCCGGCTTGGCTGCCCGGCTATCTGGTTGAGTTTATTGGCAAAGCCCATCAGTTTGGAGGTGGGTGAAGAAGCCGGGGATTCCGCTACTACTGCTCTACCACCAGGCGCGTCGTCCTGCCGTTGGAACAGTACCCAAATATCGCCGGTAGCATCGGTGAAAGAATCCAGATAGCGCCCCGCCGAAAAATTGAACCAGCCGGGTTTAGATGCCTCGGCCCGTTGCGCTCCACTCAGCACGTTGGTGGGCGAGTCGACCACCAGGCTGGAATGGTCAGCCACCTCGCCATAAGGCATACTACCCACTAAAGTAGCTTTACCCGATTTGTCGAACAACCATGTTTCTTCGACAGATTTGAGGAGCTTCTGAGCGTTGTTGTTGTAAACCAGCAGGTTGTCTCCCCGTCGTAGCGCATAAGCAGGAATGACGGCCCGGATACTACCTTCGCCATTAGTCCACTCAAACTGACTCCAGATGCTTCCCTGCTCGTCGGTGACGACAACCGAAAACCGATTTTCCTGGGGATCGCGGGCGTCTTTTTTGCCGCCCCCATCAGCAAACACGCTGAAGGTACCCACTACCTTGCCCGCCGGATCGTGAACGGGCAGGCGCATAGCGAGTTTCCGGCTATACGGAAAGTTGATCGCCTGCTCACCCAGCAGGTTGCCCGCATCGTCGAAGGTGAGCAGGCTTACCTGCCTGGCCGATGCATTTTTGTCGCCCTTGACAAAGCGGGTGGCAACGCCTTCGAAACGGGTTGGCCGGTTCGCCGAAGCGGATACGGCAATAACCCGACCGCGATCTTCAGGCGTATCACCTTCGACGGGAATGTACCGTAGTAGTTTTTCCTGATTGGCTGCCTGTTGCAGGGGCACATCCTCCAGTCGGCTCACCAACCGGATACTCACCGGATCGATAAAGCGATTGATGATCCGATAAGTCGGGTAAAGACTATAGTTGGCGTAATTTAAGCCCGAACCGCTGGTTGTCAATGACACCTGTTTGACCTGTCGACCAGGCCGGGCTACTGATGGAAGCAGGTCGTAGCCGCCCCCATAGGGTAATCGTAACGGTCCATCGGTGGCTTTAGTCCCCCAAACTGCCCAATCAATCGGAGTATCGTCAGAAACCTTTACACGGGTATCAGGCTGGGCGAAGACCGCAGCCTGTACAGGTGTGACCTGACCTTGTGTATCAATGGCACCCGTATAGAGATATATGCCCGCGGGTGGTGCTAAAGATCCTTTTAGTTTGGCCTCGTCGGTAGTTGCCGCCATGCGCCCGGCAATGGGCATCAGGGTCTGGTAGCGCAGGGCTCCCTCAGGATTGAGGCCGAGGTTAATCAGCTCTACCGGATATGGGGGGAGGCTGAAATCGGATAGGTTAATCGGCGAACTGCTGGCAGGTACGGCTACCATCATTCTGACCATGCCTGGCTTTTGGCCGTGGGCGGATATCGTCAGAATGCCGGTTAGCAGCAGAGTACAAGTTAAGCGGGTGGGGTAATGGTTACGCATGGGTACTTTGAGTTTTAAACCTTTTAGATTGTTTAGTGCGTTGCACAAGCATTCAGAAAAATGACGCTATTCGATACAACAGATTGGTTCTATTAAAGAATTTCGTTTGTAGTCTAAGTCTGTTCACCTAGTTGCACACCTACAACAATCTTTATTTTAGTCATCATCATTTTGTGTAGAATGGAAACAATGAATCACAGATGATTTACTTCCGCTTCCAGGTCTTTAGAAAACATCAAAATAGAATCTAGTCCCTGAGTTTTCATAGCGAATACTAGCCTCATGTTTGTTGTTTTCATTTCTAATTAATTGATATTCTACTACTTTAAACTGCTTTTGATAGGCTGAATCAAAATGAATAGCCTGCTGAAAAGATATCAATGTCTGACCGTTTAGCTCATCATACTCCATTAAGTATTTAACAGTAACACGATTGGGATTATGGATAACTCGTCTTCTATCATTACCAACGTCTAATATTCCAGTCTTATAGTTAATACCAGTCCCATTATTAATAAATAGCGTTTTTAAAGCTCCATCATAATCAGTACTTAAAGTATCCTGTTCAATATATAATAAGATATTTTTGTCGTTAAACTCGTCACTTTGTACGTCATCGTCACTACAGGCTATATCTTTCGTCCCCAATTTGTTTTTTGGGTATCTCAAGTTGTAGATGTCTTTATAATAGTTTAGTTGTTGAATTATCGAGCTAAGTTTTTTCCAATCGGCTGGCATATCACAAAAGCAATTTAGCTTTCTGTAAACAACAGGGTAGGAAGAAACGGACATACACACGTTCGCTACATGCATTCGTTCATTTTTACAACTCGGGCAAGTCGATTGATTCTTGTTATAGTAGATACAGATTATTATAACAAGAAACGTAAAAATCGCAATTTGCTTGATTCTCATTTAATTGTCAGTTCGTTTATCAGTTTGGCAGAAATTCTAGTTTGGAATGGGTGCCCAACCCCCCAAAAGTGTTGCAACATAAAGAATGCTTTTAAGCTTTCACTCAAAGACTTGGGCGTTGATGTCCCGTTAATATCATTTTCATCAGCACCATACCAATCAATAATATGAAAAGTAGCATTCAATTTTTGATACGTGTACTCATAAGACTGTGAATTAACTAAATTCATTCCTTTTTGAGTAATTGTTTTGAGTTCCATTTCAACTTTTATTTTTTGTGTTCCACCCATTATCCCATAAAAATCATAAAAAGGTATTTCTGTAATATTACTAAAATTAGGACGACCAATACCATTAGCAGGTTGTATATTATCAAAGACAAATACTCCTGTCAACTCATCGAAATGCCCTTCTTTTATTCGAGGGCTGACGCGATTAATAAATTCGGAAATATAAGGATGGGAGAAAGAATCCTTATAATACTCCACTAGTTTATTAGAAATAGGATCCCCAATGCCAAAAACAACTTCTTGTTGTCTTCCGGTGTAAAAATTATCAATGATTCTATTCTCTGAATCAGATGAAAGAACATCACGTACTCCCAAAAGACGATCATGAATAAAGCCATTTTCATAGATATCACGAATACGGGCTTCACTATAGTTTTGGTATTCATTCCAATAAGTACGTATTCCTGCTCCCTGATCTATTAACTGTCCTATTTCAACCCGATTCGCTTGAGTATGCATTTGATTGGATATGTCATTGTGATTTAATTCCCATTGAAACTGTCCAAATTCAATCGTTTTGGTTTGTTTGTTAATGACGGGCGCAGGTAGACCTTGATTCATTAGGTCTATAATTTCTTGAGGGCTTGTGCAGATGGATGCGGCTTTTCTACCCCCTGGCACATTTGAAGAGGAATCACAAGTGGCAAGCTCGATTAGCTTCTGTTCAATCAAATTCGTGTTCTCAATCAGAGTCTGTTTAATTTCTGTTGAAATACCGTCGTTGGACTGGTATATCTGCTTGACTGTATTCAGACTGCTTATATACTCTTGCAATTTAGCCTTATCCTTAGCAGTATAGACAGCCAACAAGTCTTTTATATTAGTGAATGCATTAAGGGCAGTATCCACGTTAACTACATTCCTCCAACTCGCATCAAATGCTGACTGTATCGTACCGCCACCGGTATACTCATAACAATCGTTTACTGTAGCGTTCGTAAAGTCAACCGCGATCTGGGTGTCGCCTAAGTAGGGAATCTGCGTATAACCTCTACCCGTCCAGCCGCTGGAACCCCCGCTCAGAATCTCCGTTACAATTACATCGAAATCGCCCGTACGGATGGTGTCGCCAGGAGCCAGATTACTAATACCTGTATCGTCCAGATTGCCAACTGGCGTAGCGGGGTGGCCACAATCATAGGTATGAGCCACCTGCTTACAGGGTTTAGCCCGAAGTGTCGTATAGGCCACCAGTGTATCCGCGCCTTTCACCAGCGTTACCTTATACTCTCCAATTCGCCCAGCGGTTAAGGTCGTGGAGATAGCCGTGCTGGTGGTAACGCTCGTGCTGGTAGGCTCGGTCCAGAGATAGGTATAACCGCTCAGATCCTGCCCATCGAGTTCCTCAACCGAGAGGTTGAGCGTGCCCAGACCACCACCTACTCGTGGAATCAGATCCGTTTCCGTTGGCGTAGCATCGACGGATTTGATTCGGATGTTCAATTCACGGTTGTCACAGTCTACCGTTACCGTACGGCTACCTGCCCGGCAGGTGTCCGTACCGGTTACCGCATAAGCCTCCACGCGGTAGCTGCCATCGATTAGGCCCGTAAAGCTGGCGGGCGCGCTACTCGCAGTGGCAATAGCCGTTGTTTGCTGGTAAAGCGTGATGTGGAGTCCGCTACCCTCAGGTATATTCAACAGCTTGACCACAATTAAACCCAGGTGCGTACTGTCGGCAGTTGTCGAGTCGCAATTGGCTACCGGATCACCATCGTAAACCATCCGGCAGGCCGTAATCAGCGAAACGCTGGTTTGAGCTGAAGCCGTACAACCACTCGGTGTTGTGGCCGTTACGGTATACGTACCATTATTAGCCGTTGTACTGTTGGGAATAATCGGATTCGAAGCTGTGCTGGTATACCCATTGGGGCCCTCCAGGCTGGGACCGCTCCACTGGTAAGTAGCCCCCGTCAGGTTCTGGCCGGTCGTGGTCAGCCGGAGCGTATCGCCAACGCTGGCTTGTCCGGCCGGGCTGTTGCTGCTGGCCGAGAGGGAAGGAGGTACCGTTACAGTTAGAATAGTCGGGCTTACCGTTCCTTCGGCCAATGGATCGCTACTCACCACGCGCATCCGGTAGCCGGAGCCAGGGATCGTATGGGCCGGTATCGTTATGTTAATCGGGCTAACGCTTCCGCTACCGACGATAACCGGATTGGTAAAGTTGCCCCCCATATCCGACAACTGAATGGTGAAGCTATTGCTGCCCCCAAAACTCCCCGTTGTTGAGAAGGGTACACTCAATACGGAACCTGGCAAGCCGATGCCTGATTCACTTCGCCCGTTTGCAGGGCTGGCCCATTGACGGTGACAATCACGTCCGCATAAGGTGCACAGCCACCACCGGTATAATTGGCCGTCACGGTATAGGAACCACTGGTATTGGCTCCCAGCATGCGTAGTTCAGCTCCCGTCGAGGTGTAGCCGTTCGGCCCTTGCCAGGTATAACTGGAAGCTTCAGCCGCTGTAGCAGTTAGTGATACCGTCTGTCCGGTCGTGTAACTCCGGGCGCCCGTTATCGTTGGCACCGGCCGAACATTGATGAGCAGCGTGTTCGAATGCTCGCTTTGGGCTCCATCGATCTGGCAGACAGCATAATAAGTAGCTGTATCGGTGGGAGTAAACACGATCGGCGAACCAGTCATCCCGTTCGACCACAGCACCGTTGCCCCGTTATCGCAACCGGTTGCCCGCAGTTTGACCGTATCGCTACCACAAACGGCTAGTTTCGAGGCACTGATAATCGGAGTAGCGAGGTTCAGAAGCTTCACCGTTATAGCCACCGTGTCGCTTTGGCAGCCCGCTTCAGTCACACAACGTACTCCAAAGGTGGTGGTCTGATTGACGGTTGTTACCAGGGTGGCTCCGGTGTAGGTGCCAGTAGGCCATTCCCATCGGGTATTGTTGGCACAACCGCTGGCATTCAGGGTCACACTGCGGGGTGATGAAATAGACGCCGGGCTGGCTGACACCGAAGTCGGTTTGGCGAGTGGCAGAATCCGATACTGCAATGTAATTCGATCGCCCAGACACTCGCCTTCGTCATATTGCCCATTGTCATTGGCATCCACGTAGGGGGTATACCACTGTTCGATCGTGCCCGCATTTGCATCAGTGGTTGCATAGGGACCATAGTTTTGATTAAAGCCTTGCGCCATCTGGCCAGAACTAATCCTGTTTTGTGGTCGATCTGCTGGGAGCAACACCCCGCCAAGAGTCACGTTCCCACTACTAAACGACTTCTCAATTAGACCGATATTGGATTGGGACAGCGTCAGGCCGCTAAACGTGAGCATACCACCCGAACAGATTGTCACCTGATTGGTAACAGGCCCTGTTGTGTTGGCCGAGTAAGAGGCCGGACTGCTACCCGCTGCGGCAAAACCAAAGACCGGTTTGGGGATAACCGTGAAGGTAAACGTTCTGGCTGGACCAGCACAACTGGTGCCCACGCACTCGACGCTCATGTAGTACTCCCCGGCCGGGTTTTCGCCACCCAGGGGGAGCTCATCCTGAATGGCATAACCGATTTGACTCCCGCCGGGTGTATCATAGCGTACCCATTTGACCTGTCCGGATGGGCAGGAACTCGCAAAGGTCACTGATGTACCCTGGCAAATGGATGGAGTGGAACTCCCATTGAAAGTCGGGTCAGTTGGTATGTTGGACTGTATGTAGACGGTGATGGTCTGAGAGTCATCACTGTCGGGGCAGCCAGCCGAATAGCCATGACAGCGAGCTACATAACTGGTCGTGGTGGCTGTGGAGAAACTAGCCGGACTACCGGGAGTAACCGTAGTCAGGTAAGTCAGCCCACCTGCTGCATCCTTGGTGTACCAGTTGATCGGGGTAGGACACCCTTCGGCTGTGAGGCTGAAACTACTGTTGGGGCAGATGGACAGACTGGTCAGGCCACTGTCTGTGACATGCACCGTAGGTGAAGCAGGGATGCTATAGGTAGCGGGTCCGAACAGGATATTGCCCTGATTGTCCTTGACGGTCATGGAGTAGGCACCTATACGCCAGTTCTCTGGAATCGTCCATTGGAATCCGTAGAGGTTGAAGCCATTGGTGTTTCCCAGCACCGCCTGTCGGGCATCGGGGCGAGCCACGTCAGTGACCAGGCTATCGACCAGTGTATTATTGATATAGACCAACAACTGGGTGGCTTTATCCGAACAGTTTGTATTAACGATCCAGCCGGCTGCTCGGGTACAGTTTAACTCATCCAGACTTTTGGCGTAGTTGGCTGGGTTGACTGTCATGTTGACGGTGCTGGCGTTGGTACAGCCATAGGCATCGGTAACGGTATAGGTATAGGTATACGAACCAGCCTGGGTAGGACTGATGTGATAGAGATACCAGTCCTGATTGGCTGGTCCCTGCTGCCCGTTGGGCCCTTGCCAACGCATGCTGTAATCGGGAGGAAAGCGATCCCGTCCCAGAGCGACGAAGCTGCCAGCACAGACGCTTACTGAGGAGCGATACGCATACGAGCTATCATTGGCGGCCACATAGGTAATTGGAGGAGCTACGCCATAACTACGGCCCTGTGCGTTATTAAGCGGATTCCCTTTTATGTCGGTAACTACTACGCTGTGTACCCCTTGCCGTAGATACTCCGGCACCGTCCAGCGATAGCCATACTGGTTATAGCCCGTCGTACGCCCCAGAATGTCCCGTCTAACATCATCCCGTACCCCATCCGCCATAACGGTGGCTACTAGTTGATCATCGATGAGAATACGAACCTGATTCGAACGATCCTGACAATTCATATCGACGAGCCAACCCGAAATCAGCTTACAACTGGTTTCATCGATAGTTCCCAGGTAATTGGCCGGATTGACAGCGATAGTCACCTGAGCCGAGTTGGAACAACCGGTGTTTTGGTCCGTAACAGTGTAGGTATAAATGCCTTGCTGCGAGGAGAGAAGGCTATTGATTTCCCAGTTGTCATTGGCTGGCCCCTGTGCGTTAGTAGGTCCTGTCCACTGAAGGGTATAACCGGCTGGATTTCGGTCCATCCCAAAGGCGACATAGGAATCTTCGCAGATGGTGTAACTGGTGAGCGCACTGAATGAATTGGGTGCTACCCGCACCAGGGGAGTAACAGGAATAGCTTTACAGTCACAAGTGAAGCCCAGATCCTCCTCCCGGGTCTGGTTGTGAGTGGGCGAACAGTCATTGGCATCCCGCTGGGGCTGATAACGACGCCCGTTCTGACCACAATAAGCAGCCCCTGTACTTTCCCAGCTGGCAGCCTCACAGCCACAGGTGCCCAGATCCTCTTCCCGGGTCTGGTTGTGAGTGGGCGAACAGTCATTGGCATCCCGCTGGGGCTGATAACGACGCCCGTTCTGACCACAATAAGCAGCCCCATCATTCATCCAGTTAGGCTGACAAGAAATAGGACAATCTTCACTAATCTCTATTAGCTGACTTTTAACAGTAGTTTGATAATCACACCCAAGTGGATGACACTTTGCATAATAGGTTCCACTTCGTGTAACCGTAAATATAGCCATGTCATCGTAAAGTGGATTTGATGATCCTAAATATGTATCGTTCTCATCGTACCAACCCACGGCTGAATCACAAAAATAAGTATAAAGCGTAACCGAATTAGTCTCATTAGAGCATATATGAGAAGAAGATGAAGTAATATTAATTGGGCAATTTAAATCAAGTAATACATTGTTCAGACCTTGGCGAGTGCTTTGATTTTCTTTGTTTATATTTATTTTTATTTTTTGTTTTCTTTCGAAATAACTGTTAGATGAACCGTCTTTAGGTCCGCGTATCAATGTAAATGTACCTGTAATTGATGGTTTAATAAATTTTCCTCGTAGGATATAAGTAGCTACTTGTGGACCCGTATGGCGAAGTTCAGTACCTACATAATCAAAATAATCTCCTCCTGTCTGCTCAAATCCTTCAGGCATAAGGATCTTTATGCTAAAAGCTCTCTGTGTTTCAAAAAAGAACATTTGACTAGGCAGAATTGGAAGCAACTCAGCGGTAATGGAAATCTCAAACTCTTCTCCAACGGCCACACTAGGCTTGTTTGTCTGCATAACAAACCGGATGGGGTCGGGGCCAAAAGGTTTTATGACGGGTAGTGGCTTTGGACGTAAAGTCGCAATTGCCAATAAGCTGCGTGGCTTATCGGTGCCCATCAAAACAGAATTGTAACCTTTTGGTATATAAATCTTTCGGGGTGTAGGTTTGGAAATGGATCGGCCAACTGGGGGGCGAACAGGTAATTTGACCGTAACGGGAGGGCGATACTTGAGTCCACTGCCATCAATCGCTTTTGCAAGCGAAAAGAGACTAACGAAAAAAGCAAGAAATACAAGTACAGGTTTTTTCATAAAGAAATGGCAGAATGTTCTTGAATAGCTGATTGTCTCACACGTTTTAGTAGCATCATTGGTGTAATGTAGGCTACATACAAGTGTGCCATATACAGGAATAAATCGAACAAAAATAAAGCCAAATACAAAATTTAGTCACTTAATTATAATTCTACTTATTGATAATATACACTAAAATTGTAAATTTACAGATATCCATACATAGCTGATTATGAGGGCTATTTTACCTTCTTGATATACTCCAACTACCGTTTAGTTAATTTTAGATATTATCCATAAAAAAAATATTCTATTAACATATATAGCAAGTATGGTTTTTAGTCATCGTTTATATACCTATCAATAAAATTATACTACAAAAATCATACCATTAAGGGGATCGCCAGATCCACATTTAGTATATTATTTTATTATTTATATACATTAAATATTTCACAAATTAAAAGCACCTGTTTCTCTCAACCGAAAACCAGAATAAACGTTTGAGCAGGATGAGTATTGTATGATCCAGAAGTAGTTGTTAAATAGATAGGCCAGAGCTGAGGAAATAGAAACTATCTTAGAGAAACTCGCTGTCCATGTACTAGAAGAGGCCAATGACAGAAACTTCGGATTAACCGTATCCGGATCCAGATAGGCTCAACCTCGATTAATTTGACCTACTTTAGCATTTCTTCACTTACTATGAGAACGCTACTTCTCCTTGTCTTTTTTCTGGTAACTGGAAAAGTTACCCATAGTCAGAACCTACAATTTACCTTTGAAGGAGACTCGACAACAATTCCGCTCGTTCGCGACAGCCTGCGCGGCATTTCTGGCCTTGACATTGTGCCCGCTACCGGCGACTGGCATCTGGTTAGCGATCGGGGCTGGCATTTTGTTTTCCACAATATTCACAGCATTCGGGACCTGGGCGACGTCTCCCGGCTGGCACGTCAGGAAAAAACACCGTTCTGGTTCGAGGGTATTCGGTATGCTGGCAGCACCGGCACTTATTTCTGGACCGATGAGTACGAAAATGTCACCTCACTGTTCTACGGCAAATCGCCCAGCGATAGCGCGAAACACATATTGCTGAGATTACCGCTTCCGGGACCGAACAAGGGACTTGAGGGTATAGCCGTTACCCCATCGGGAGCACTGTGGGTAGCGCCCGAAGCCGGATGGGAAGGCGAAACCCGTATGAATCAGGATACAATCACGTTTTTTTACTACCCCAATCCGCTATTACCTGATCCAGTTGTTGAGCGATACCGCTACCCCATCAACCGCTGCCCCTTCGCACAGGGCGAAGAGCGATTGGGCGGTATTTCAGAAATTCTGGCCGTTGATAACCAACGATTACTCATACTCGAACGGTGTTATGATGCCAGTCAGAAACGCGTAATGGCGAATCTGTATCTGGCTACTCAGAACGCAACTACGCATACATTAACGAAGGAGTTAGCGTTCGATTTCAACAGGCAATTTCCGGATGCAGTCTGCAACCTCGAAGCAATGGCTTGGGCAGATGACCAAAAACAGACGCTTGTGTTAATGGCCGACGATAACTTCCGTCGAAACCAAACGCTACGCAACCAGGTCATTGTTTTGCGTAGACGATAAATTCCTATCCCGCCAGATACCCCTGTTTTGGTTATTTTAAACGGACGCTTTTACCATAATTATTCACCTCATTATCAACATATTACACATCTACTTTTTCCATAACACTCCGCTGCCCTCTCCGAGAGATGGTATGCGCCCGATGCCGATTGAAGAAGCGATAGATAATTGGGAAAATCAGCAATGTCAATATGGTTGCCGTGATCAGCCCACCGATTACAACAATAGCCAGCGGCTTCTGTGTTTCAGAACCAATTCCGGTACTGACCGCGGCCGGTAATAAGCCGATAGCAGCCATCATGGCCGTCATCACTACGGGTCGGATACGTGATCGAACACCTTCGGCAACTGCTTCATCTAAACTCAGACCCGCCATGAGGTTCTGATTGAAAACCGATATCAGTATAACGCCATTCTGAACGCAGATGCCAAATAGGGCAATGAAGCCGACGCCCGCCGAGATCCCGAAAATAGTTCCTGTTATGTGCAAGGCCAGAATACCACCAATCAGAGCGAAGGGTACATTCAAGAGGACCAGTGCCGCATCTTTGACGTTACCGAACAGAACGAACAGAATGACAAAAATTGCCAGCAGACTAATCGGCACTACCTGACCGAGTCGTTTGGAGGCACGAACCTGGTTCTCGAATTCGCCGGTCCACTCGGCCTCGTAACCACGGTCAAATTTGACGGCCTGACGTACTTTGCGTTGTGCCTCGGCAATGGTACTACCCAGATCCCGCTCCCGCACTGAGAATTTCACGCCAATAAACCGCTTATTTTTGTCACGATAAACAAAGGCCGGACCCGTGAGCGTGCGGATGTCGGCAATCTCCTTCAACGGAATCTTGTTTCCCCGGATTGTGGGCACCATCAACCGCCCAATGTCCTCTTCATTCTTACGAAAATCGGGTTGGTAACGCACCCGAATATCGAATTTTCGTTCGCCTTCGTAGAGCTGACTCGCGGTTTTTCCTCCGATCGCCATTTCAATAACCGCTTCGGCATCGCCAACCCGAACACCATAGAATGCCATTTTTTGCTTATCGACATAAATGCTCATTTCAGGCTGACCAACGTTTCGCAGAATGCCAACATCCTTGACACCGGGCACATCGCGGATGGCCGCAATGACCTGATTCGCATACTTGTCCAGTTCAGCCAGATCGTTTCCGAAAATTTTAACCGCATTACTGGCGTTCATACCCGCCACCGCTTCAGCGACATTGTCGATAATCGGTTGCGAATAGTTGTAATTTATCCCCTGAAAAACCTTCAGTTTAGCATCCATTTCTTCGATGAGCTGATCGGTTGTCAACTGATGGCCGGTCTCCCGTTCAGGCCATTCTTTCTTGGGCTTGAGGTTGACCTGCATCTGTACATAGTAAAAACCCGATGGATCAGTGCCATCATTGGAGCGGCCCGTCTGCGACAGAACGCCGTTTACTTCCGGAAAAGCCATTAGCTTACTCCGTAACGTCCGAACCATTTTAGTTGTCTCGGCCAGTGATGAGCTCATGGGCAATTTAGCTTCTACCCACAACGCCCCTTCGTTCAACTGAGGCAGAAACTCAGTGCCCAGCAGCGAAGCCGACGCAAACGTAAGGCCCATAAACACCAGCGCCATCAGCATACTCAGCCTGGGATGGCCATAGGTCCAGGTGAACCCTCGCATCACAACACGGTTGAAGAAATTAACAATGGGGTTGTTCTTTTCCCGCACATTTTTGTTGAGCAGAATTGAACAGAGAACGGGCACCAGCGTCAGGGTAAACAGGAGTGCGCCAACTAAAGCAAAACCTAAGGTCCAGGCCAGTGGGCTAAACATTTTGCCTTCAACTTTCTCGAACGAGAAAATGGGCAGTAACGCCGTGATAATAATCAGTTTAGAAAAGAAAACAGCCTTGCCCAACTCCGTACCCGTTTTCCGGATCAGCCCCAGTTTGGCAAGCCCGTTAAATTTCGGCATCCCAACTTTATGCGCCTTATGATCGAGCACAACGAAAATACCCTCGACCATAACCACGGCCCCATCGATGATGATACCGAAATCGACAGCACCCATCGACAGCAGATTGGCCGACATACCCCGCAGGCGTAAACAGACAAAAGCAAACAGCAGTGCCAGCGGAATAATAATACTGACAATGAGGGTAGTACGCCAGTCGGCCATAAACAGAAAGACGATAACCGTTACGAACAGAATGCCTTCGGCCAGGTTGTGCAATACGGTTTCGGTGCAGTAGGCCATTAGGTTGTCACGGTCGTAGAAGGTGACCATCTTCACGTCAGATGGCAACACCTTTTCGTTCAACTCCGCAATTTTATCCTTTACCCGTTTGAGCACCTCCGACGGATTTTCGCCCTTCCGCTGCACAATAATGCCTTCGACCACATCGTCGTTTGTGTCCAGGCCCACCTGCCCCACACGCGGCTGATTCGACTCGACCACCTGCGCCACATCACGTACGAGAACGGGTAGTTCGCCCTGTTCGTCAACAATAATATTTTCGATGTCGGCAATGTTAGTTAACAGCCCAATGCCCCGTACGACGTATGCCTGCCCATTTTTCTCGATGACATCGCCCCCTACGTTGAGGTTGTTCTGAGTAACGGAATTATAGACCTCCGATGGCGTTATGCCATATTTCTGCAATTGCATCGGGTTAACCATAATCTCGTAGGTCTTTTCCCGGCCGCCAAACGCAACAATATCGGCTACACCCGGCACAGCCCGGAGCTGGCGGTCAATAACCCAGTTTTGAATCGTCAGTAGTTCGCGCGTGTCGCGGCTTTTGGATTTCAATGTATAGCGAAAAATCTCGCCTGTGGGTCCATAAGGTGGCTGAATATCAGGCTCTACATTATCGGGGAGCGATATAGTACGAAGTTGATTATTGACCTGCTGGCGGGCAAAAAAATCGTCGACGTTATCTTCGAAGATGATTTTCATGACCGACAGGCCAAACATGGTTATGGACCTCACATTGGTCTTACGCTGTACCGAATTCATGGCTACCTCGATCGGTACCGTCACAAATCGCTCCACTTCTTCGGCGCTTCGCCCGTTCCATTCCGTTACAACAATGATTTGCGTATTTGTAACATCCGGAAAGGCTTCGATGGGTGTATTAAGGTAGCTGTATACCCCCGCTGCGGTCAAAGCGGCCACCATGAAAAACACAAAAAAGCGGTTTTTCAGCGAAAAACTGAGAATGGATTTTATGAGATTATTCATCAGTCGTTAAGGGCGTCATAAATGAGTAACTGCGATTGAGTTATTACCTTTTCACCGGGCTTTAGTCCACTGCGGATATAGGCAACATCGCCCAGTGAACGGTGAACCTGCACTTCGCGGGTATCGATATGCTGTCGGTCGTGGAAAACCATCACGAACTGTTTGCTCTTGTCAAAAATCAGCGCTTTGGCCGGAATGGTAGGCATGCTGCCGCCATCGTCAAATGCCAGAACAACGCTGGCATTCATACCGGGTTTGAGCAACATCTTTTCGTTGGCGAGCCGGATGCGTACCTGCATGGTTTTAGTGGTTTGATCCAGTACGTTATACACTTTATTGACCGTTCCGTGAAATATACGATCGGGGTAAGAAAGCGTCTGAATCTGAGCGGGTAAACCGATCTTCACCCGGCCAATGTCGGATTCATTTACGTTGGCCAACACCCAGATCTCATTCAGTTGCGAAATGGTGAACACAGCATTCGCATCGTCGGAGCGAAGCTGCGTACCCTGGTTTATATTTTTTTCGAGCACATAGCCCGAAATCGGTGCTTTTACCAGGGCAACCGATTGCTGATCAGCGCCATAAATCTGGAGTACTTCTTTCAGGCGGGTCAATTCTGCTTCTTCCCGTTCAACCTCCCGGCGGGCCGCTAACACATCCCGCTCCGAGCTCAATTTGTCGGCATACATCTCTTTAGCGACTTGAAGATTTTTCTCCGCCAACCGCAGCTCAGCCTGAGCCTGCACTAACTGGCTATTGTAGCCAGCTACCTCGCTCGACTGAATGACGGCCAGCGTCTGACCTTTCTGAACATAATCGCCCAGTTCGACACGAACATCGCGGACATTACCACCAACCAACGGAAACACTTTAATGACGCGATTCTCGTCGGGCACAATCCGGCCAATCAGTCGGAGTTGACTACGGACGGGCTGCACCACCACGACCTCGGTACTAACCCGACTTAACATAGTGTCGGTCAGGGCAAAGGCGTCTTTCTTTCCCTCGACTTCGTCGGCGGTTTTCGCTTCCTTCGAGCAGGCAGCCATCAGGGCCAATAGCCCGGCGCAACCAATTAACTTGATGAGATTCATGCTGATTTTTTACTTAAACAGGTCAATACCGACTGTGAAGTTGAGTTGTTCGTAGGCGTTAATCCGATCAGCATTCAGCCGATTGAGTTGCTGCACGTTTTCCAGGTAGGTTTCAAAAAGATCCACAAACTCGATGAGCGACAGATTGCCCCGTTCGAAGTTGCGCAATACCCCCAGGTTTAAATCATCGAATTGCGCCGAAAAACTGGGATCGATTGCCTGATAAGCAGCTTCGGTTTGCCGAATTCGCTGCAAAGCGGCCTGCACTTCATTTTCAACCGCCACGCGCGCGTTGCGCTGAACCAGACGCTGGTAGTCGGCCTGTGCCCGCGCTGAACGAATGTTGCCCTGGTTCTTATTCAGAACGGGCAAGTCCATGCTTACCGTTACAGCGGTGTAATTGGGCGTATAGCTGGCGTTTTGATCGTATAGGCCCCCTACCCGGATATCGGGCGTGGCCAGTGCCTTCTGCAAAGCGATGTTTGCATCGGCCTGCCGCACCAGCGTTTCGGCCCCACGCAGATCGGGTCGGTTATCGAAAGCCGCGTTAACAGCCTGATCCAATGGCGGTAACGCCGTTTTGTACCGATTCAGGTCGGCCTCCGATGTTAGAGGTCGGATTACGGCTGTTGTTTGCAACAACGTTCGTAAATCCCGCTGATGCTCCGTTAACTGATTTTGCAGATCCAACTGATCATTATTAAGCTGCAACAGGAGCGCTTTAAGCCTGACTAATTCCCTCAGGGCTACATTATTGCGGTTATACTGCCGTTCAAACGCCCGAATTGTTTCCGTCAATCGTGCTCGCTGATTGATGTATTCCCGAAGTGTATTCTGCGTAAAATAGACATCGTAAAACCGGCTTCGCAGCTCAAATCGAAGTGTTCGGAGCAGATCGGTGAATTGTAGTTCCGTGAGCCGGGCCTGTTCGGTAGCAACGGCAACCCGTTTATTCCGCTTACCCGCCAGCAGAATTGTTTGCTGAATGGAAAATGCCTTCTGCCCCTGGCCACCCACATCTAGCGGTCGATGCAGGGCTGGGTTGTAGGCATTTAACTCAACATTGACCGTCGGATTATCCAGCAGCCGGGCCTGAATAACCTGTGCCTGAGTTGCCTCAATCTGATAGCGACCGGCCAGCGCTAATAAATTTCGCTGCAAAAACACGCTGTCGGCCTGGCGTAGGCTAACAGACAACGTGTCCTGAGCCTGGGCGGTGGTGCCTAACAACACCACCGCCCAGACTATATAATTAGTCATAGGAGAAACAATAGGATAATAGAATACAAGAAATGCGCGGGTGACAAGCCGGGTGGCCTTCACGTTGCGGCTGAGCCGCTATAAACACAAGGCGAGTTGACGCTTATCCTAAACGGGGTGGAGGAGCATTAATTTCCTGAGCACAAGATAGGTATGGCAGCGAAAGAAAGAGAAATTTAACCGAATCAGCCTGCGCTACAGATTTAGATGGCAACACCATAAACAGAAGTCGCTGCGGCAGGGAGAGCTTAATGTGTATTTTAGAGACAGCATCGCCTGTATCCGGCTCATCGTGCTCAGGAACGGCATCATCGATACCTAATACATGTTCGAGGACCCACTCACTGATACTTTCTATTTCATTGAACGTCAAATCTTCCTGGATTACTCCCGTCGCCGAAACATAGATATGCTGATCAGGCGCATCTACACTTAGGTTGATCACGTGGAGCGCCATCAGCATATAAAACAGCCGTTGAAGCCAGAAAAAGATGCGTTTGCGTTGCATAGGGTTTATTGTCCCTAAAGATACGCAATGTACGTAGTTACTCAATCTCTAAACTGCTCAGTAGGCTACCCGAAAATTTGGATACACAACAGATTTGTAATGACCAGATGCCAGAACAGACTCGTTTTTAATCTGAAATGGTTCGGGTTTGACCTTCAAGAAGATAGCTGGATGTGCACTGTTGCGCGTTATAGACGGCATTACACTCCCTGCGAAAGTCCTAAAATCAGGTTACCGCAAAAATCTTTGCCAGCAGCCGCGACAGGGGCAATAAGCAAAATACCAGCATCGCCAATGGGAATGAGGCAAAAGCTGCGACCCAGGCCGCGTTCATGACAATCAGCGAAAGCACCCCGGCCCGCACAGCCATACCAATATTCTGCCCTACCGGCTCCCGAACGGCCCGCCAGAGTGGTGGGAAAATATAATACCCGAATAAAATCAGAAAGGGAAGCGCTGTCCCCAGCTGCTGCTGCTGCTGGGCGAGTGCCGCTACACAGCCAATCACCAGCGCATATAGCAGACCTGCTACCCGCAGCGTTGTTACACTACCGCCATGAACCTCGCCCCGACTAATCATGGTAATAGCGGCTATATAAGCAATCGGCACTAAACCAATCCAGGCCCAAGGCAAAACCTGCTCAGGAATAATGCTCACACCCAAAAGTAGATTCATTCCCCGACAAAGGCCCATATTGACCGGCCCCAGCCAATCATGATGCTTACCGAACCGGTCATAAACAAGCGAGGCAACGGCAATGCCAATGGCCAGTAATCCGGCCGTTTGATTCACTAAAAATGAGGCAGCGATCCCGACTATCAACAGAACTGCACCTAATAAAGTAGCGGTACTCTTGCTGACTACCCCACTCGGAATTGCGCGCTCGGGTCGCTCGATAGCATCTAATTCGGCGTCGAACACATCGTTAAAAACAACCCCACCGCCATACAAACAAACGGTGGCTAAAGCGAGCCAGCCGACTGGAGCCGGAGCCGGATTCTGAACGAGAAAATAACCCGCAATGGCCATACCAGCCAGCACGTCGGCAATGGCCGTAACGAGATTGGCAGGACGAGTGAGGGATAGTAGTGCTTTTAACATAGTGAAAGAATGAACGAGCGAAAGAGTGAATTTTAACGATCTTATTCGCTCATTCACCCATTCGTTCATTCACTATTTAATGATCGTTGATTCTTTATCTACTCGCGGTGCCTGACCGCCACGCAGCACCGAACTGCCGTTATAACGCTGGCTCTGGTCGATACCCTTCGGTTGCATCAGTTCATCGAGGCTAAGCTGGCCACTTTGTGCGAAGGCGGTCACAGCATTCGTAAACGTCACAAGCTTGATTGCCTCGTCCGAAATACCACTTTGTTTCATCAAAGCGGCCGTTTTGGGTACTGCCAATGGATCGCTGATACCCCAATCAGCAGCCGAGTTAATCATAATTCGTTCCGGACCATATTGCTTCACAATTTCGACCATGCGCTCATTCCCCATTTTGGTGAATGGGTAAATGGTGAATCCCGCCCAGAACCCCCGGTCCAGTACTTCACGAACGGTTTCTTCATTGTTATGGTCCACAATCACCATTCCAGGTTCCAGGCCATGTTCGATGGCAATATCCATGCTTCGGCTGGTTCCCTGTTTTTTGTCGCGATGCGGGGTGTGAATCTGAACAGGCAACCCTGCTTCTTTCGCCAGATCCAGTTGCGCACGATAGTATTTATCCTCCGCAGCGGTCTGATCATCAAAGCCGATTTCGCCCACACCCACTACGCCTTCCTTATAGATGAATAATGGCAGAATTTCCATAACCTGTTCAGCCAATTCTTCCTGATTGGCTTCTTTCGAATTCAGGCCGATCGTGCAATAATGGCGAATTCCGAACTGCGATGCCCGAAAACGCTCCCACCCAACCAGACTCGCGAAATAATCCCGGAACGAGTCGACACCCGTACGGGGCTGACCCAGCCAGAAAGCAGGCTCAATCATTGCTACCACACCTGCATCGGCCATAGCCTGATAATCATCGGTGGTACGGGAGGTCATGTGAACGTGCATATCGAAGAATGACATGCCACGAATGGAATCCATAAAACTCATGAGTAAATCGGTAGTAAGGGTATTTTAGTAAAACCCTGATTGACGGGCAAAGTTCCGTAAAAATCCGGCTTGATCACGCACGAATTTTTATCCACATTTTAATCCTTTTTTTGCAAACCCTTAATTAGTCCATTCGTTTTATAGAGAGTTACCGAATTCTCGCACAAATCTCGATCATCCATGAATCCTGATTCGTTCGAAAATCGGCCTAATCAACAAATACAATTATGGTAACGCTTCAACAGCTAAGAAAAGGGAAATGGGGCATTTACACCGTTCTGCTCCTGACCATTGCCGGTGGCCTGACTGCCTGCAAAGAAAATGCGGTGAATGATTTAAGTCCGGCCGACAGCCCGGTTTACATCACAAACTACGATCGCTCGGTTAATTTTAGTCAATACAAAACGTTCAGCCTGCCCGACTCGGTAGTCATTGAATCAAATTCAGGCTATCAGCCTTCTCTGGGGCCGCTTGAAAGCCGCTTTGTATCGAATGTAGCCAATGCCCTAACAGGCAAGGGATTTCAGCGGGTCACGAAGGGCGAAAGTGCCGATCTGGGGGTAGCTGTTATTCGGGTCAATAACCTCTACACGGGTGTTGGCGTTGATCCTTATGGCTATTATGGCGGCTATTGGGGAAGTGGATTTGGCGGTCTGGGTGGGTTTGGTGGTTACTATCCGTATTACCCTAGCTATTATACGTATCAGGTAGCCGATCAATACTGGGAAATTCAGATTGTTGACCTCAAAAACCGGCCAGCAACCAGCCCCGGCACCGAACCCCAACTGACCGTTATTTATGACGCGACCGTACGTGGGGCCGACATTCCGGATCAGCAAGCCGTCGATACGGCCACCAAGGCCATTTTTAACCAATCGCCTTATTTACAGGCAGCCAACTAAGAAATCATGAAACCGATCCTAGCATTAATTGCCCTCATGGCGCTGACTACAGCCGCCTGGGCACAGGATAATCGCGATGAATACGCAAACGCATTTCCGTCGCCTTTTCAGGAGTATGTAACGTTCAATATTTCGGCACGTTACGGTGTCTCGCTTCCGATGGGCGGGCAAAAAGGGTATATCGACCGGACGTCTCCCACCAATTTTGCCCTTGAGGGCGAATGGCTGTTCCCTCAGCGGTTTTCGCTGGGTATAAAAACCGGCTATCAGTACACGCAGCAACGACTGGGTCGCCAGGTTATCAGTTATTCGTCCGACAATAGTGGGCAGGATATCTCGGCGGTTCAAACCCGAACCTTATCGATCATTCCGGCAATGGCTTCGCTTTCTTATTACTTTGCCGATAACACCGCTGCGATCAGGCCGTATGTTCAGTTTGCCGGAGGTGGCGCTTTTGTGGATTATACGAACTATTTCGGTACGCTGGCCGATCAGAAATCGGGCTTTAAAGGAGCCATTGCCCCCGCTATCGGGCTGAAATATTACGGCAAACGCGAACAGGGTCTGGGGGCCGAAATTCAGGCTCAGTATCAAAATGTGTTCTTCAATTACGACCAGTTGAAAAACAGTAGTCCATCACTAATGCTATCGCTAGGAATTTCGTATCGCTGGTATTAGCATACGGTTTACGGTGGGTTAACCCCATCTACCCGTATACTGTTTTTTTACAGAAGCGTTTCAATAGCAGGTGGCAAACTACGCCCGGCAGCCCGGCGTTCGGCAACATAGTCTGCCAGCGTGTGAGCGAGCCGGGCGTTTTTTCGCTCATAGAGTTTAATGATCTGCGTAACGTCTTTGTCGGTAAAAAACGCTTTCAGAATCATCTGATTCCAGGCTGCTTCGTCAAAATAATCAGCCGGATAGGGATTGTGAAGCATTATGGCTGACTGCACATCGGCAATGTTGTTTCGAATTCCTTCCGTTGCCTGAAACCGCCATGCCTCCGGGAAAGCCAGTACGGGCAACGCACTATATAACGCAACCAGTTCATTCAACTCACCGGCTTTGAAGAGCTGTCCGATTGTTTTGACGTATACCGATTCGTCGTCGACAGGAAACTGCAATAGCCACCATACCCTCGCTAATCGATCAAGTGTCCAGCCCAGAACGGCAAAACCGGGACGTACCCGCTCCAGCGCAAACGTAATGTCAGCAGGTACATCAACCGGTTGTTTGCCCACAAAGCGGGGCAAAGCGGTGAAGACACGATAAAAAATCGGAACCTGCGGGTTACTCTGGAACGAATCGGCCTGTTGCCGCAGATAACTGACTGCCTGTTCGGAATTAGGTTGCTGCTCGATCAAATAGAACAGCGTCTGACTCATCTGGAGGATATTCATACTGCCTTGTAACGCGGACGTCTAATCCGCCTGAATGTAAAAGCGAACGGGAAGCCCGCGTTATTTTTTCGCCTTCGGATGCGCCTGATCATACGTCTTTTTCAGTTGCTCCAGGCTCGTATGTGTATAAATCTGAGTAGCCGCTAAACTACTGTGCCCCAGCAAATCTTTAATGGCGTTCAGATCAGCCCCACGATTGAGCAGGTGCGTGGCAAATGAATGCCGAAGTATGTGTGGACTTTTCTTTTCAAGCGTAGTGACCAGATTCAGATGCCGCTTTACAATCCGCTGGATGAGAACCGGATAAGCCGGAACACCCTTATCACTGACCACCAAATAAACAGCATCGGCCTGCCCGGAAAAGGCTTCATTTTTCACATGATTATACTGGAGAATAAGCTCATATAGTGGCTGAGTAAGCGGTATAATCCGGTGTTTATTCCGCTTGCCGAGCACCATGATGGTTTTTTCGTACAGGTTTACGTCGACCGTTTTCAGGCCCGTCAGCTCACTCAGCCGGATGCCTGTGCCATAGAGCAATTCAAGCACTAATTTGTCGCGAATACCCTCAAACGTATCCGGGAAATCGATGTCGTTTAATAGCATTTCCATCGGCTTCTCCTCTACATACATCGGCAGTTTTTTGCTGGTTTTCAGCGCCTGTACTTTCGTCATCGGGTCAATCGTAATGACTTTCCGACGCAGTAAAAAACCGTAATAACACCGAAGTGTCGCGATTTTACGGTTTACCGACGTTTTATCCAGCCCAGCTTCGACCAGGCTCACAATCCATGACCGAATGTGCCGAAAATCAGCCTGTTCGGGCTGGTCGATATTACACTCTGCAACCAGAAACTTACTGAACTGCTCCAGATCATTCGCATAAGCCGTCAATGTATGATGGCTCAGCCGTTTTTCGTAGCGGATATACTGGAGGAAGTTTTCTGGACCAGGATTCATTTGATTTTATTGATTACGATGACGTCTGAACTACCCTGAACGACAGAAAATAGCCGATTTGTATAACTTCTCTGGCTTTGCACTACCAAATCTAATCGGTTCTTTGTGGGAATGACTAAAAAGGACAAACAAAAAAGCAGCAAACATCCCTGCTTGCTGCTCCTGAGTCCTGGTTGGCGCATGAATTTGCTGACTGCGCAATCAACGAACTATGTCCAACTGTGCATCACCGGCAAATCAGAAGGCTAAATTGCCCTATTGCTCGGTATGGTTGCCGTACATTCTTTCTTTGTACGCAGCCTTGATGATCTCTGTGCGACGCTTTACCGACGGTTTTTGGAAAGCCGTCCGCGACCGCAACTGCCGCAACACGCCCGTTTTCTCGAACTTCTTTTTGAAGCGTTTGAGGGCCTTGTCAATCGACTCGTTGTCTTTTACGTTAATGATAAGCATGTTTTAAATATTGTATTTTAGCTAAAACCGGACGGCAAAGATAATAGATTTGCTACTATGAAACAAGCTATTATTGACTTAGGAACCAATACATTTCACCTGCTTATCGTCGAAAAATCCGACTCAGGGTATAAGCTCCTGTTCCGCGAAAGCCGCCCGGCTAAAATCGGGCAGGCAGGAATTAATCAGGGCATTATCACCGAAGAAGGTATCGGTCGTGCGCTGGATGTGTTGACGTATTTCCGGCAAGTGCTCGATCAGTATAGTGTAGTGCCAGAGCAGGTCGTAGCAATGGGGACAAGCGCCATTCGCGTCGCCCGTAATCAGCGTGAGTTTATTGACCGTGTCCAAGAGGCAACCGGCATTTCGATTCAGGTTATCTCGGGTGAGTCGGAGGCTGAATACATCTACAAAGGTGTACGATTTGCCGGAGCGCTAACCGATTCAACAGCACTGGTGATGGACATCGGCGGTGGTAGTGTCGAGTTTATTCTGAGCAACCAGAGCCGGGTTTTCTGGAAACAGAGTTTTGAGATTGGGGGGCAACGTTTACGGGAACGGTTTATGACGAGCGACCCCATTGCAGCCGGTAGCATCCGCCGACTACACGACTATTTCCAGGAACAATTACTACCGCTGGCAAATGCCGTTCACCAGTATCATCCGGCGGTATTAGTTGGCTCATCGGGTTCGTTCGATACGCTGATCGATATGTGGTTTATGCACGAACACGGTCACTTACCCGATCCAGAACAAAGCACGTTTACATTGCCAGTTGCCGAGTTTTACCGTGCCTATGAATTACTCGTTACCCGCAATCATGCCGATCGTATGCAGATTCCTGGCATGATCGAACTACGAGTCGATATGATCGTTGTGGCGGTTTGCCTGATTGATTATGTACTAAAAACCTATGGTATTTCGCAAATCCAAACGTCTACCTATTCATTGAAAGAAGGCGTTTTAGCATCGCTTCATTATTGATATCAGCAAAGAAGTCGATGGTGTTAGGTGGTGTCGGGTTCGTAAAGATGCTGTGTCGGTTTTGAGAAACCGACACAGCGAAGAGGGAAGCCAGCTAAGCAACTTGACGGAGTTAATTACCTAACAGTAAATGAAAGATGGTTAATGGGAAATGTATACTGCTTTACAGCGTATAACAGGTAAGTTTTGAGCAACTAAAGCTTTTAACGTCGTCATCCATTATTCTATCGTTCATTATACATTCTCCATCAGTCATTTTATAAAATGAAAGCCGAAACCAATGAACGCTCGTCGTATCGTAATTTGATTTATACTGCATTAATCATTGTGGCTGTAGTCGTGGCGCTCACGTTTCCGGGGCCATTTACAGAGATCAATGGTTTTTCGCTAAAAAAACTGATTGTCCCGTTGCTGCAGATCATTATGCTGGGCATGGGTACGACCATGTCAATCAAAGACTTCGAAGGCGTCATTCAGCAACCACGAGCCGTATTTATTGGTGTGTCCTGCCACTTCCTCATTATGCCGCTGCTGGGTTTTACATTAGCCAATGTATTTAGTTTCCCGCCAGAAATTGCTGCGGGTGTTGTACTGATCGGTTGCTCGCCGAGCGGGCTGGCCTCGAATGTAATGTGCTTTATAGCGAAAGCCAATGTGCCGCTTTCGATCACAATAACCACACTGGCAACCTTGCTGGCTCCCTTCCTGATGCCTGCCCTGATGAAATTGCTGGCCGGTCAGTTTATCGAAATTTCGCTTTGGGATATGATGATCCATATTACGCAGATTGTGATTGTGCCGGTGGTAGTGGGACTGATTCTGAACCGTATTTTCCATAAGTCAGCCGTCATGATTAACCGCGTTATGCCCCTGCTTTCGATGGCGGGCATCGTTCTTATCGTTGCGATTATCACAGCAGCCGGGCGCGACAGCCTGCTTACTGTTGGCTGGACGCTGGCTCTCTGCGTACTGATTCATAACCTGACGGGCTTCACACTGGGCTATTGGGCTGCCCGACTCTTCGGCATGGATGAGCAAAGTTGCCGTACGGTTGCTATTGAAGTGGGGTTACAAAACGGCGGGCTGGCATCTGGCATTGCGGTGCAGATGGGTAAGGTTGCTACCGTAGGACTGGCTCCTGCTCTGTTCGGTCCAATCATGAACACAACCGGCTCGCTACTAGCCACATACTGGAGTCAGCATCCACCGAAAGAAATAGCGCTTGACAATACATCTCCCCAGTCGATGAAAGCTCAGGACGCTTAATAGGTTTGCAGTTGACTTGTCAAGGCATTATTGCATCCGGTTTTGATGAGTCGGGTAATCTCTATCTTTTCCGAACTCAATTATCGTGTTCTGAATGTCGGGGTGGGCCCTGCCACGATTCCTGGTGACGATTAATAAACCGTGGCAGGGCCCACTCCGACGCTCAGAACACGACAATACAGGCAATTGCGGGGCAAAAACCCAGGATAAATTTTATATTCCTTCGTTTTAAAAACCTCTATATTAGCAAGGCTATAACACTTGAAATTGGGCACTCTTCCAGGCTACTACAATGAAAATTATCACTATACTATTTGCGTTTCTATTGGGCCTATCAACCCTTACATCCGCTCAGACTAAATCCGTTGAAAACGAAAAATTCGTTTTCCTGAATAATGGCGCTACGATCGGAATGATTGTTAAATCGGTTCTAAAAGCCGATAAACAACGACTTAAGCTTACCGACCAGCAACTGCCCAAAGCCAAACAGATTATTACCGATGCTACTGTAAAGTATAATGAGGGCGTAAAACAATTAAAAAAGTCGGGACTCAATAATCAAAAACTGAGAGTGCTGGCCGTTGCGGTAGAAACCGAAAAAGTACACCAGTATAAGACCATACTGACACCAGACCAATACGCTATATTGGTCGCTCAGCACAAGAAAGTCTACCCCGAAAGCAAAGTCTAGGATTACAGCACCAGTGAATTGCTATTTTTGATAAACCACAAGTTGCATATACAACTTTTCTTTATAATCTTTACCCGATGGATGCTGACAATTATTGCATAGCCGGGCGGCTCAGAATGCTGGCCCGAATCGTAACGAGTCGGTATAACGAAGCTTTTGCACCACTCGGCGTAACATTCGCGCAGGCGGGTTTATTGATGAATATCTTCGCCCGACCGGGTGTAAAGCAGGCCGAACTGGGAAAATTGTTGCAGATCGAAAAGTCGGCGATGAACCGGGATGTGCAACTACTGCAAAAAAACGGCTGGCTGACTGACAATCTACGGAATGGCCTTTACCTGACTAGCGAAGGAACCACACTAGCCAAACAATGCCACAAAATCTGGAAGGTTATGAATCAGGCGGTTCGCGATGAGCTTGGCCAGGACGCGATAGGCGGTCTGACGATACTTTCCGAAAAATTAATTGCTAAATCATAAGAACCATCGTCAGGCCATAGGCTGACTCGTACACTCAAAGCCATGAAAACCGAACTGCTTACCCAACTCTGGAGCCAGCACCAGCAGATTATTCAGGCTGCACTTAGCAAGCTAAACGACGAAAATCGTAAAAATCGACTCATCGCTGAAACGGCCTCTGTAGGATTTATCGCCCTGCATATGGCCGAAACAATGCTATTTTTTTCGGGCTTCCTGTTCAAGTCGCTGGTAGATTTCAGACCATTGACCCTACGCATGACCGACGAAGGCCACGATATTGAACTAAACCAGATAAACAACCTGATGCAGCGGGCAATGGCTACCCTGACTAATGGTTTTTCAGGATTAACCGATGAGCAATGGGATGAAGTTCTCCAGTCGCCATTTGGTGAACTAACCCGTCAACAGGGTTTAGTCAGGCTAATGCATCATAATTCACACCACATCGGACAAATCGTGCAGGCAATGAAAAAAGGGAAAGAATTTGTCCTTTGATAGGCGGTCGAGTACCTGTACAACCTCATTAAGCTTAACTCATCAATTATAACAACGGCATTTATGGTACCGAATGAACTTGAGCAGACAGAACGCACTCGTACCTATTCATGGGAAGACCAATCGATTGGCGCGAAAGTAGGTGCTACATTATCGGGAATGGATTATCTGCTGGGCATGATGGCGGGAAAATACCCAGCCCCCGCCATTGCCCATACGCTCGATATGGGTATTGAATCGGTCGAAGAGGGCAAAGTCATCTTCTCAATCGTGCCGCAGGAGTTTCATTATAACCCAATCGGAGCGGTTCATGGTGGTGTTTTCTGTACTATGCTCGACTCGGCTTTAGCCTGTGCGATTCATTCGACCTTACCGGCCGGTATGGGTTATACGACACTCGAATTGAAGGTTAATCTGGTTCGGCCATTAACGGTTAATACCGGCAAAGTGCTGGCAATCGGTACGCTTATACACGCAGGTCGGACGATAGCCACTGCCGAAGGTAAAATTGTGGATGAGCATGGCAAACTTTACGCACACGCCACCACAACCTGTATGCTATTTCCCTGGAAATAACCAGCTTCAGACTCCTGTCAACACGACGTTCAGCACCTCTACTCATGATCGAGCATCACCTCAGTGTCAAGCGTACGGCCCGCTATTACACGATTGGCGCATTAACCGACCGCACAAAAAATGTCTGGTTCTGCCTTCACGGATTCGGGCAATTAGCCCAGTATTTTGGCCGAAAGTTTACGGGCCTGCCAGACGACCAGACGTTTATAATTGTACCTGAGGGGCTATCCCGATTGTACTTAGACAATGATTATCAACGCATTGGGGCTTCATGGCTAACTCGTGAGGATCGGGAATGTGAGATCAGTGACTTTTTGGCCTATCTGAATTCGTTGTATGACCTTATTCTAGACGGCCATTCCGATGACGATCTGCACGTCACGCTGCTTGGTTTTTCACAGGGCGCAGCCACTGCCTGCCGGTGGCTAAATGATGGCCACATCCAGGCCAATCGGTTAATTCTCTGGGCTGGGTATTTTCCTAATGGCTTGCGCGAGTTGATTGACCCCGCTAAACTCGCAAACGTTGATGCACACTACGTTTATGGCCG
The DNA here is from genome assembly GCF_010233585.1 of Spirosoma endbachense. NCBI lineage: Bacteria > Pseudomonadati > Bacteroidota > Cytophagia > Cytophagales > Cytophagaceae > Spirosoma > Spirosoma endbachense. The sequence goes on from NZ_CP045997.1 coordinate 7,174,313, forward strand.
ACAAGATCAATACATTGCTCAATTAGACAATGTTGACCAGTATTTATACCAGCTCCAGATCGATGCTCCAGGGCTGAAAATAACCCCCTTTAATGGCGGTCATCAGGTAAATCCAGATGTTCTAACCGAGCTTGTTACGGCCTCATAGCGTTTCTGCTACCCTAACTACTGATCGTTTCAGCAAAATGTAGCTACATTTTGCTTTTTTGTTTTAACACCAACCTACCTTCCAGTCAATTTAAGTATCGGTAAAAAACTTTTCATGTAAGCTTAACGAATATTGTGGTGTAGAATTAGGTTGTTTTTCATAAATTTCGACTATAAACCCAATAACGTAAACTACAAAATAATTAAAATATAATTTTAGTAACAAATTTCATAATCTGATCATGTCTATACTCACCAGAAATAATGTACGACTGCTTGGCAATCAGCAAGCTGACAAAACATTAGTATTTGCTCATGGGTTTGGCACAGATCAAACGGCCTGGAGTGAAGTGGCCCCTGCTTTTTTTGACGATTGCCGGGTTGTTTTATTCGATTATGTAGGTGCCAACGAAAAAACTGTCCCATTCTTTAACCCAAAAAAATACAGGCAGCTATACTCATACGCTGACGATATTCTGGACATATTTGAAGAGCTTGACTTAAAAGATGTCATCTTTGTTGGTCACTCGGCTGGTGGTATGAGTGGAACGCTGGCTGCTCTTCAGGAGCCAACCTGGTTTTCACGGCTCGTTTTATTAAATGCTTCGCCCTGTTACGTCAACGAAGAGAATTATACAGGTGGTTTTAGTACAGAGTCACTTGACGATCTTTTCGCCCAGATGGAAAGCAATTTTCACGCCTGGGCCAGCGGTTTTGCCCCAATGGTCATGGCTAATCCAGACCGCCCTCAGTTTGCCTCAGCGTTTGCCAAAACCCTGTCAGCAATGCGCCCCGATGTAGCACTGGCAATTGCAAAAGTTATTTTTTACTCCGATCACCGAAGCGATATTACCCGTTTACCGCACCAAACGTTATTGGTTCAGGGCAAAGTAGACATTGCCGTTCCGGTTGATGTAAGCTATTATATGGAGAAACATATGCCAAATGCGATACTGACTTTTATCAATACAGAAGGCCATTTGCCGCATATAAGTGGTGCCCAGGAGGTTATACAGGCAATCAGGCCTTTTGTAAATTAATCATTTTCAGACCACTCGATACGTTACCGATTTCATATTACGTCTACACCGAACTTACTAGTAGACTCGATTGGCAGCCCATCAATTATGATTGATTTTAAAACACTGGAAAAACGTTTCCGCACTATTGAAGCCACCGAAATCGGTCCGAAACTACAGGAAGCTTATATAGCCGAAGTTCTTTCGTTCCTGAATGCGGATGGCTGTTACGTTTTGCAGGAACGTGATGAGTGGACAGCCACTATACAATTTTCCAGTTTAGCAAAATCAGCTTCATTACCGCTCAATCCAGCACAGTTAAACGATCTTACGCAGGAACACTCTTTTTTTTTCGATCCTGACTTTACGCCAAGGCGAGCCCTGAAAGGATTACTCGGCTCCTATCGGCAGGTAGCAGGCCTTCGACTAAGCAATTATACGTTTAAAGGCTGGATACTAGTCGGCTGGAAAATGTCAACGGATATTCAACCCGACGAGGCTGAGGATATCCTCTATCGGTTTGGCGATAAAGTGTTGATTAGTAGCTTATCGCTCCAGCGGATTGCCTTAGAACAACAGTATCGGTTTTTGTTCGGCATTGTTCCGCAGGCGGTTGTGCTTGTTAACGAAGAAGACGAAACAAGCTGGGTTAATCAGGCCGCTATCGAACTGCTTGACCTGGAACAGGGTGACCTTCGCCCACCGCCAGCCAACCTGTCGCTGGGGATGCTGAAACTCCGCAACCAGGCCCTTAATCTGGATGCCATTAACCATACGGCTGCCGAGTTTATTCATAATCCGAACTTTAGCATCAAAGAATGGCTCTGGATATTTTCTGATCGGATTCTGTCGGTTCTGACCAGGCCCATTTTCTCCCCCTATTTCAAAGGACGAATCTGGTTATTCAATGACGTAACCGAATTATACCATAAAAACCAGCAACTCTCAGACGCCAATCGCGAAATCGAAAACCTGATTAGCGTCATTGCACATGATCTAAAATCGCCACTGGCCACACTTAGCTTTATTTTTAATTTCCTGCCCATGAATGGGCCACTGAACGAAGAACAGAACGAAAACATCGAATATGGCCAAAAAACCATTAAGCGTGGCCTCAACCTCATCGATAGTATCGTTTATTTCAACAAGCTCATCACTTCGAATCTGCCCGTGCAAATGGAAGATATCGAGCTTAATGACCTGATCGATGTCATCGTATCCGGATTCTCGGCACAGGCTTATCAAAAAGAAATTACACTACATACCGAACACACAGACCAGTCGGTATTACTGCACTCTGACCCCGAATCGCTGGTTCGTATTCTTGACAACCTCATCAGCAATGCCGTAAAATTCTCGCCATTCGGGCGTAGCATCTATATTCAGCTCGCCTTACGAGATAACCAGCTAACGATTGCAGTGAAAGATGAAGGGCCGGGTCTCTCGCCCGACGATCGTATGAAATTATTCAAGCGTTTTCAACGCCTATCGGCTCAGCCTACCAATAATGAAGGTTCGTCGGGTTTAGGCTTATCCATCGTTAAAGCACTTACCGAAAAATTGGGCGCAACAATTGAGGTCGATAGTGAACTAAGCCAGGGAACAACATTCCGATTAGTCTTTCCGGCCGAGTTTGTCCGTATCAGTAATCAACTGACGGCTAATTGACCGATCAAATGGTAGTAAGACTTTCGCGGAGAAGCGTGCCACGGTTATTAAGAGCATCATCAGAAACCGTGGCACGCTTCTCCGCGAAAGCCTTAAGTATGTTTATCGTTCAAATTTTACTGGTCAATTCTGGATCAGGGCAAAAAACTGGTTGAAGAAATTGCTAATCTTTGCAGCCTGATCGCTGCAATCATGTCTTCACGCACACTCCTGCCTATTTGCTGTTTTATACTTCTTTTCCTCAGCTATGCTGGTTATTCACAGCCAGCGTCGAAAGCCAAGCCTAAAGAGAAATACAACTACCTGCTTTATTTGCCCAAAGACTATTCAGCAACCAAAGCCAGTTATCCGCTGATAATTTATCTTCACGGTGGATCTCAACGGGGCAATGACTTAACGAAACTCAAGACATACGGCCTACCCCAGCAAGTCGATAAAGGCAAGGATTTTCAGTTTATCATTGCATCGCCCCAATGTCCGGATGGTAAATTCTGGTCGACAGACAATTGGTTTGAACCACTCTATGATGAACTGACAACAAAATATAGAGTTGATCCCAAACGAATTTATTTAACAGGCATAAGTATCGGTGGTTACGGAACCTGGCAAACTGCGGTAGCTTATCCGGATAAATTTGCGGCCATTGTGCCGTTGTGCGGTGGTTGCGACGATTCAACTCAGGTTTGTACCATTAAACACGTCCCGATCTGGACGTTTCACGGAACAGCCGACAACGTGATTCCAATCAACGAAACAGAGCAGTTGGTTAAGCGGCTGGAGCAGTGTGGTGGGCGCGTGAAATTTACCCGATTAGAAAATGAAGGCCACGGTATTCAGTATCTCTACGAAGACAAATCCATTTACGACTGGTTACTTCAACAGCATAAATGAGACTTGAATTTGTCGAATGGCAACGGGTAAAAATAGTAATTGGGGTAACTGACACTAGTATTCAGTTACCCCAATTACTATCGATTACACTTTGGTAGGGTCTGGATGTACCCAGGGCTGACGGTAAGGCCGAACAAGAAGACTGTTCGCTTCGCGATCGCCAACGATTTCGCGCTTCTGAGGATCATAGACAATTGGCCGTCCGGTTTTCATGGACAGATTGGCCAGAATACAACTGGCAGTCGATATATGCCCTTCTTCAATGTCTGCTACCGGGCGGGTGCCTTTGTCGATCGCATCCAGGAAATTGAGCATGTGCAGGCGTGTAGCAGGAGCTGCATTCAATTCAATTTTAGGCTCGGTAGGCTCAGTCACATCCTCCGGATATTTCTCTTTTTCATAGACAACGTCTTTATGAATCTTTTCCCCATCTTTTCCTTCAGGAATAAAATCGTAGGCCATTGTGCTGGCCCATAACGTTCCTTTATCGCCATAAAGCGTAAACGACCAGGGATAATTCGGATTATTGGGCGTTCCCCATGTCCGATGCTGCCAGACACAGTTCAGGCCATCGTATTCAAATAAGGCCGACTGTGTGTCAGAAATATTTGATTTCCCTTCTTTCTGCACATAAATACCACCCGTAGAGCTGATACGTTTGGGCCATCCCAGCTTTAGCATCCAGCGTACGGTATCGAACATATGGACGCACATATCGCCCGTGATCCCATTGCCATACTCCATAAAGGTACGCCACCAGCGTACGTGCGGCAGGCCATCATATGGGCGCAAAGGAGCAGGGCCAGTCCACATCTCGTAATCCAGAAAATCGGGGACCTGCTGTAAAGGAGGATTAGAATTGTTACGCATGTGGATATAACAGCACATCTCTACGTGCGAAATTTTACCCAATAATCCAGCGTCTACGATATTCTTTTTCGCTTCAATCAGGTGAGGAGTGCTCTTGCGTTGAGTACCGACCTGCACTACCTTATTGTATTTACGGGCAGCCGCTACCATCGCTTCGCCTTCCATGACGTCTACACTAATTGGCTTTTGTACATAAACATTTGCTCCTGCTTTTATGGTATCGATCGTTTGTAGTGCATGCCAGTGATCAGGCGTACCAATCAGCACAATATCAAATTCATTTTCGGCCAGCATTTTCCGATAATCACCATAAAGGCGAGGGGTCTTGCCTGACTTCTGGCGCTGGCTTACGAGCTTTGCCGCCCCAGCCATCATGTTTTTATCGACATCACAGAGCGCCAGAACCTCAACGGGCGCTACCTGAATCAGTCGAAATAAATCACTTTTACCATACCACCCTGTTCCGATTAAACCCACACGGAGCGTTTTTGCGGGATTAATCAGATCCAAACCTCTGGCTCCAAACGTACTAAGGGCAAGTGAAGCCGTAGTCCCCTGAAGAAAACGGCGACGATTGATGTTGAAACTATGCATGCAAGTTGAGGGTTTCAGGCGGCTATCGCCAGGTTTTATAGACTGTATTATCGTATTCGCCCGGCCTTTTTTGGTAACCATCATCACTGCTTAGTGAGCGGTTGACATGAGAAGCCTGGTTTACTTAAAAGCAGAAAATTTGAGAAACTACCAATCTTCATTTAACAATCTCAACCTTTCGCCAGGCGGCAAGTCATCAAGAAAATAACAGACACTGTTCACCATCAAAAGCCAGAGATAAAAGGGAGCTTTTGTCTTCGGCAACGGCAATTCAGAAACTCTCGTAAACAACTGTGATTCAGCGGAATCGTATCCAATCGGCTGGTCAGAAAGCAAGGCCGGTCAGAGCTAGTTATACATACCAAGCGAAACCCCTGTTGACATGAAAAAAGTAACCAATTACCGAACAAGTAAGCGTACATCCCTCTATTGGTACAATTATCAAAGAAATAATAAGTCTTTTTTGTCTATCTGAAGAATATAGCATTGTTTTTGATATTAGTATAAGACAAAACCAAAAGCTATGCTTTCAAACTATGAACACAAATGCACTAGTAAACCAAACCCTGCTAGTAAAAGCAGAAGAGGCTCGTAGAAAGAATGAAAAATTAGTTTATCTGGAGTTATGGGATGTGCTAACTGAGCTCCTTGAACGGCCCTACGCCGAATTGACCCAGGAAGAAATAATACACATGGATCGGGTTGCGCGGCTTTTGCACGACTACGAAGATCGACTATACCCGGCACCATCAAAATGATCCTGTAGCAGCCTTCGCTTAAATTAAGTAATCCATTCCGGGCGGCCATCTAGAAGTACGCCCAATACCTGGTTAATAATCATCTATTGAAGGCGGTCAGCTGTTTTAGGCTGACCGCTCTTTTTTTTACTGCCCATGAGGGTCATCGTCTACAGGTCATTACCATTCATGGACAAAAGAAACCACTCAAACCAATAAACCAAGCTATTGTATTGCTGATTCGTCTTTAAGGCATCACTATAAGAAAGCAAGCTCCCAACCTCTTTTCTCACTCTACTACTATGAAATCATTCATGAGTTCCATGGTATTCGCTTTCAATATGAGCCTTGTCCTGGTCGCTGCCCCTATCCAAAAAACAACAGCGCAAAGTCCCCGCCCTACTAAACTGGCCCGCTATCAGATGGCATCGTATATATCGGCCGATAGCACCAAGTTGCGGGTTAACGTCAATAAGGAGCTGGGCGGCCAGGTTTATGTTCACCTTCTTGATCTGAGAGGCAATGTGTTATTTGAAAAAACAATGGCTCCAGTCGATACAACCGTCCGGCTTAGTCTGAACCTGATGGAATTGATTGAGGGTGATTACACGCTTAAAGTATCGAATGGTCTGGAGGCTGAGGTTCGGGAATTCAAGATCAAGACCAGAAAACCGCGAAAAATAACACGCACAATAACACTGCTTTAATTATACACGGGCTGTTGCTATCAATACGCCTATATTAATGCGGAAGCCAACAGGGGTAAATAGCACCCGCTACAATTTGGACAATTGTACTATATCTCCTGGCAATTGAAAAACTGTTTCACTATTTATCAAATACCTCCATTAATTAACATACGCCAATGAATCGCGTTCTGGGCATTATCTCTGTTTTGTTGAGTAACCTCTCGACAAACTGGCCGATTAATTTAGATTAATACCAATTACTCAACGCTTTATCAGGCTGACAGCAGCTAGCCATACTTAATCAGTAGCCTTCAGTTATTTCCTATAAAATAAAAGTTACAAATTTGGCCTATTGTTCAGAGCCGCGCCCCGGTCATTAAATTGACGGAGTAACCGTAGTATAGCTCTGAACAATAGGCCAAAAACTATCCCGTCGCTTCCATTAAACACTAATAAATACGACTTTGGAGCAGGCCGGTTAACAAAACAACCAACTCCCATAAAGGGGGCTGGTTGTCGGGAATCTTATATAACAGTTTAGGTTCAACAAGTGTATAACAAGCTGAAAATGATAAAGTTTTAAACGAAGGGTAAGCGCTTCCAGTCGATCGTGCCTCGCTTATAGAAGCGCCCGTTAGCCAGGAGGGGGCTAATCATCCTGTTTTTTAAGCGTCAAAACCACTTTTCCATTCTCAATAAGCCGGGTACTCAATACTGACTGTGTTGGTAAGGCAACGAGCAACATGGGTTGGGTGGTAAACGATAGCGGAGTCTTGTTAAGCGTAGTATCTGCCATTCGTATATACCGAATAGTCATTACCGAATCCTGGACAAATACTCGGCTGATCGATAATTTGGGAGGTTTATTTGTAGCAGGTAATGCAATACCGACAACCATTTCTTTGTTAAAATTCGGCACATCAGGGCGCTTGCTCATCGTTGTTGCCGGTTTAAACACTTTCTCAAATGTTTCGGCCTGTTCGAACACAAACAGTGTAGGTTTGCCTTTGTTGACGGGTGCATCATTACTCAGAAAATACCCATTCAGCATTCGGTATTTTAAGGTAACCTGGGCAAGTGCCACTAAGCTTATCAGGAATAAGCAGGCAACAAAAAAAGTGGAAAGAAATGGTACGCGTAAACGACGTTGAAAAGAGGCAAAAAACGACATATTACTCATTTAACTATACTACAGCAATATACTTCTAACGTCTGATCACGAAAGGTCAGTATGCTATGGGCTATTAAAAGAGTGATTATTTAGGCAGTTGCGCCCCAGATTCGACTGGGTTCTGAATCGTCATTCCGGCTACATTGAAGCAGGAATTTTCATTATCACTTTTGCATTCAAACAGATCAAAAGACTCAACGCCCTTATCTAATCGCTCGAAATAGAGAATAAATTGCAATTTTTCGTCATTCTTTATCTCTGCCGTTTGTGGTGACGTTGGAATGCCTTCAGTTTTTAGAAGTGCATACGTTCGTTTGCCGTCTGATGACGCCAGAACGGCCTTGGGATTAAATGAAATGCTACTTGACCCCACATAACTGAAATTACGGTCATTCTTATCCTTACCATACGTAAGATACAGGACCGTATAAGTTGCCGTCAGCCGAATATCCGTCACCTTAATATCCGGGTCCTGCGAATGCCCAAGCCCACCGTGAGGGTCAGGCAAAATACGCGACTGGAGCGCATAAGTCGGCTGGCTCGGCAAATAATATTCGGCACCGTCGGCCGGGGCATTCACCTTCGGCAGTCGGTTCGACGTACAGGCGGAGACGAGCAGGGCAAGAGCGACGAGGGCTTTCATAGATGTTAAATTACGTCCTTTCGTCTGAATAACCAAGAAGTTAATTCGTCTGTTTTTCAAGCACTCCTGCTGAGATCGTATTCCATATCTGATCGTATACATCCGTTGCCACCAATGAATTTCCAACGTTCCGGCTGCTCACATATACGGGATGGTGTTCACGCGCTGTCCCTACTCGTCCATGCGACCCTTTGATAAGCGTCGCATCGAGTGAAATAACGTTCATCAGGTATCGGAAGCCGAGTAATTTACGGCCCAGTTTATAGCCCGCTTTAAGTTTTATCAATGGGTTTGTCTGGTCCATAAACATCTCAACCGGGTCATAACCCGGTTTCTGGTGAATGGCTACCAATCGGGCATAATCGGGTGCTCGGGCATCGTCGAGCCAGTAATAATAGGTAAACCAGCTATCCGCATCAGCCATAACCACAAGGTCGCCGGAGCGTTCGTGATCAATATGGTATTCCTTTTGCTGTTCTTTATCCAATACCAGCTGGATACCCGGCGTGTTTTCCAGCAATGACCGGACTTTGCCAACTACCGATGGGTCATTGATATAGACATGAGCAATCTGGTGATCAGGTGTAGCAAAGGCGGGCGACGCTCCGGCATCGAACATCTCCAGACCCCGCTCTTCCCGATAACGAATCATGCCTGCTTCGCGTAGAATTCGATTGATGTGAATCGGCTTACTGACATTGGTAATTCCATATTCCGAAAGCACAATCACCTCAGCGTTCTGCTTCTCATAATAGTGAATCAGGTCACGGCAAACGTCATCGATTTCGCGAAGATCATTGGCAATTTTCGCAAAATCCTGCCCAAATTTCTGCAGACAATAATCCAGATGCGGCAAATAAATCAGGGTAAGCGTCGGGTTGTGCCACTGATCGACAAGCATGGATGCATCGGCAATCCAGCGCGTACATTTAATGGTTGTTGCCGGGCCCCAAAACTGAAACAACGGAAACGTACCTAATTCTTTCTGTAGTTTATCACGAAGGTCGCCGGGATGCGTGTAGCAATCGGGTATTTTCAGACCGTCGGATGGATATTGTGGGCGGGGCGTAGCCGAAAAATCGGCGGTAGAATACATGTTGTACCACCAGAACATTTTCGAAACGGTAAAGGTCGGGTCAACTTTTCGCGCCCGTTCCCAGATTTTTTCACCCGCAACCAGTTTATTCGACTGCTTCCAGAATTTCACCTCCGAATCGGTCCGGTCGTACCAACCGTTGCCAACAATACCCGTTTCACTTGGCCATTTGCCCGTTACGTACGTAGACTGCACCGACGTTGTCAGCGCCGGGAGCATGGGATCAATTGTTGCCTGATGCTTGCTGGCAAACCACTGTTTCAGAAAGGGTGTGTGTTCGCCAATCAGCGAATAAGACAAACCCACAACGTCGAGTACTACGGTCTTTTGCATGGCTTACTGAAAAGTGAAGAATCAACTGTAAAATTATCGGTTCTTTCGTTAAATCGAGGATTCCAGTCGATTTTAAAGGCAGATTTATCACTGTTTCTGCATAACAATACAGAACGTATATTCTACTCCATTGGTAACAATATGGCAGGGTCAATGTTAAAAAAATGACGATGAGGCTTATGAAATAGTAACAATTAAGTAAAAGGATATTAAAATTAAATTAAAAGAGTTGCACTCACTTTGCAACAGAAAATACTTCTGTTGTTAAATGAAAAAATACCTACTTTCTAGTGCTTTACTCCTACTTTTGAGTTGTTTCCTCATCGGCAAAACACTAGCACAAACTACTCAGGCGTCTATTTCGGGTATTATCTCCGAAAAGCAGAACTCGGCGCTTCCCGGCGCTACCGTACAGGTTCGCAACGAATCGACCGGCTTTACGACGGGAACGGTAACCAATGCCAAGGGGGAATACTCGTTTAAAGAGCTTCCTTTGGGCGGGCCCTATACCATACTCGCTACGTTTGTCGGCTACGGTCAGCAAAAGCGAACCGGCTATGCACTTAACCAGGGTGATGCCGTTCGGGTAAACCTGGCCATGCAGGAAGACAACCAAACGCTTGAGGTGGTACAGGTTGTTGCTTCGGGGCTTAAGAACAAAACAGAAAACCTGGGAGCCGCTACGGCTATTTCGGCCAAGTCGATTGCCGCTCTTCCGGTCAATGGCCGTAATTTCACGAACTTGATGGATCTCTCACCTTTAAGCAGAGGGGGAAATATTTCAGGCCAGCTCGGTTCATCGACCAACTATACGATCGACGGTATGAATGCCAAAAACCCAACCTCGGCGGGTTCGACGACCAGCCGAAGCGGGGCTCCTTATTCGATTTCTATCGAAGCTGTTCGTGAGTTTAAAGTCGTAACCAACCAGTATGACGTCACCTACGGCCGTAGCGGGGGTGGAACTGTGAGTGCGGTAACCAAGGCTGGTACCAACAAACTAAGTGGTAGCGCCTTTAATTACACGCGTGCCGACTGGTTAGCGAGTCCTTATGACATCCGGGGTAATAATCGGGTCAATAAATTTGCCACAAATCAGTACGGATTTTCGCTGGGTGGCCCGATCATCAAAGACAAACTGCACTTTTTCGTTGTATGGGATCACCAGCAGGATTCACGACCGCTGATTATTGCGGATGTACAATCGCCTGCCGACGAAAGCCGGTTTAATATTACGAAAGCTACTCTTGATAAATTCGTTGATATAGCCCGCAGTAAATATGGTGTTGCCAACACTCCTCAGTATGGCACGTTCGACAAGAAACGGGGTTCTGATGCTGCATTTGCCCGTATCGACTGGCAGATCAATGACCGAAATCTGCTGACGGTTCGGAATAACTTCACCAGCGATCGCAATAAGCTGGGCCTGCAGGACAATACAGCGATCAATATCTATGAGTCGTACGGAAATGATTACAACATGGACAATAGCTTACTCGCCAGTTTGCGTACATCCATCAGTCCCCGGCTCACCAATGAGTTAAAGGTTCAACACCTGTATACCTACCAGAAAAGTAGCCCTGGCGATCAGTTACCGGCGGCCAATATTCCAAGGGCTATTGTAGAAAACGTGACGTCGACCATTGACGGCTCCACAAAATCGACCAATATCCAAATGGGCGGCCACCGGTTTGCTCAGGAGGGTTTTACAAATAATGTGTTACAACTGGTCGATAATTTGTACTACAACACCGATAAGGTTCAGTACACGTTTGGCCTCGACCTGATGTATACCCACGCCAAATCGCTTTATGGTAGCGAAGTAAATGGGCGTTTCCATTATACAGTCGATGCTGCGGCTGGCCTGACGGCACTGGATAAATTTGAAAAGCTGCAACCTTATCGCTATTACCGGGAAGTGCCGCTGGTCGATGACCCGACCGTAGTTGGCAATATTCTGAACGCGGGAATTTACGGTCAAATGAGTACCAAATTAGCGATGGGCCTGGAAATGACTGCTGGCCTGCGCGTTGACTACTCTCATTACCCAACCTCTCCGCTGAATCAGCTGGTTTATGATGAACTTAAACTACGCACCGATAACAGAATCAAGTCATTTGTGGTACAGCCCCGCTTGCAACTAACCTGGGATGTGAATGAGCAGCATACCGACTTTGTGCGCTTTGGTGCCGGTGTTTTTGCGTCAGACATCAACAACTATGTGTTGATTAATAACCTCACGTTTGACGGGAAACACCTGGCCACGGTCGATGTGCGGGGCCCGAATCTTCCAACACCCGATTTTCTGGCCTACCGCCAGAATTACAGCAGCATCCCCAGTCTGGCGGCTTTTCAATTGCCAACTATCAATATGAATGGCCCGGATGCACGGGTGCCGGTCCTCTACAAGGCAAACCTGTCTTATAGCCGCTACTTAACCGATAAGTTAAAAGTTGGTATTGCTGGTTTTGCAACCCTGGGTCGTCATAACTACATGTACGTCGATCGGAACATGGCAACTGATCCCTATTTCCGGTTAGCCAACGAAGATAATCGTGGGGTCTATGTACCACTCAGTAGTATGCCTGCCAACGGCGCCGGTGACTGGTTACAGGGCCGCGTCAGTCAGAAATTAGGCCGTGTACTGGAGTTGAACAGCCAGGGAAAGGTCAATCAGTTTGCCGTTGTTGTCGATGCCACTTATCAGTACCTCAAGGATGGTGAAATTTCGGCCAGCTATACCTGGAACGACACCAAAGACAATACGTCGTTTAACGGGAACGTAGCCAATACGGCTACCCTGTCGTTGCCGGTGAAGGATGATCCGCGGAACCTGAGCCAGATCACGTATTCCGACAACCAATTCCGGCATAAAGTAGTCGTTTACGGAACGTTTCCTTCGTTCTATGGCATCACGGTCGGCGTTCGGTATTCGGGTATTGGTGGAACCCGATACTCACTCCTGTCAGGAGCCAACAGCAATGCCGACTTCGTTGCCGGTAACAACGATCTCGCCTTTATTTTCGACAAGAATAACGAGAGTGTTCCAACGAACATAAAGACCGGATTACAGGCTCTTATGGACAATCCGAATGCAAGTCAGAGCATAAAAGATTATATCAATCAGTATTCCGGAAAAATAGCGCAACGAAACGGTGGTATCAATAGCTTCTATGGCATATTTGACGTCAGGGCTAGTAAACGGTTCCGGTTATACAAAACCCACAGCTTCGATTTGTCGGTCGATATCTTCAATTTCACCAACCTGCTCAAGAAAGCCTGGGGTGTAAACCAGTCGTTGGGAAGCCAGGCCCTCTATGCATTAGGTATTCCGGCAACCTCTACAACACCCGCTGTTGCCGGATTTGACAGCGTCAACAAACAGTTTGTCTATCGGGTCAACACAGCGGGTGTTCCTACGCCATCGGGTGATCCATTCCAACTTCAGATTGGCTTACGCTACAGCTTCTAATGGCAAAAATAGTGGTTATCAAAGCGATTGGGCTCTTCAGTCTGCTCCTGTGCTCCCAGATTCTGGTAGCTCAGGGCAACTTTGATCGGCAGGGCCATCGGGGATGCCGGGGGTTGATGCCGGAGAACACAATTCCAGCGATGAAAAAAGCGCTTGACCTGGGCGTTCAGACGCTGGAACTGGATGCTGTCATCTCAAAAGACAAGCAGGTCGTGGTATCGCACGACACCTACATGTCTTCGCATATTGCGCTAAAACCAGATGGAACGCCGGTTACCGCTGCTGAAGAGAAGACGATTAATTTATACCAGCTAACCTATGCTGAGATCAAGAAATTTGATGTTGGCAGTAAACCGCATCCTGAATTTAGTCAGCAACAGAAGCTGGCGGTTTATAAACCGCTGCTTTCTGTGTTGATCGACTCGGTCGATGCGTATGCGAAAGCAAAGGGATTGCCCCTGCCCATGTTCAACATCGAGATTAAATCAATGCCAGCCACCGATGGTGTGTACCATCCTGCCCCGCAGGAGTTTGTCGATCTTGTTCTCGGCGTCTGCAAAAGCTGGAACCTAGGCAAACGGTTAACCATACAGTCTTTTGATGTTCGGCCTTTGCAGCTGATTCACAAGCAATATCCAGCGATTAACCTGTCTTATCTGACGGCAAACACAAAATCACTGGCGGATAATATGGCTGTATTAGGCTTCATTCCATACGCTTATAGCCCGTATTACAAAACGGTAACGGGTGAAACCGTCAAAGCCTGTCATGAGCAGAAAATGGTGATTATTCCCTGGACGGTGAATACAAAAGCCGAGATCGAGAGCCTTGCCAAGCTCGGCGTAGATGGGATCATTTCCGATTATCCGAATCTGTTCTGATTTTATTGCCACATAGCCTTACAAAAAAACTCAGCCGACCAGTTGGCTGAGTTTTTTTGTACCAGGACTTTCGCAAAAAGCCGTGCCACGGTTTGATTTACCCCGATAGGTAACCGTGGCACGGCTTTTTGCGAAAGTCCTGTTTTCAGGTTTGTTTTAGATCAGAGACATCCGTTAACCGAACTTCATTTCGTATTCTCAACAACCCACTGAATCTCTCGCTCGATCGAGTCAACCAGCTCTTTTTTCAGCTCATCGGGCAATACACCCCACGTATAGGTTTCGACCTCAAGCTGATTCGTAAATCGCCGTTCGGCCTGTAGTTTCAATACCTCCAGAATGTCATCCTGCGTCGATTGCAGAACGCCATAATTATTGACAAAAAGCGGTACATGAAAGTGCGCCCGCCACTCAGCATGATCATCGCTGAGGGCTGCCAGGGCATCCGGCAAATCCCGGAATCGTAGTAACGCTCCCGAACTGGAATGTCCGAATCCGCTTCGGGCCACAACCTGATGCAGATAGGTTGGTTCGTTAAATTCCTCGAATGCCTTTCGCACAGCCTCGCGAGCTTCAGGCGCTTCGGGGAATTCCGCTTTTAACGCTGCACTGATCTGGATTTTGCCAACACGAAGGCCGTATTCTTTTAATTTATCCAGTACATCGGCCGGACGTTCGTAGCCAACGGCAAAGTGGCAAACGTCATAGCACAGACGTACGTGTTCGCAAATGCGGGCTTCGGCTTCGTCGTCGGTCAGGCCAAACTGCCCGGTCAGTTGTTCAATCCCCATTGGCAGCAAATAATCGGTGAACCAGGCGATAAACTCGTCAGCGGTTTCAATAACGCCATCGGGTTCAGGCTCCAGATCAAGATGCATTAACCGATCCGTTTGCTTTCGTAGTTGAATTAATTCCGCGACAACTTCGAGTACGTTCTGGGTCGTTTGCGAGAAAATATAATCACGGGCGGCTGGTTGCTCCCATTCAAACCAGTGCCGATACGACAGAGGCGATGTCGAAACGCCACCCTGAATGGCATTGCCCAGTTCATCGATGGGCAATAGTACCGACAGAATCCGGAATAGTCGTTTGGTATACTCAACCCGCGCTTCGGTAGTCCAGTCGGGCGCATGGACCTGGTCTTTAACGACTGTATCATGAAAACCGCCGAACGGAAACCCGTTCATCGTAAAAACGTAGCAGTCGTTGCTGGCCAGCCAGTGTTGAAACGCCACTAGATTTTCAGGAATCTCCAGTTCTTCACTGGCTATATTGGATAGGCGCAGACCAATACCAAAGGGTGCATCGGGCGACAATCGTTTTTTCAGTTCTGGAATCGCCTGCTGTAGAGCGGCAAAGTGGTCGGTCCACGTTTCACCCGGATGGATGTTTGTGCAGTAACCGAGGTGCCCAAGCGGTGTTTTCATGCTAGCTGAACATATTGCTCCTGCTCTTTCAGGATAGCGATGGACTGGCGAACTCTTTCGGCGTCAATCTCGTGGACTTCAACACCTTTTCCGATTCTCTGCAACAACATGATGGTAAGTCGACCACCAAGATGCTCCCGGAATTCGGCAAGCCCTTTCAGGACACCGGCACTGTTGTCGGCGTCGAGCATTGGCTGGTAGAGCGAAAAGCCCAGTGTCCGCAACGTTTTCAGAATTCGGGCGGTGTCCGCATCTGTGAGCCAGCCGAGCTGCTGCGAGTAAAGGCTATCGAGCGCAATGCCAATGGCCACCGCTTCGCCATGTCGTAACTCAAAATTAGTCAATTGCTCCAGTTTGTGCGCGCTCCAGTGACCAAAGTCCAGCGGCCGCGATGACCCCATCTCGAATGGATCACCACCGGCAATATGCTGCAGGTGCATCTCGGCACATCGATGGATTAAATAGTCCATCGGTGCCATTTCCCGTGCGGCAAGGGCTTCGGCATTGGCTTCAATCCAGTCAAAAAACGAAGTGTCTTTAATGAGGGCTACTTTAATTGCTTCGGAGATACCCGCACGCCAGTCGCGATCGTCGAGTGTCGTCAGAAATTGGCTATCGTTGAAAACGGCTACGGGCGGTACAAACGTGCCGAGGAAATTTTTTTTACCCCGATAATTGACGCTGTTTTTTACACCAACTCCTGAATCGTTCTGCGACAGAACCGTTGTCGGAATGCGAATATGGCGAATACCCCGGTGCGATATGGCCGCGGCATAGCCTACCATATCGAGAACCGATCCGCCCCCAATGGCCACCACATACGAATGCCGGTCAATACCGTAACGATCGACAGCATCGACGATCTGTTCAACCAGAGCGGGGTCGTTTTTCGCTACTTCACCACCCGGAATTACGAGCAGATCAGTTACAGGTTCAACAACGTCGGTATGCTGTTTAAAATACGTTTTAATGTCGGATAACAGGTTAGGATGTGTAGCCGTAACACCCGAATCAATCACGAACAGAATCTTTTTTCGCGTTTCGTTGGCCTGTTGAGTAAGAAAATCGGCAAGTAATGAATTGGTTGTGCTGAAAAGTTTTTCGGTAAAGAAAACGTTGTACGCGAATCGAACCGTGAAGGACTGCTGCAAATGGCTCATCTCATTATAAATTCACCCTGTCTGGAAAAACTCAAAATTACCCAATAAACAACAGTATTGCTCAAAAAAGTCCATTACCTCTCGTTCAATTGTCTTCGAAACTCAGTTGGCAGTTGCCCATGGTGTTTCCGAAACCGTTTATTAAACGGCTCTCAGCTATAAATTCCAGCTTAGAGGTAATCCGTAGGATAGTTAGATTTTACTATCGTTGCCGTGTTTCAACCAGCCTTACTTAGTCGGTTCGCCTTTTCGAGGAGGCTTTATGGCCTGAAAAAAGGTTACCTGTTCCGCAAGTAGTTTGATCCAGATTCGACTGACTTCCTGGAGAGACTGCCGGAAATAAGTCGATGTGGTGACGTGGTATCGATTTCTTGTGATGTGGTGTCGGCTTCTTAAAACCGACTTGGGAGGCCAGTTTGCAGTTTTGATTCTCAAAACCTCGTCGTTCATGCCAAATGTGGTTTTGAGAAACCGCAGAGGTCAGGTTCTTCAACCTGACCTCACGCCAATAAACCTGACCTCTGCGCAATACCCGTTTGTGCGTTGTTAAAACGCGTCGATTACCAGTACATGACTTTATATTTTACAGCTCCATACAGTCGCCAATAGACCGACAGGAACGGCGTAGCCAGTGTTGTTAATACCGTTTGTTTCAGGTTAGCCCCAGTTACGTCATCAGGCAAATCGCGCCAGATCATACTAGCCGATAATATACCCCAAACCCCAAAGCCAACGGTTGACGTAATCACACTACCCGACAAAGCGCCAATAACACCAACGGTCATCCCCAATACAGACGCATAATACTCAAGAATCAGGCTCCGGTCAGTTTCAATACGCTGCCGGAACAACTCCGGATGTCGTTTATATAATAGTGCATCGTACCGATTCTTTCGCTCATTCGTTAACGAAGCATACCAGGGCGTTTCGCGCATGGGGTGAATAACAACCGCTTCCGGGCATTTGCTGATCGGTATGCCCGACTGAATGAACTTAAACTGGAGGTCATTGTCTTCACGCCAGGCAAAATCAAATGCTTCTTCAAAGCCGCCTACGCGCTCAAGCGCCGATTTTCGACAAAAACAGTTGGCTGAAATAAACTCACTCATTTCCAGATAGGGCGTTCTGGGATTATACTGTGTAGTCGTATCCGGCAACGTCAACCGTAACTGGCCCGTCATGACCTGTGCCCCCCGCTGAAAACCCGTCAGTGCTGAAGAAAGCCATTCAGCACTGGGTAGACAATCCTCATCAGTGAAGGCAACAACACGCCCTCGCGCGGCTCGCCATCCCCGATTTCGGGCGGCTGCGGGACCCCGCGACTGGGGTTGCCCCAAATAACGAACCTCAAGTGACCCACCCGACTTGGCGATCTGCTTCGTAAAAAGAGCGACAGCTGCTGCCGTTTCGGGCGAGTTTCCATCGTCGACAACAATGATCTCATACTGATCGCGGGAAAGCCGTTGCTTACCCAGTGCATCGAGGCATTTTAGAAGCAGAGCCGGTTGCTGATACGTTGGTATCACTACCGAAAAGTCGGGTATCATAGTTAAGGTTATTTATGTTATTTGGTTACATGATTTCGACCCGCTTACACTAGCACGAATTGTGTAACTAAATAAATGTGAATAGCTGGTTTTCAGCGCATAACGAATATACGGATAAAGACGTTTGCCCTATTTCGCCGAACTGATTAAGCGGTTATAATAGGTGCCTCAAATTCAATATTCAGTGACATTTCCTCTACAAACAGAACACAAACGTCAGCTTATTTAGCTTGTAGCAAATTCCGCGCCGATGTACGCTTACAATTCCGTTTATTCATAACAATAACCCTTATTTTATCGTCTATAGGTTTACGGAGTAACTGATCAGCAAGGATTCTATTAGTTTTGTAAGATACCTACACAACCTGATTTCTATGATTGCACTCATCACCGGCGCTACCTCGGGTATTGGCCGCGCCACTGCCGAAGCTTTTGCGGATCTCGACTATCGCCTTATTCTGTGTGGACGTCGTCAGGAACGTCTGGACGAATTGCAGGAATACCTCGGCGCACAAACGGCTGTCGTGACCCTGAATTTCGATGTACGCACCTGGGACGAAGTTGAGCACGCTATCCGCACCTTACCCGACGAGTGGAAAGCCATCGACATTTTGATTAATAGTGCTGGCAATGCACACGGTATGTCACCGATTCAGGACGGCGACCCTGCCGACTGGGACCAGATGATCGACGGCAATGTGCAGGGACTGCTCTATGTCTCGAAAGCCGTAATGCCGGGTATGGTCGAACGGAAACGGGGCCATATTGTCAATATCAGCTCGGTTGCGGGCAAAGAAACGTATGCGAACGGAGCTGTTTATTGTGCCAGTAAAGCTGCTGTTGAAGCCATCAGTACCGGTATGCGATTAGACTTGATTCAGCATGGAATCAAGGTTACTAATATTGCCCCCGGCGCTGTAGAAACCGAGTTTTCAGTCGTCCGCTTCAAAGGCGATAGCGAACGGGCATCCAAGGTTTACGAAGGCTTTGCTCCCCTCACGCCCGACGATATTGCCGACGCTATTGTCTATGCTGTAACGGCACCCGCCAACGTTACCATTGCCGACATGACCATTCTGGCTGGTGCACAGGCCGCAGCTACAACCATCTACCGAAAGTAAACCGATTGGGTTTTGTTTCGCTATCCGTGATGAAACTCGAAACAGAACCCGATTTGTTACTGGCTCAGGTTAATCAAATGAGATCGGGAAAATTGGCTCGCACCATAGCGGCAAATGGCTGGGTGTCCTTAGCAGCTTTAGCCTTAAATAGTTTGGCGATCTGGATAAGGCTTTCTATAACTTCCCAGGGCTGTCCACTTTGCTGTGATAATAGTAAACGCTCGTTTGCGGTCATTACTACCGGGTCAAACCCAGCCAAAAAGATATTATTTCTTACGTTTTGCAAATAAGCTTCCCGTATTCTATTCAATTCACTGCGATCTATCCCAAATCCTGCGATGGATAATTTTCCGCGATTGCTTTGCCCTACGGGAACATGACGATTGAATGTTATGTGATTTTCGGGGTTATCTACCGAAGGGTGTAGAAGTGTTGAGGATTCGCTCTTATAATCGAACGTGTGGTTTTGAGCTCGATTCGCTTCGTCTTCGAGTGGAAAATAGTTTTTCTTAAACCGCTGGTTGCAAATCTGACATGAAAAGAACAGATTAGTCCACTCATAAGCCAGCCAATAATAACCCGGACGAATAAGCTTGCCACTGCGTGTTTTTGTAAAGCCTGCCTTTGGTCGAAAATGCTCAACATCGCCGTAACCATTAGCCGTAAAATCAGCTTCACAAAAGCAGCATTTTCCATGCTGATCGTCAATGAGTTTTTGCTTTACAGACTCATGACCATAAATAGACGATAAAATCGTAAACGTAGACGCTCCGCTGTTGTAATCGTTTGGGCTAGCATCGTATAATCGGCAGTTCTCTGTTTTTTCTGGAATACCTTTATCGATCAGTACAGCCGGAATAGTATCGGATTTAGCGACTTGAATCATTGGCTCTGCTGCTTACTACGCAAGATGTCGGCTAATTGCTGAATAATTGTTTCTGCCTGTATTTCAGCCTGATCACGCCCAACCGGAACAAAGCCAATTCTTGTGTCTAATTCGTCTAACCGGGCTTTTTGTGTTGCCGTCAGTGCCTGTTTCGACAGCAGTGTGTCGCGCTCCGTTCGCAGCTCAGTTAGTGGTTCCGACCGACTTGATACATGACCAAACAGATCACTATTCAAAATCTGGTCAACACTCCATTTACTGACATCCACAGAATCGTTGACAACTACTGTTTGATCGCCTTCGCGTTTGAGCAGAATGATATTCGTGTCTTGTGGCTGTTCTTCAGCAGCTACGACAATCAAGGGGCTATGGGCCGTAACGATAAACTGCGTATTGGGAAACGTCTCGGTCAAAAACTTGATGATGTTTCGCTGAAACTTCGGGTGCAGGTGCAGATCGATTTCATCCACTAAACAAACAGCCGGTTCGGCAAGTGGATTTTCACTATCCGGATACCGGTCAAGCAAGCCTTTGGCAAAATCAACCATCCAGGCAATGAGGGTTTTATAACCTAGACTTAGCTCATGAAGGCGGACATCTCCGTAGTTAGTTTTAAAGAAGACCTTGGGCGTACCGGTTTCGGTGCTTATATAAATATCCGAAGCCTCCTGACTAAACAACTCCTTTAAAACATTAAGTACAGTGTCAAAACGATGTTTAAATTTAGGTTCTTTAAGAGAAATATAGTCTGCCTGAACTAGCCATTCTTCCGCATTGATGAGATCGTTATTCTCAGAAAAAAAATTCGTTATATAATTCGGTTTCTTCTCGGTTATAGCCGACGAACTTATTCTACGAGCAGCGTTATAAGCGAAAATATCCATTTCTATCTCATACTTGCGCGTAAATCTAAAAGTAGATCCTGTATCATATTTTACGCCATTCCCCCACTTCATACCACTGTTGACGATGAATCCGGTTTGGATATCTTCGTTCTTTTTAGAAAGTACTCCGTCTATTTTTACCCCTATAGATTCTTCATTAAAACGCCACAATTCCGTAAAATCAACGCCCGTTTCAAGGACAGTTTGCTGGTTTTGAGCCAGTATTACCAATCCCTTCAACACCGTCGTCTTTCCCGTTCCATTATCACCCAAAATCACATTCCAGCGGGCGACATTACCGGCTTTATCGGTAAAGTTGATCTTCTGCTTCGTGCCAAATGAACGAACATTTTCCAGTGAGATACTCTTGAACCAAACGCGAGGATTTTCAGTAGCCATATTTCGATAAAACAGTAAGAGCTAATATATCAGGCCGGTTTCGGTAACCCACACCCAGCTTTTCTCCGATCCATTCCTATCAAAAGTCGCACTTTTTTCGTATATTTACTCAATTGTATTAGCTTCGATTACAAGCCTTTTTAACGTCTGAATGATTGCTTACTTAGACGGAGTGCTGACCTACAAAGAAACGACGTACGTCATTATCGATGTACATGGTGTAGGATACGCAGTCCATATCTCCCTCCAAACTTATTCGACACTGCCCGGCGGTGGCGAACGCGTTAAATTATTTACGCACCACCTTTTCCGCGAAGACGCCCAGATACTATACGGATTTGCCATCGCCGACGAAAAAGCACTGTTTCTGGATCTGATTGGCGTTTCGGGCGTTGGTCCGAACACAGCGCTGGGTATGCTATCGGCGATGCAACCAGCCGACCTGCGGCTGGCCATTCTGGGAGAGAACGTTCGGGCGGTACAGGCCATCAAAGGTATTGGTGCCAAAACGGCCCAGCGCATCATTCTCGAGCTACGCGATAAAATGAAAAAATCGGGCGTTGTTCCCGACGGTCCGACATATCGTCAGCAACCAGCAGGCAACCCTGTTCGCGAGGAAGCCCTGGCGGCCTTGGTCGCACTGGGCTTTCCGAAACCAACAGCCGAGAAGAGTGTAGACGATGCCCTGAAAGCCGACCCAAATCTGAGCGTAGAGGATGTTATCCGGCGAGCATTGCGGTAGACTTTTGCTGGCTTACCGCAATAGGTCAGGCTGTATCTTCTCCTTGCCAGCCAGCAATTTAACTGACTTTTTGGGCTTAATTATGACCCTTACTATCGAAGTGGTTACACCTTTCACAGGCTCTTTAGTAAACACTATATCGAAACTAAGGAAACATCTGAATTAAAATCCGATGAAATTCGCCTAATTTTACGATCGGTCGAACGGAAACAACAACTCATGAACGATTGTTTGCTCTTCTTTTAAAAAATCTATCAATCGATTAGACGATTGGCTCGATTTTGGCCGTTTAAGGTAAGGCGTCTGAACGCACTACCACTACCGAACCTGAAAGTATCGTCAATGGTGAACCCTTACCTTGTTCACAAATACTTAATGAATACCTGTTTCCCAGCCGTAGGGAGAATTGTGTTTACACGAAACAGGACGCTAATACCCATACTATGGATTGTACTGGGTACTAGTCTGGCTATAGCTCAAAACCAGCCAGCTACCCCTACTCGGCGGGGGGCAGCTGGCCGTCGTCAACAGGCCGCTCAGGATTCTGCCCGTGCCGAAGCCCGGCGACGTGCCACGATGCGGGCCGACTCGATCAAACAGGCCATAAAAGACCGAACGGATAGCATCAGGGCTGTTCGTAGTGCCAATCGACGGCCAACCGTCAACTGGCCAGACCGGCGTGCCACGCGTTTTTCAGAACGACCATCCCGATCACCGTTTATCCTGCGTGATCCAAAGGGTGTTTCGACCGACTTTCATTTTGACCCCGAGGGCAAAGTCAATATTGCAGAACGTGTTCGTTCGGGCGTATCACTGTCGGGCCCTCCTACCCCAAACAGCGTACAGGGACGAACGAATATCGCTACACCGGGCAGTTCGACGGCTGTATCTCCGGATGCAGCCGCACCGGGTACTACGACACCAGGCACTATTTCACCCGGTATTCCTGTACCGGGCCTGGCACTCCCGCCGTCGCAGTTTGGCATGCCATACCGACCCTCTGAGTCAGTTCCCCTATCGACCTATAACCAGCTTCAGAACCAGCGCGTCGGGCAAAACGTGTTGCGTGAGTATAGCGCCCGCAGCGAAGGGCAAAGCGCGGTAACTGGCCGGGGGTTAATTCCAAAATTAGAACTCCCGCCTGTTATTGATCGATTATTTGGTGGCAGCAATATCGATTTTAAACCCAATGGTTTCGTTACCCTCGATTTTGGCTACCTCTATCAATTTATCGATAACCCGGTACTACCCATACGCCAGCGACGGAACGGCAATTTTCTCTTTAATGAGCAGATCAGTATCAATTTCAACGGTAAAATCGGCGAAAAACTGGGCGTATTAGCCAATTTCGACACAAAAGCGAGTTTCAATTTTGAAAACGCGTTAAAAGTAAACTATAAACCTGGCGGTGGATTACCAGCCTTCGGTACAGGTCAGGGGCTACCTAATCTACCCAATTTACCAACTACGCCCAACCTGCCGGGCGTTCCGGGAGCGAATGGAAGTTTACCCGGTTTTACGCCCCAGAACGAAAGCATTTTGCAGGGGCTGGAAGTTGGTAATATTAGCTGGGCCGTTAACAGTCAGCTGATTCCGGGGGTGCAGAACCTATTTGGGGTTAAATCGCAACTGCGTTTCGGCAAACTGAACGCAACGGTGGTGTTATCCCAGCAACGATCACGCAAGGCCGAAATCGTGTTGAGGGGTGGTACTTCGAACCGGCCCTTTGAAATTCGGGCGGACCAATATGATGAAAACCGACACTTCTTCCTGTCGCAGTTTTTCCGGAATATTTATGAGCAATCACTCAAGTCATTACCACAGGTAACGTCTGGTGTAAACGTTACCCGGATTGAAGTCTACGTCACTAACCGTACCAACACAACCGAATCGCTGCGCAATATTGTTGGGTTCCAGGATTTAGGGGAAGGTAATCCATACAATCAAACGAACGCCAATCTCCAGCCATTTTCACGCAATGCCCGAACTCCTGCCGATAATGCAGCCAACGGATTATTTACCAAACTGACGGGAAATGCAAATGCACCGTTCAGACAGGTCGACCAAACGTCCGACCAGCTGACCACTTCGTATGGTTTGGCCAAAGGAACGGATTATGATTTCCTGAGAGGCTCGAAGCGCCTGACTGACCGTGAATACAAGCTTCAGGCCGATCTGGGTTATATTTCGCTGGTGACCCCGTTGCGCAACGACGAAATTCTGGCGGTTGCTTACGAATACACCTATCAGGGCCGTCGCTACAAAGTTGGTGAACTGACCGAAGACTATCAGTCCCGTAAGGATGATGAAGTGTTGGTGCTGAAATTGTTGAAATCATCGACCATACGCAACAACCTCCAGTTGCCCATGTGGAACCTGATGATGAAGAACATTTACTCGCTCAATACGGCACAGATTGTTCGGCAGGGATTTCAGTTACGGATTATTTACAAAGATGATCTGACCGGTATCGATAACCCCAATCTTCAGGAAGGTCGCCTGACGCAGAACCGACCGCTGGTGCAGGTATTCGGTATGGACCGACTAAACCAGCAACTAGACGCACAACCCGACGGCAACTTTGATTTTGTCGAAAACATTACGGTCGATAGTCGATACGGGAAGGTTATCTTTCCTGTGCTGGAACCCTTCGGCTCCTACCTGGAACGACAGTTTGGGGCTGATGAGGATGCACTAAAAGCGAAGTACGTTTTCAATCAACTCTACAAAACAACCCTGGCCGACGCGCAACAACAGGCCGATCGGAATAAATTTTTCCTGAAGGGATCTTTCCAGTCAGGCAGCGGTGCCGAAGTTCAATTACCGTACGGTGTCAATGAACAGTCGATCACCGTAACGGCCGGTGGTGTACCACTCTCACCGGGTGCCGACTACGTTTTCGAGGCCCAGACCGGCCGCTTGCGTATCGTCAACGAAAGTGTCAGCAATTCGGGTCGCGAAATCCGGATCAGCTACGAACAACCTGACCTGTTCCAGAATCAGATCCGGTCGTTGATCGGTACTCACCTGGACTATACCATCAACCGTGACATAAGCCTTGGCTTTACGGCCATGCACATGAAAGAAACCCCCGCAGGTTATCTGACTCGGGTCGCGCTTGGTAATGAACCCGTCAACAACACCATTCTTGGACTAAGTGCCAATATTCGGAAAGATGTACCGGGTTTAACCCGGCTGCTGGATAAGCTACCGATGGTGCAAACGAAAGAATTGTCGACCATTCAGGTCAGCGGAGAAGTCGCTCAGCTGCTGCCCGGCACCAACCCCCGCGCCCGAAACGAAAGTTATCTGGACGATTTTGAGGCTGCCCGGACCATTTTTGATTTGACACGTCAGCCAACACGCTGGCGGCTGGGGGCAACTCCCCAACAGTTTCCTCAAGGTTCATTCCAGACTCCGCTGGAATCAGCCTATAACCGGGCCCGGATGTCGGTCTACTCCGTCGACCCGACTCTCTATACGCCCGGCTCGCAGGGTGTCGTATCGAATGTCGATCCGGATGAGGTCAAGAAAAACGTCTATGAACGGTATTTCCTGCCGCAGGATTTATTCCCCGGCCGATCGGTTCGTCCCGTCCAGTTACCCGAAAGTATTCTGGATGTATCGTTTTTTCCGGCAGAACGGGGTATGTACAATTACAACCCCAACCTTGACCCGAACGGCCGATTACCCAATCCAAGGCAAAATTTTGGGGCCGTTACACGAGCTATTGCATCGGATATCGACTTCGATAACGCCAACATTGAAAACCTAACGTTCTGGCTCATGGACCCGTTTGTTCAGGGCACTGCCGGGGTAGTTCGGGGTAGTAGCGACCCTACCGTTCAGAATACGAGTAACACCAAGGGGGGCAAACTCTTCTTCAACATCGGCGACGTTTCGGAAGATGTCATTAAAGACAGTCGGTATGAGTTTGAGAACGGTTTCCCAATCGATTCGACGGTTAATTCACGCAACCCAGGAACGGAGCAAACTGCCTGGGGCCGCGCACCGAATCAACAGTTTGTCACAAACGCCTTCCAGAGTGGAGGTCGCGAAAGGCAGGATATCGGTCTGGACGGTTTAGGGAATACAGCCGAAAAAACGCGCTTCCAGAGTTATTTAAATACGATCCGAACCAGGGTTTCTAATCCAATGGCGCTTTCTGCCATTGAACAGGATCCGGCTGGTGATGACTTCAAGTTCTATCTGGGCGAAGAGGCCGACCAGCAGAAATACATCGTAGCCCGGTATAAAAATTACATGGGCATGGAAAACAACTCGCCCGAAAACACATCCACGAATCAGTTTTTAACCCCCGCGTCGTCGACGTTACCCGACATTGAAGACCTCAACATCGACAATACGATCAACGATACCGAGGCTTATTATGAATATGAACTTGATCTGCGTCCGGGCAAACTGGCCGTTGGCCAGAATAAATATATTGTTGACCAGGTAACCGTGCCGTCAGAAGGAGCGCCGGGAGGGGTTGTTACCTGGTATCAGTTCCGGATTCCGATTCGGGAGCCAACACGTAAAGTAGGAGGTATCAATGGCTTTAAATCCATGCGATTCATCCGGATGTACATGACGGATTTCGAAGAGCCGGTTGTGATGCGGTTTGCCGAATTACAAATGGAAGCCAACCAATACCGTAAGTATACTGGAGACCTGAATCAGCGTGGTTTACAGGAAGTTCCTGAACCCTACGATGCCCAGTTTACTGTTTCGACGGTTAACATCGAGGAAAACAGCAGCACCCAGGCAGCTCAGCAGGGAGGAGAAAAATACATCTACACCGTTCCGCCGGGTTACGTTCGTGACCGCGATTATACGCAGGTCAGTACGGTCGAACTCAATGAGCAGTCGATGCGTATGAGTGTAACCAACCTGCGCGATGGCGATTCACGCGGTGCCTTCCGCAATACGAACATGGACTTGTTGTTCCGCGAACGGATCAAGATGTTCCTTCACATGCACAATCCCGATAAAGAAGATGGCCAGGTATCCGCTTTCGTTCGGTTAGGAACCGATTATACGGACAACTATTACGAAATCGAAATTCCGAATCTCATCCATACTCCGCCTAACCTCACGGGTGATGCGGCCAATGATGAAGCGTTACGCTTACAGGTCTGGCCCGAAGCCAACAACCTGGATCTGGCGCTGGAAGAACTGATCAATTTGAAAGCGAGTCGCAACCGCGAGCTTACCCGCCGAACATCACTGCCCTATAGTCTGATGTCGGCCGACGGGCATTATAGACTCACCGTAGTTGGAAATCCGGATTTGAGCGCAGTACAGTCAGTTATGATCGGGATGCGAAACCCAAAAATACTTGGCGATGGCGAACGTCCGAAGTCATTTACCATTTGGGTCGATGAGCTACGAGCCTATGGCTACGACCAGCATGCCGGGATGGCTGCCATTGGGTTTGTAAACATGAAACTGGCCGATGTGGCAACCGTAACGGCTTCCGGCCGAATAACAACCTTTGGCTTTGGTGGTGTCCAGACCCGTATCGGTGATCGTGCCCGCGAAACAACATCCGAATTTGGTGTTTCATCGGCGATCTCACTGGACAAATTCCTGCCGCAAAACTGGGGATTCCGGATTCCGTTGTATGTCAATTACGATCACCGGAATGTAGATCCTCATTTTGATCCGCTTGACCCTGATACGCCCCTGGAAACGTCGCTGTCGACAAAAGCCGAAGGAGCCGAGCGTACTAGTTATCGGCAGTTGGTGCAGGATAATACCACACGCCGGGGCTATAACTTCTCAAACGTCCGAAAGGTAAAGACCAGTCCAAATGCGAAATCACATTTCTACGATTTCGAGAACCTGGCTTTTACCTATGCTTATAACGACATGAAGCGGACCAACATCCTGACGCAGGAGTATCTGCAACAGCAGACGCGTGGTGGTATTGCGTATACATACAGTGGTCAGCCTAAAACGTTCGAGCCATTCCGGAATAAAGCCTCTTTCGACGCGCCTTACCTGCGCTGGCTGAAAGATTTTAACCTGACCCCACTGCCAACGCTCGTGTCCATTCGCACGGACATGGATCGGAGTTTCATTAAAACACAACTTCGCTCTTCGGACCTGACAACCAACGGCATAGCACCACAATACGAAAAATATTTCCTGTTCAATCGGTATTATGACCTGACCTGGAACCTGACACGGAGCCTGGTATTAACGTATAAAGCGCAGGCCAATGCTATTATTGACGAACCGGCGGGCGACATAAACACGCAGGCCAAACGCGATTCGATTATTAATAGCATCAAACATCTGGGCCGGATGAAGAACTTTGTGCAGGACATCCGGGCTACCTATCGTTTACCGCTCGACAAGATTCCGCTACTCGACTGGATGTCTGCCGATGCAATTTATGGGGTTGGTTACCAGTTTCAGGCTAACTCATTTGGTGTTGCCGACTCGTCGGGCGTGCCGTTTGGCAATATCCTGCGTAACAACCGCGAACGGGGTGTTACGGGCCGTGTCGACTTGATTCGGCTTTACAACAAAATCCGTTATCTGCGTTTTGCCAATACGCCCTCCCCTATCCGCAAAAACTTCGCCCGTAACCCCGGCGATATTGAAGATATTGAGCGAAGTGAAAGCAAGATCCTGAAAAACTTCACACGGGCACTTTTAACCGTGCGGGGCATCAATTTCTCCTATACCATTCAGGAGTCTACGATTCTGCCGGGCTTCCTGCCTACGCCCAGGTTCTTTGGTTTAAGTCGGGAAAATGCCCCTGGCCTCGGGTTCGTATTGGGTGGTCAGGATTACAACATTGCTTACAAAGCGGCTCAGAAAGGCTGGCTATCGCCGAGTACGGTGCAGAATACGGCTTTCCAGCAGACGATTGCCAAAAATTTCAGCGCCCGAACCACCCTGGAACCGTTTAAAGATTTCAGGATGCAGGTCGAATGGCGGCTAACGCGCTCCGATGCCTATCAGGAATATTACCGGCCAGCCACGCAGGGTGGGCCATTTGAGACGCAGTCACCCGTTCGGAACGGTCAGTTCAGTATGTCGTTCTGGTCATTCCGAACCGCTTTTATCGGTCTGCGGAAAGATAATACGTCGCCGATTTTCGATCGTTTTGAAGAATATCGCCAATATTTTCTCGACCGCCTGACGAACCTCAATAAAGAAGGGGTTGGCCAGTATACCAAAACCTCGCAGGATGTTTTGATCCCGGCTTTCTTTGCTGCCTATAGCGGACAACCGAAAGAGAAAGCACAACTGTCGCCTTTCTATAGTTTCCCGCTGCCCAACTGGCGAATCGATTATAATGGCCTTTCAGGGCTCGATTTTATTCGCAAGAAATTCAGCGCGTTTACGATTACCCACAGCTATTCATCGAACTACAGCGTCGGTAATTTCATATCCAATCTCGAATATGGAGCTGCTTACGTAAACCTGGCTGTCCAGAACTTTTCACCGGCGGCTATCGTAAACCAGTTGAATCAGTATGTGCCTGTGGTGGCCATGAGTACGATCACCATGTCGGAGAAGTTTGCGCCAATGCTGGGCGTTCAATTCCAGACGAAAAGCCGCGTTACTGGCCGGCTGGAATACAACCAAAGTCGTGATATTGCGCTGAGTCTGTCGAACTCGCAGGTAGCCGAATTGAGCAATAAAGACCTGACGGCATCAATTGGCTTTACTCGTCAGAATGTGCGAATTCCGTTCCGCATCAATGGTGCCTACAAACGGCTCAAAAACGATCTGACTTTTTCCTGCAATGTAACGTTCCGGGATACGCGCTCCATCCAGCGGAAGCTGGACGCCGAGCAGATTATTACAGCTGGAAATGTAAACTTCCAGTTACGTCCGCAAATCAGTTACATCGTTAATCGCCGGTTAAATTTCAATTTCTATTTCGACCGGACGTTTAATGATCCGCTGGTGTCGAACTCGTTCCGGCGAGCAACAACGGCGGGGGGCATTCAGGTGAAGTTCAATCTGGCCGAATAAGCTTCATAAGCAGGATTGGCTATTTGTAGAGTCGGGCACTTATCGTTCCGGGCTCTATAAATAGCCAATCCTGCTTATGAAGCGACAACAGACGGCAAAGTATCTGGCGGATGAGTATGTATGCTCAACGGTTACAGATCATCGCTTGTACAGAGCAGAATCGATACACTATTTTTTGCGAATCAACATGGGCGTTGGCAGTAATTGACATACTGCCAACCCTCCTGGTAAACACATCTCCCTACCGAAAATTTGCTTCCTAATTCAGTCAACAAAGTTGACCGTTTGCTGGTTGACTTTATTGTACATTAACAAAAGAGACCATGAACTACAATTTTCTCGGTAACACCGGAGTCCAGGTGTCCGAAATCTGTCTGGGTACCATGACCTTTGGTGGTGATGGTCATTGGCAGGCAATTGGTGAACTCCAGCAGGATAGTGTCAATGAGCTTATTAAAACCGCTGTCGATGAAGGCATTAATTTCATCGATACCGCCAACGTTTATTCATTCGGAAAGTCAGAGTCGCTTTTAGGCGAGTCTATCAAAAGCCTGGGATTATCGCGGAGTGAACTTGTTATTGCAACCAAAGTTCGGGGGCGAATGGGCGAGGGCAAAAACCAGGTTGGGCTGGGCCGTTTACAAATCATCCAGCAACTGGACGACAGCCTGAAGCGGTTACAGACAGACTATGTCGATTTGTACCAGATTCATGGTTTCGATTCCTCAACACCATTGGAAGAGACCATGCGTGGGCTGGAGGATGTGGTGCGTAGTGGTAAAGTTCGCTACATTGGCTGTTCAAATCTGGCAGCCTGGCAAATCATGAAAGCGAATGGTATTGCCGATAAGTATGGCTGGAGTAAATTTGTTTCAACCCAGAATTATTACTCCATTGCCGGTCGCGATCTCGAAAACGAAATCGTGCCGCTGGTACAGGATCAACAGATGGCCATCTTGCCCTGGAGTCCATTGGCCGGTGGTTTTCTATCAGGCAAATACACGCGCGATAACAAACCCACCGATGGGTCGCGTCGCCTGAGCTTCGATTTCCCGCCCATCGATCAGGAAAAAGCGTACGATATTATCGAAGTCATGCAACGCATTGGCGAAGATCATGGTGTATCGGTAGCGCGTATTGCCCTGGCCTGGGTTCTGGCTAAACCGGGCGTAACCAGTGTGATTATTGGTGCTAAAAATACGGCTCAATTAATCGACAATATTAAAGCGGCTGATCTCAGTCTGACCACCGAGCAACTGGAACAACTCGATGAAGTTAGTGCCCGGCCCAAGCCATATCCTCAATGGATGATTGAGCGTCAGGGCCGCGACAGGCTGGCTCCAGCTAGTTTTTCGCCTACCCAGTCGACGATGGTCAAGTGAAGAAAGGCTGATACATTGGGGTGAACCCCCTGCATTGCTATTTGCAAATCCGAGCTAGTCTACCGTATTTTGTGCGTATAAATCAATCACCCCGCAATGAATTTTCCTGCAGAACTGAGTTATACGGAGGATCACGAGTGGATTCGGATAGAAGCTGATGGCACAGCCTTAATCGGCATTACGGACTTCGCACAGCATGAACTGGGCGATATCGTCTATGTAGACGTTACTACCGTTGGGCAATCGCTCGCTAAAGGTGACGTTTTCGGTTCGGTTGAAGCGGTTAAAACCGTATCTGACCTCTTTTTGCCAATTGAAGGTGAAGTATTGGAGCTAAACCCAGCGATCGAAAATTCACCCGAATTACTGAACAGCGACCCTTATGGCGAAGGCTGGATCATTCGTGTGAAACCAGTCGACATCAATCAGAATGACGGATTGCTAAAGGCGGATGCCTATCAGGAATTGGTTGGTGCCTGATTCACTCTTTCACAAAACATGAGAAGGCTCCGACAGGCTGACCGCCCGTGGAGCCTTTTTTATAACTATATTTTACCCCATATCCCCCTCTTCATGAAAATAAAGAAGGGTGAAGGTTATGCAACTCTTACTCCGTTCTGCCCGTATTGTAGACCCCGCTTCGTTGTTCGACGGACAGCTAGTTGATCTGTTCATTATAAACGGCCTGATCCGGCAAATCGGCACCAACCTACAGGTCGATGAGGGCGTTCGTATTGTAGAAGTCGACCATTTACATGTGTCCCCAGGCTGGGTAGACATGCGCGTATCGGCGCAGGACCCTGGTTTCGAGCATAAAGAAGACATTACAAGCGTATGTCAGGCCGCAAAAGCCGGTGGTTTTACGGATATTGTGGTTTTGCCCAACACGCTGCCTGTCATTGATTCGAAAGGGCCACTGGGCTATGTCCGGCGTATGGCCGAAGGGCAGCCTGTAAGCGTTCATGTTACGGCGGCCGTAACAAAGAAAGCCGCCGGAGAAGACTTCACCGAAATGCTCGACCTCCACCACGCCGGGGCCGTAGCATTTACTGACGGAACTCATACGCTTCAAAATCCAGACCTGTTACTCAAGACATTACAGTATCTGCAACCCATTGATGGCTTGTTGATGAATCGGCCTGAAGAAACGTTACTAACGCTTTTCGGGCAAATGCACGAAGGCATCCAGAGTACGTTGCTTGGCCTGAAGGGAATCCCTGCTCTAGCCGAAGAATTAATGGTTGAGCGGGATTTACGACTACTGGATTATGTGCTGGGAGCGGATCATACTTATGTCCGCCCTGTTCTTCATTTCTCGACCATTTCATCGGCTCGTTCGGTGGAACTGATTCGTCAGGCAAAGGCCAACGGTACGCCCGTCAGTTGCGATGTTGCAGCTCATCAGCTTGTATTCGATGATTCAGCGCTGGCCGGATTTGACACCAATCTCAAAGTAAATCCACCCTTCCGGTCAGTAAAGGATGTAGACGCACTTTGGGCGGGCCTGGCCGATGGAACAATCGATGCTATCGTATCGGATCATACTCCGCAGGATGCGGAAAGCAAAAATCTGGAGTTTGATCAGGCGGAGTTCGGGATCATCGGCCTGGAAACTGTTTTCGCGCTCGCAGCAACGCACAATCGAAATCTTTCGCTGTCTCAGTTAATCGACAAGCTGACGATTCGTCCGCGGCATATTCTGCGATTACCGTCCGTGACGATTGCGGAAGGTCAACCCGCCAGCCTTACGCTTTTTGATCCAGCCGGAACCTGGGTTTATGACCAAACATTCTCTAAATCAAAAAATTCGCCCTTTTTAGGTCAGACGCTTACCGGACGTGTTATCGGGACTGTGCATCAGGGTCAATTTAACCATAATGCATGAAAGCTATCCTCGCTTATTTCAATCATCCGTTGTTAAAGATTCCGCTTCTTAGCGGACTGGCTACGGGTGTTTTATGTTTTCTCTATTTTCTGGCGCTTTACGCACTGGGGATAGCGCCACTCGGCAATATTCGGGTATTGGATTTTGGCATTCACATCATCATGATGATAGCCGCCGTTTGGTATTATCGAAAATACATCGGCCACGGCATGCTGCATCTTTGGGAAGGCATAACGATTTGCTACGTGCTGAACACTATTGCAGCACTGGTGACCGCCTGGCTTATCTATTTCTTTGTGACCCAGGTCAATCCGGATGTCTTTGCTGAGTATGTCGTTAATTCTAAAAAATTATTACTCGAAGGCAAGAAACAATTGGTTGATCAGTTTGGGCCCGATACATTCAACGACCAGTGGTCAAAGGTTTCCAATATGACACCCGGTGTACTGCTTCCTGATGAGCTGACGAAAAAAACGGCACTGGCAGTACTGCCAGTCCTTATTATTTCGCTTATTTTTCGTAAGCAGGATTACAACGTTTTACAGTAGTTCTGACCACAAAAAACATTCTCACACTGTTCTGTTAGCCTAGCCCGATACAAATATGAACGAACAACCGTCCTCCACCCGCATTGCGTTGAAATGGGGGCTCTTTCTCGGTTTAGCCTTGATCGCCATCACGCTGGTGATGTACCTCACCGATCAGGCAGGTAATGGCTGGTTTAATCTATTGACTCTTGTTGTCATGGTTGCTTTTTTAATTCTAGCCATGCGAGATTACAGGACAAGTACGGGTGGCTACATGAGCTATGGCGAAGGATTCGGTATTGGCGCACTCTTATCGGCCGTCGGAGGATTATTATCGGCTGCGTTCATTACCTTCTACAACGTCGTTATTGATCCTACTATTCAGCAACGGGCTTTTGAACAGGCACGCGAAAAGCTGGAAGAGCAGGGAAAATTATCCGATGAGCAGATTGATCAGGCCCTCGAATTTTCACAAAAATTTCAATCACCGGGCTTTACCTTCATTGCCGGTGTTTTTGGTACGCTCATCTTCGGGGCTCTTTTGTCATTAATTATTGCCGCTTTTATACGCCGGAATAAAACCAATCCGTTTGAATAAACAGGTAATTAGGTAACTTGGTAATTCAAGTATAGTCTTTTCGTATATACTGTATAATTACCTAATCACTGTTTACATAATTAAAAACCCTGTGCTTGCCATTTTCCGCAAAGAAGTCAATCAGTTTTTCTCGTCGCCTATCGCCTATATCATCATGGCTGTGTTCCTGACGGTGACAGGATTATTGCTATGGGTATTTCCTGACACCAGCCTGCTCGAAAATGGTTATGCAGATATGGGTACTTTTTTCAACCTGACTCCCTATGTCATGCTGTTTCTTGTACCGGCCATTACCATGCGCTCCATTGCCGACGAAGTGCGTTCCGGCACGCTTGAATGGCTGCTGACCAAGCCGGTCAGTCGGTGGGGAGTAGTAGGTGGAAAATTTCTGGCGAGCTGGTTACTGGTTTTCGTGACGTTGCTGCCAACTCTTCTGTATTATATCTCCTTATATCAACTCGGTTCACCGATTGGGAATATCGACTCAGCCGGTGTATTCGGATCATACATTGGCCTTGTTTTATTGGCGGGTGTTTTTGTTGCCATTGGCCTTTGGGCGTCGTCGCTCAATGAGAATCAGGTAGTCGCTTTTGTTCTGGGCGTTTTTTTTTCTTTTCTGCTTTATAGTGGTTTGAGCGCACTGGCCGGATTGTCAATACTTGGCAGTTTATCATACTATTTGGCCTATTTTGCATTAGATGAGCAATACCGAGCCCTGGGGCGTGGCTTAATAGACTCGCGTAATGTCGTTTATCTGATAAGTTTAATGGCCTTCTTTTTGCTGATAACAGTAAATAGGCTGAAAACAACCGTATAGAATTGAACACAGTAGAATGAATTATTTAACCATAACCCGTTGGCTGGCTATTGGCTGGACAATTATCATGCTTATTGGCTGTCTGACGCCACATGATCAGGTACCCGGTGTTTTGATAACATGGAGTGATAAACTGCTGCACATTGCCATATTTGCGCTCTTTGGATTGCTCTGGATGGAGGCTGGTACCCGGCTAACTGTTGTCATCCTGTCTGGACTGATTTTAGGAGGTTTAATAGAAGCTCTTCAATATCTGTTGCCCATTAATCGCAGTGCAGACTGGGCCGACCTGGCTGCCGACTTTGCCGGAACAATTGTTGGTGTAGGTCTGGCCCTTATCTGGTCGAGACTATACCCCAATCATCGTTTTTAAATTCTAGCCGTTAAGCAAGTGGCGTCTCAGAAAAATTTACCAATTTGACTACTCAAATCATCGATCATTATGCACATTGGATTTATTGGCTTAGGTAAGATGGGGTTCAACCTCGTTGCTAACCTGGTCCGTCATGGCCATACGGTTGTCGGTTATGACATCAATGAAACGCTGGTTGAAGCCGTTAAAGCAGAAGGTGCACAGGGGGTTACAACGCTTCAGGACTTGTATAACGCGTTACCCGAAAAACGCGTTTTGTGGCTGATGATTCCAGCGGGTCCGCTCGTCGATAAGGTTATTGACCAACTACTTGCCTTTATGCAACCGGGTGATGTGGTTATTGATGGTGGTAACTCGCGTTATCAGGATTCTATCCGCAGGCACGCTTATCTGCTAGAAAAAGGCATCGGTTTCCTCGATTGTGGAACCAGTGGCGGAATCAGTGGCGCACTGAATGGTGCCTGCACGATGGTTGGTGGCGATCCGGATGTAATTGAGCCATTACATGGTATATTTAGTGATATTTCTGTCGAGAACGGCTACCTCTACACAGGCCCGGCGGGTAGCGGTCACTTCACAAAAATGGTGCATAATGGCATTGAATATGGCATGATGCAATCCATTGCCGAAGGTTTTGAAGTATTGGAAAAGAGCCCGTTTCCATTTGATTTTGAAGCCGTTGCACGCATGTGGAGCAATGGTTCGGTGATCCGCGGCTGGCTGATGGAACTGACCGAAAATGCCTTCCAAAAAGATGCAAGACTCGATGCGATCAAGGGAAAAATGTTTTCATCGGGTGAAGGGAAGTGGACCCTTGAAACGGCTCTTGACCTGGGTGTTCCAACACCCGTCATGGCGCTTTCGCTCATTATGCGCTATCGTTCGTTACAGGACGACACCTTTACAGGTAAAGTGGTAGCGGCTCTTCGTAATGAGTTTGGGGGTCATGCTGTTGAAAAAAAGTGAAATAAATAGACGAAACCAAGAAAAAAGATAAGGCTTTATTTATCAAGCAGTTGTCTTTATCGTTTCTTCTTAGTTCTTTTGTCTATAAAATCAATAGTGTTTCTAATGCTGGATTATTCAATTTGAATTCTTTTTTTTCGTTATAAGTATAGTCCAGGCAGTTTCGATTGTCGTACATACAACAATCGAAACTGCCTGTTTTTTATTGTCTTAACCCTTTAACCACCGTATCCGTCTATGAAAGTGCTTGGCACCATACACGACCCTACATTTACGGGCCGGACTTATAATCGGCTTGACCAACTTTTCCTCCCCTACATTAAAGACGAACGTGACCTACCGTTCGTATACCTTACAATCCGCATAAGTTTTATTCTGATTCCGCTGGCGGCTTTGTTATTTATGCCGTTTATAACCGGCTGGTTGTGGTGGACCGTAGCTGCTATTCATTTTTACGTTAGCAATTTCATTTTTAAAGGTCCATTCGGGCTCATGCTTCACTGCACGAGTCATCGCCCATTTTTCAAGGCCGAATACCCTCGATTGAATAATTATTTGCCGTGGATACTGGCTCCTTTTTTCGGGCATACACCCGAAACCTACTATAGCCATCATATTGGTATGCACCATCCAGAGAACAATCTGGAAGATGACGACAGTAGCACAATGGAGTTCCAGCGCGATAGTCTTCGTAGCTTCCTAAGTTACTTTGGCCAATTTTTTGTCTTAGGCGTCCATAATTTACTAGGATACCTCCGCCGAAAAAACCGAAACAAATTAGCGAGCCGGGCCATGACTGGCGAAATCGTGTTCGGTGTACTTTGTACCCTGTTATGCTTTGTAAACTGGCCAGCAACTGTACTCGTATTCCTGCTGCCACTATTTATTTACCGCATGATTGCGATGATGGGCAACTGGACTCAACACGCGTTTGTGGATTTTGATGATCCAGGGAATGCTTATAAAAATAGTATTACCTGCATCAATGTGAAGTACAATAAAAAATGTTGGAACGATGGCTACCACATAAGCCATCACATCCGTCCGGGTATGCACTGGACCGAACATCCAGGCTTTTTCCAGAAAACTATTGACAAATACGCTCAAAATCAGGCTATTATTTTTGATGGATTGGATTTCTTGCAAGTCTTCTTCTTGCTGATGCGTAAACGATATGATGTATTGGCCCGCCATATGGTCAATGTGAACGGTGCTTTTGCCGATGAAGACGAAGCAATTGCCTTATTGCGTCGACGGACGCAGCGCATTCAGGCGACGATGCCGCTTGAAGTATCTGTAGCCTAACGAAAAAGCGGACGTTTGTCCGCTTTTTCGTTTTTAAAACCGTTTCCTTATTAGCTGTTTCCGCCATCGATTCTGGCTTCAATGATACGCTGAATTCCAGTTGGCACGTTCGACAGGAAATTATAACCCGTTAGATCTTCCAGCGCGTCAATACTGGTCATGTAGGCTCGCCAGGGTTTATCCGCAGCGGTCTGGTTATTTGGAATGTTGACGGCTATAATACGGGTATCGGTAGAGACTCGTTCGGCATCATTAGACCCCGTTGGCAGCACGATGATTATTTTCCAGAGTGTTGCCGGAACGGTCAGATTCCCGTTAGCAAGCTTGGTCGCATAGCCGTTCTGACCAGTGCCTCCAGCGCCATAGGTTCCGGCAACAACATAGACTTCATTGCCCGTGGTCGTGAGTTGACGTTCATAGTCTTCCAAACTTTTCCAGACCTCACGGTTATGTCGTGGAGCTTGTGGCACGATGTTGGATAGGAGAAACGTGGCTGCGTTATCTTCAGGCGAACTATCCCGATCGTCGGAAGGGCACAGGTGCCCTCGGTCGAAACCGGTATTGGTATAATCCGATGTGCGGACCGTAAACCAATCCGTTGGAAGCGTTGGATCGGGTCGAAAATCGTTTGTTCGACGGCTATCACCTTTCCAGGCTGAGCTGAGGTGCCAGCTAACCCAGTTTGCAATACCTCGGCTGCGGCTGTAGGAGAGCACGTAAGCCGATTTTACGAGTAAGTAATTATTGGGGTCGCTAATCGACGCTTCACTTGGATTACCTAACGCCAGGTTGTCATCGCGAGTTGGTTCAGTCGAACCCTGACCGGTAGATTTCGGCGTTGCGGTTGGCAGGCAACCGTTGAGTAGCGTAATCAGGCTGAGCCCAATAAGAATACTTTTGAGTTGATCGTACACTTGAATTGATTTTACTGTCATTCTTATGGAACTTTACCACTGAGAAAAAGTAACTTGAAAACTACTTAGTCTCCATAGTTAACGAAGTAACTACAATTTGCCCATAAAATAGACGAGTTATCTGCTGTCATGGCTAAAAAAAAACAACCTTCAGGACCAGGCCCGGATCGACCCGGCCCAGATCGGCCAAATCGCCCGGTGGCACCCAAACCTGCTCTTACTCCTGCCAATAATCGCCCCATTCCTGGCCGGTCGGCCGAGGCTACCATGCGTCCGCCAATCCGCCCGACCGCATCTAAATCTGTAGACCCACCATCAACGCCTGATTTACCGATTGAAGCACGCCAGATCGTTTGGTGGCCGCTTGCCGTTCTGGCCTTGCTTGGTTTTTTACTCTATGTGAACACATTTGGGCATCAATACGCACTCGATGACATTGCGGCCGTAGGTCAGAATTTGTTCGTTAAGAAAGGCCTCGCTGGTATTCCGGACCTGCTGCGAACAGAATTCTGGCATTTCAGCAATATTTCGCTTGGCTACTACCGACCCTTATCGCTGATTACATTTGCCATCGAGCAGGAATATTTCAAAGATGATCCAACTATCAGCCACATGATCAATGCAGGGCTGTATGCGCTCACTGGCCTTGTGATTGGCGCTTTATTGCAGAAGTGGTTGCCTGGTCAAACCATTACTTCTTTCCTGATCGGTCTCGTCTTTATTGCGCACCCGATTCATACTGAGATCGTTGCCAACATCAAAGGCCGTGACGAGATTCTGAGCTTTCTGTTTATTTCGCTCATGCTGCTCTCGTACTGGCGGTATCTGGAAACAAAGCAATGGGGCTGGATTATAGGGGCTTGTGTGTCACTTTACCTGGCATTTCTATCCAAAGAATCGTCAATTGTCAGCTTGGGACTTATTCCAGCGATGCAATATTGGTTCGCCCGCCGGAACGTATGGCAATCATTGATCAGCCTGTGGCCGTTCCTGATCGTAGCAGCGCTGTTCTTCTATCAGAAACAAAAAATGATTGGAACCCTGAGCGGTACGCCACCAGTCGACTGGGCCAACTATCCATACGCTATTGAAAAAACCCAGAAATCAACCACTTTCAAGTTTCTGATCTACTATCTCCGCTTGCTGGTTCTGCCTCATCCGCTTGTTTACGATTATTCGTATAACGTGATCCCGTCGGGTGGCAAAGGAGATTTGCTAACATGGGCAGGCTTTATTGCCTTTGTGGGTATGATCTGGCTAACCTGGAAAGGATTTATCAAGCGGACACTATGGGGCTTCGGTCTATTCTGGTTTTTCGTTACGATGGCCCCCGGACTCGGCTTCATCTGGCTTCGGGGCGGTATTTTTGCCGAACGTTTTGCCTATGCAGCCGTGATGGGATTTGGATTTATTCTGATCTGGGGCTTACAAAAACTGTTGGTCAAAACGCCAGCAACGGGCAGCGATGAGCTGGCACCTAAACCCGTTTATGCCCGCTATGCTCCCTTGCTGGGCTTAATGGCCGTAGTAGCCGGGCTTTATTCGTTCAAGACTGTAGAACGAAACCGCGATTGGGAGAATAACTTCATTCTTTTTAACTCAGCTCTTCCCTACGCGCCCAACAGTTGTCAGGTACAGCGCCACGTTGCCAATGAATGGATTGAAAAAGGGCTTAAAGACCGTAACAAGGCTGATTCTGTTGCCAATGCGACAAACGCGATTAAGCCCAAACCGTCGCCCGATCAAATCAAAAAAGCGCAGACCTTAATTGATACGAATATTGCTCACGCCAATAAACACGGCCGCTGGGCGCTGGATCACTTGCAGGAGTCAACCCGAATTTACCCGAATTTCGGCGAAGCGTATTTTTCGATGGCTTATGTATTCCAGAAAATCACGCCTAACGTCGATTCGGCCAAATATTATTACAAGCAGACCATTCGGGCAGCCAACGCCTATGCACCGGCCTATAACAATCTGGGCGTAATTTATCAGGGTGAAGGCTTTGCGCAAAACAACCGGCAGAAACTGGAGCTGGCCTCTTATTACTACAATCGGTCTATGGTCGTCAATCCAGCTTATGTAGATGGTCAGAATAACCGCGCGAACCTCATGAAAGCGAGTGGCTTAGACGTGAAATTTTTACCGGATTCGATCCTGAATAAATACTAACGGGAGCCACTACTTACCCTATGAAAAAGGCCCGCCCAAATACTGGCGGGTCTTTTTCATAATAGATCTTGAGAAACTACATCAGGGCTTTCACTCAGCAGCGTGCCACGGTTTTGAACCGTGGCACGCTGCTGAGTGAAAGCCCTGATAAGCTGAAAACTGATAACGAAAGCCTTTCTTCACTTATTTAACGCTTCCTGGCAATTATCAACCGTCATATCTTTCATATCACGCTTGGCCGTGTTTTCGGTCACTTCTGACATTTCCAGACGTGTTCGGGTTATGCTCGATTTCACATCGCCTTTAACGTAGTATTT
The DNA here is from genome assembly GCF_010233585.1 of Spirosoma endbachense. NCBI lineage: Bacteria > Pseudomonadati > Bacteroidota > Cytophagia > Cytophagales > Cytophagaceae > Spirosoma > Spirosoma endbachense. Next base: position 7,215,947 of record NZ_CP045997.1, read on the forward strand.
TTTGCCAGCTTCAGCGTCCAGCTCCAGTTCGGTTTCCCGTTTGAATACCTCGATCCCTCCGCGCTGGGCCGTTATAGACAGTTTCCCTGGCTTTGCTTTGTATTCAATGTATTTGTTGTTGCTCAGTTTGCAGATTTTTGTTCCATTGACATAAATACTGTAATTCAATGTAGAACCAAAAAACTGCCCACCCCGGTACACATATACCGTAGCAAAATCATCGACCCGATCCATACTTTTTCTATCGCTCCGAAAAGCGGACACCATTACAATTAGGCAAAGCAATAGAAGCAGAGAAAGTTTCTTCATCGTAAAATCAATCAAGTGGTACATATAGGTTTATAGAGCCGAAATTAACGTATGATGAGCTTTCAGTTTACAGATTGCTTAGGAAACGGTACTAAAAAAGGCTCCACTAACGAAGCCTTTTTTAGTACAGGTATACTGACACCTTCTACACACCAATATTGAGGGTGCTGAGTACATTGTTCATGTTCCGGACAGCATCAGCCGATTTATTGAAAGCGGCCTGTTCATCGTCATTCAATTTATAGTCAATGATTTCTTCCCAACCATTCCGACCCAGAACGACCGGAACGCCGAGGCAAATGTCTGACTGACCATACTCGCCTTCCAGCAATACGCAGGATGGAATTACCCGCTTCTGGTCGCGCAGGATACTCTCAACCATATAGGCCCCCGCAGCACCCGGCGCATACCAGGCCGATGTCCCGATCAAACCCGTCAGCGTAGCACCGCCCACCATGGTATCGGCAGCCACTTTCTTCAGCGTTTCGTCATCCAGAAACTGGCTTACCGGAACACCGGCTTTGGTTGCCAGACGAGTCAGCGGAATCATGGTTGTATCGCCATGCCCACCGATCACCGAAGCCTGTAAATCGTTCGGTGAACAGTTCATAGCCAGAGACAGATAGGTTTTAAAACGAGCTGAATCCAGAGCACCGCCCAAACCAATGACCCGATTTTTGGGTAACCCCGACGACTTCAGTGCGAGGTACGTCATGGTATCCATTGGGTTCGAGATAATGATAAAAATCGTATCTGGCGAGTACTTCAGGATATTTTCGGTTACCCCTTTCACAATGCCCGCATTGATACCGATAAGGTCTTCACGGGTCATACCTGGCTTGCGAGGTAAACCAGATGTGATCACGACAACATCCGAACCGGCTGTTTTTTCGTAATCATTAGTAGAGCCCGTCAGCTTCACGTCACAGTCGAGTAATGTGGATGCCTGGAGCATATCGAGGGATTTTCCTTCGCTAATGCCTTCTTTGATGTCTAAAAGCACGACTTCGTGGGCGAGTTCCCGGCGGGCAATGTTGTCAGCGCAGGTGGCCCCAACGGCCCCGGCACCTACTACGGTAACTTTCATACAGTATGCGGAATTAAAGGGTTAACAAGCGACGCAAAAGTACGGACCCGACTCCTGACAAACCAACGCGTTTAGAATAAACTTCGGGGCCTGTTGCTCAGTTTATGGACTATTTAGAGATTTTTTTTGTTAAATAATCTGACGTTATATGAATAACACCTGTGCCTGGATTCCAGAATTTAAACCAATCGGTTGTCGGGCTATCCAATATCCAGTTGTTGAGTAGTAACTATCTAACGTCTAACATTCCACCTAATTAAACGAATGGCAAATAAGAGTCTCTTATCACGCATTTTAAGCTCTATCTTCTTCAAGAGGGCTAATATTGGTGCTGTCCGCTATGCCCGTAACACGCGCAGTTTATACACGCTGATTCGTGAAGCGCTGGATAAGAGCGGTGGGCTTTCTGGTGCTAACATTGCGGCTTTCCGTGAACAATTGGGTGTTGTTACCCGGCTGTTAAAAGCATACGCATCTGGCGATTATCGCCAATTGCCCTGGAAAACACTGATCCGGATGATTGCGGTCCTGATCTACTTTGTTTCACCGATTGATATACTACCCGATTTTCTGCCAATTGTGGGACTGACCGATGATATTGCATTGATGTTATGGCTATTTAGCGGCATTAAAGACGATATTGAGAAATTCAGGCAATGGGAAATTTCGGCCTCAACCACTGGCGACGATGCTCCGCGTAGAACCGCGACGATCAAAATTGGTTAGTGACCAGATCAGCGAACAGGTAGATAGAATAACAAAGGTTAAACGGAATACGTTAGAATCTTTTGCCCTGTTCCTTTCACTTTTGTCTGGAAACAAATAAGTTTCATGCTGTTTTAATAGATTGTACGAGAGAGTTTTTTTAATTTTGCATACATTCAAATCCCAGGAATCATGATTTTGGCAAGTGTTTTGGCATTTATGGGTTTGGGCGGTCAGGAAATGGTGTTCATTTTCTTAGCACTGCTCCTGTTGTTCGGCGCTAAGAAAATTCCCGAACTCGCACGCGGCCTTGGAAAAGGTATCAAGGAGTTCAAAGACGCCACGAAAGACGTTCGCGATAATATCGAAGAAGGTCTGAAAGAGTCGGAGAAGTAATTGATTTTATCATACACAGAGAATCAGGCGGTCCCGATCTGGAGCCGTCTGATTCTCTGTTTCCATATCAGAGGCTCTTAACATCGAATTCAGAACAATAGATGTCTGTGAATACATACCTGTTGTCCTGAATTCGATGCCCTAATTTTTTGTCTTTTGGCTCACTACCGCAACTTTACTACCGTTCAATCCGATCTTCAATCTGGTGCTGTTACCTGCCGCCAGTTAGTGGAGCAATACCTCGTTCGCATTGAAGAGAATCGCCATCTCAACGCTTTCACGGAAGTGTATGCCGATGAATCTTTAGCGCAAGCCGATAAAATTGACCAGAAATTAGCATCGGATACAGCCGGGCGGTTGGCTGGAATGGTCATTGGCATTAAAGATGTTCTAAGTTATACCGGGCATAACGTTCGGGCGGGCAGTCGAATCCTGGACAACTTCACCGCACAATTTACCGCAACTGCCGTTCAGCGCCTGCTCGATGAAGATGTGATTATTATCGGGCGGCAAAACTGCGACGAATTTGCGATGGGTTCCTCCAATGAGAACTCAGCTTTCGGTCCCGTTCGCAATGCGGCCGACACTGACCGGGTGCCGGGCGGATCAAGTGGCGGTTCGGCGGTAGCTGTTCAGGCTGGACTATGTTTGGCTAGTATTGGTTCCGACACGGGTGGTTCCGTACGTCAGCCAGCTGCTTTCTGCGGTGTGGTCGGCCTGAAACCAACCTACGGACGTGTCAGTCGCTGGGGCTTAATTGCTTATGCATCCTCGTTCGATTGCATCGGCCCGATTGCGAATACAGTAGAAGACGCTGCCCTTTTACTCGAAATCATGGCGGGTCCCGACGATTTCGACAGCACCGTATCAAGTCAGCCCGTTCAGGCTTATTCACAGGCTCAGCTCCCAAATCGCCCTTTACGCATTGCTTATCTACGCGATGGCGTTGAAAGTACAGGTATCGACGCCAGTATCCGGGACGCCACCCAACGCAAACTGGACGCCCTTCGGGAAGCAGGCCATACGGTCGAGCCCGTCGATTTATCGCTGCTGAAATACTTACTACCAACCTACTATATTCTTACTACCGCCGAAGCATCCTCAAATTTGTCCCGCTTCGATGGAGTCCGCTATGGCTATCGAAGCAAGTCCGACAATTCGGCATCGGATACATCAACAATGGATCTTTTGTCGTTGTACAAAAAAAGTCGCACAGAAGGCTTTGGCGCAGAGGTTCGTCGTCGGATATTACTTGGCACGTTTGCGTTAAGTGCCAGCTATTACGATGCTTATTATACAAAAGCACAGCAGGTTAGACGGTTGATCCGACAAGAAACCGAACGTGTTTTTGAGCAATATGATTTTTTGTTATCGCCCACCACACCAACACCAGCGTTCAAATTGGGCGAAAAAACCGGAGATCCGCTACAGATGTACCTTGCCGATATTTTTACGGTCCAGGCTAACGTAGTGGGTTACCCGGCCATTTCAATTCCGAATGGTACAGATGCCGGTCTGCCAATTGGCATACAATTGATGGCTCCGCCTTTTGCAGAAGGCGCCATGGTTGCCTTGGCCAGAGAAATGTGTCGTTGATGGATGATTGTGGATGTGTGATGCAGTAGAAATCTCATCGATGCATCCTATATGCATACATCTCAGTAAAAGCGTAACGATTACCTAACCGATAAAACTGCATGAACCACTTGAACCGTAGCCTGTTACGAATGGGGCTGTTGAGTGCGGTGCTGGGCGTGATGACAATTGCCCGTGCCGAGACTACGATTCAATCCGGGCAAGGCGTGTCTGGTCAACAATCATCCGATAGTACAATTGTCAAAAAAGACACTGTCGCTGTTGTTCCGACGGTGCCCGACAGTTTACTCCGTGAACGCCTGACTAAACTTCAAAAAATAATTCCCTTGAATTACCATAAGTCGGTTCAGGCTTATGTCGATTACTTTACCTTCCGGAAAGCGAGCGCTACCAAATTAATGCTCGAACGGATGCCGCTTTTCTTCCCGCTCTATGAGCGCATGCTCGCTGATTATGAGCTTCCTGATGAATTAAAATTTCTGTCTATCGTTGAGTCTGCGCTGAACCCAAGGGCTATTTCACGAGCCGGCGCCGGTGGCCTCTGGCAGATTATGCCTGGAACTGGCCGCGACCTCCGACTCTCCCAGGACGACTACGTAGACGAGCGTATGGACCCCGTTAAAGCAACCGAAGCTGCCTGTAAATACCTCCGGGACCTCCATAATATTTTTGGCGATTGGGAACTGGCAATGGCGGCTTATAACTGTGGGCCAGGTGCCGTTAAACGGGCTATGCGCCGGTCGGGTGGTGATTCTTTTTACACCATTTTTGATGCCTTACCGAAAGAGACACGGGGCTACGTTCCGCAATTTGTGGCGTTTACCTACCTGATGCACTACGCCAACGATCACGGCATTTTCGCTGAGAACTACGAATACCCTATCCCGCACGATACGATTCAGGTGACGGGTTATTTCAACCTCGAAACGTTTGCCAGGCAGAGCATGATGCCGTTAGCCGATTTACAAAAAATGAATCCGGCCATTACAACGAGTATTTTGCCCGAAACCACCAAACGATATCCGCTTCGGGTTCCGCGCCAGCAGTATGACTATTTTGCGTCTCGTCGGCAGGCCATCATGGATTCGTCAAGTCAGATACCTGCGGCAATGGCTCACGTTTTATTAGCCAGTGCAGAAGACGTTCGGTATGGAACCGACTCAATGGGAATCTGGTCAACTGTGGGAAGCAATCCTCTGGCCCGGATTACACTGGACGAAACACCTGCCATCGATACTACGCCATCGGGGAAAACAGGTGTAAAACCGGCGAAACTGGCCATCCAGCTGGCAACAGCCGAATCGGCCGATGAGCCGGAAGAGGATATGGAAACGGTTGTTTTACGGAAGCCTAAAAAGCACACATACGTCGTGAAACGGGGTGATAATCTTGGCGACATTGCCGACCGGTTTAATATCGAACTATATGACCTTAAACGCTGGAATCATTTACGGTCGACCCGAATCCAGCGAGGCCAAAAACTGGTTATTCTGAAGGAGGTAGCCGAAACACGCTCCGAGAGACTAGCCGATCAGGGAACGGCGAAAGGCCGCAAAAAGGCCGAAGCGGTTGCTAAAACGAAACGGTATAAGCCTAAATACCACCGCGTTCAGGAAGGAGATACCCTCTGGAATATCGCCCAACGTTACGATGGACTGACGATCGATCAGCTTAAAAAGCTAAATCATATGCGAAGCAGCTCGTTGCGGCCAGGGCAGAAGTTGATTGTTGGCTAAAACGAAAACAGCCCGGAAGTTCTGAACTTCCGGGCTGTTTTCGTTTTTATTATCTTATACCTCCTCGGTTTGTAACTGTTTCTCATACAGTTCCCGATAGGCACCGTTTTTAGCCAGCAAATCTTCGTGCGTACCCTGTTCAACGATCTCACCATCGTCGAGCATGATGATACTATCGGCCAGCTTTGCCGAAGAAACCCGGTGCGAAATAATAACCGACGTACGGTCGGCCATGATACGCTTCAAATTGTTGAGAATAATGTTTTCGGTGTTCGTATCCACGGCTGACAGACAGTCGTCCAGAATCAGGATTTTAGGATCGCGAACAATAGCACGGGCAATGCTTAGCCGTTGCTTCTGACCACCCGAAAGCGTAACACCCCGTTCGCCAACCCGCGTCTCGAACTGCTCCGGAAAATCAATTACATTCTGGTACAGGTCTGCATCCCGAACAGCCTGATCGACACGTTCTTGTGACAGATCGGGTTTGCCAAAACGGACATTATTACTGATCGTTTCGGAAAACAGAAACACATCCTGCGGAACGTAACCCATCTGTTCCCGTACCGACGTTAAGTTATAATCCTTAAGGGGCATATCGTCTATCCGAATCTCTCCAGCAGACACGTCATACATCCGCGTCAGCAGGTTGGCGAGTGTTGTTTTCCCCGAACCCGTTGTACCCAGAATAGCCACCGTTTCGCCCGCCCGAACGTGCATCGAGAAGTTTTTAATGGCTACAATGCCCGAATCCGGATAGACAAAACGAACATTTTTGAACTCAATCTCGCCATTGATTGATCGGCGGATATTTTTTTGCGAAACAATATCGGTTTTGATTTTCAGGAACTCATTGATACGTTCCTGCGATGCGGCCGCCCGTTGCGTCTGACTTGTAGTCCAGCCGAGGGCCATGACCGGCCAGGTCAGCATATTTACGTACAGAATGAATTCGGTAATATTGCCCGGTGTCAGCCGTCCGGCCAGAATCTCCTGTCCGCCAACATACACAACCAGCACATTACTCAGTCCAACCAGAATGGCTACAATAGGAAAGAATAGTGAATCAACCCGGGTCAGGCTAAGCGACTTATTCCGGTATTCGTCGCTCTCCAGTTCAAACCGGGCTGCCGAATTATTTTCCTGAACAAACGCCTTCAGAACACGAATTCCCGAAAAAGCTTCCTGCACATAGGTCGAAAGTCGCGATAAGCTCCGCTGAATCTCTTCCGACCGCCGGATGATAATGTTATTGACCAGATAAATGGCAATCGACAAAACCGGTAACGGCAGCAATACATAAAGCGACAATCGGGCGTTGATGCTAACCATGTAGGTAATGACCAGAATAAACAGGACAATCAGGTTCAGTCCATACATAATGCTTGGCCCAACATACATCCGCACTTTGCTGACATCTTCCGAAATCCGGGCCATTAAATCGCCGGTACTGTGCTGCCGATAGAAACTAATTGGCAGTGTCTGGTAATGATCATAGATCTCGTTCTTCAGATCATACTCGACATGCCGCGACATGACAATGAGCGTTTGCCGAACCAGGAACAGGAAAAACCCCTTGAGCAAGGCCATCACAAGCGTAAGGACACCGAACAGCAGTAGACTAAAGGCGAATACATCATACAGCGATGATTGTAATGGCGACTTATCGTAGAGGTAATAAATATCGAGTGTTTCGCGCACCAGATCCAGTGCGTAGCGAACTAACTGGGCAGGAAAAATGCCAAAAAGGTTCGATATAATGGTGAATACTGTTCCCCAAATCAAATACCATTTATACTTGAGGAGATATTTATTCAGATAGGAAAGTGCTTTCACAGTGCGACCCAACAGCTTTATTTTCGTAACCCTCCGAAACCGGGAAAAGTTGCACGTTTTGCTAAGCGGTACGTTGTGTTCCAGTCGGTCAGAGGCTGCTATCCCACTCGGGTACTAACGATTTATCGTCTCCGATACCGACAGCGCAGCCAGGGCCACAAGAGCTAATCCCAACACACCCGTTCCGAGCATAATAGCCGCCATAGCCCAGCCTTTTCCCCGATAACGATCCCGATTACGCCTGATCGTTGTCAGACTGGCTACCCCCAAAAGCGTGGCCGTCAATGGAAGCGTTACGCCCAGTACCCACATCAGCGTTCCGCCTGCCACAAATAGCGAACTAAAAGACAAAACAGCCAATCCTAAGGCAACAAGAGCCAGCTTATAGGTTTTTCGGCTCGTACTGTTTCGGTCTATCGCATGTGTACGTGGTGCTACATGGGCTATTGGAAGCGAATGAAACCACCGACTAAAACGCTGATTATGGTAACTATCGGGATTGCGATGACGGGATACATTGACCACAGCCGGTGTATGTTCCGAAGCTGCCGCCTTCATCAGCGAACCAGTTGGCGATGTGGTTGCAGTCGGTAATGTGGCTACCATCGTTTCGCTCGAAGAACCGCTAACCTCCTGGTGGATCGGCACTGTATCAGTCGCTGTCGTGACAGGAAACGTAGTCAGGTTTGTTCGTTGAATCGCATTGCGCTGCGACTGAAAATAGGCGGGATGAGTTGGGCCACAACTCGATAGCAGGGTCAAGATGCAGATCGCGATGAAAGCCCCAGGGCTGACTGATCGCTGGCAAAAAGAGGACATGTAGAAGTGAGTATAGGTTAAGTCATACGGTTTCAATTGGGAAAACTACGAATAAAGGCGTATTTTTGCAATCCATACAGGCAGTTCTTTTTTTTATCGGTAGATACACTAGTTTTATCCGGGATGCTCAACAGGCGACTACTCCGAATAAAGGTCATGCAGGCGCTTTACGCCCTTCGGCAGGCCGAATTCTCAAATCAACAATTAGCCCTCGACGGCATCGCAGACCTCTTTCAGCCCGACCTGAACTCGATGCAGACACAGGACAAACGGCAGTTGGAAGGCTACCGACAACTTGCTGGTCTTCTCTTTGATGAAGCCATCAAAAATAATCTGCCTGCTCAGGATGACGACGCTCCTCAAAAAGTATTGAAAGCAGCCAACGACGGTTTAGTGTTCTACCAAAGTCGCACAAAAAAAGACCGCCAGCATTTCGCTCAGATGATGCTCAAGCAGGTAAATGGCATTTATGAAGATTATTTGCGGGTGCTGTTACTGCTTGTTGAGCTTGGTCATGCGGCCCGCACTGACCGTGAGCGCCAGTATCGTAATGTCGATGAAACACCTTTCCCATTCGAGTCTGATCTGAACGATAATACGGTTGTTCAGGCACTGGCGGCACATAAAGCCCTCCAGAACGAAGCGCTCAGGCAAGCTGTTTCATGGTCAGAAGAACTGGGTTTCGTCCGTAAAGCGCTGCGGGAAGTTCTAAAAACCGATGAAACCTATCGTGCTTATTGTGAACAGAAAACGCATACGGCCGACGAAGATCAGGCATTGGCACAATACGTGCTACGAACACTTATATTCAAGCACGAAGGCATTCGCGACCAATTGGCCGAAATTGACCTGAGTTGGGCTGAGAATAGTGAAGTTGTTCGCGGTTTAGCCATCAGAACGCTCAAATCAGTGCAAAGTCCGGCAGGTTTACAACTCGAACCCCTGACCGATGATTGGGAAGAAGATGAGCTCTTTTTGAACACCCTGTTTCAAAAGTCGCTGGAAAATGATGCCGATTATGAGCAATTATTAGCTGATCAGCTACAAAATTGGGATGTAGAGCGTGTTGCCATGCTGGATAAAATTATTCTGAAACTGGCTGTTTGCGAATTACTTAACTTTCCAAACATTCCGGTCAAAGTTACGATTAATGAATATATCGAACTGGCAAAAGCATACAGTACGCCTAAAAGCGGTAAATTTGTCAACGGAATTCTGGACAACCTTTCCGAAAAGCTGCAAGCTTCAGGGCGTCTTCGTAAGAGTGGACGTGGGTTGCTGGACAATAAATAATTGAGTTTATTGTTTGTGGTTTGTAGTTTGAGTGTTCGGTTGAACCTTAACTTTAAACCTCAAACAACAAACCACAAACTTTTCTAGAAATGAGCAGAATTGGCCGTGATTTAACCTTTTTGCTAACCGGAATTTCAGCGGGTGCCATCATCGGATTGTTATACGCTCCCGACAAGGGCAAAGTTACCCGTGATCGGCTAACGTTCCGGTTGTCGAAATATCGGGAGCAGATCGAGAGTATGATCAACGACTTAGTTAATTCGGCAGAATTACCCGAAAATCTGTCGAAAAACGAGGGCCAGCGCGTTGTGAACGATGCACGCGAAAAAGCCGAACGGCTTCTGGAAGATGTTGATCGCCTGATGGCCCAGATCAAGCAGCAAAATGCCTAAACAAGGTAGTTTTCAGTCTTCAGTGTATAGAGTTCAGCGGGCTGACTGTATCAGCGCCAGTTGCTGAACTCTATACACTGAAGACTGAAAACTATAAACTACTCACCACTAATGTACTTACAAAAATGGCTCCTTCTCCTGGCTGTAGCTTCAGTGAGTTGCGGGCAAATCAGTTGCGATAACCGGAAACAGGGCGAATCGGCCAAGGTTACTGCAACGGGCAAAATGCCTAAAATTACGTTTGCGGAAAAGGGAATTTATGACTTTGGAGCCCTAACCGAAGGAGACACGGTTGAGCATGTGTTTAAATTCACCAATACCGGTGAATTTCCGTTGATTATCAATAATATTACAGCCTCTTGTGGCTGCACAACGCCCGAATGGCCCCACGAACCAGTTGCTCCTGGTGCAACCTCATCGATTCGGGTACGGTTTAATAGCCGGGGTAAAAGCGGAGAACAAAACAAAACCGTTACAGTCATTGCCAATACCGACCCGGCCATGACTGATTTGCAATTCAGAGCGTTGGTTAACTCCAAAGCCGATTCAACCAAAAAATCATAATTCCACTCACTCATGTTTTCGATTTTATTACAGGCTGCGGCCGGTTCCAATACATCCATGATCTACAACGTGTTGTTGTGGGTAGGTATCATTGGCGTATTTTATTTCTTCATGATTCGTCCCCAGCAGAAGAAACAAAAGGACCAAAAAAGCTTTGTGGACAATCTGAAGAAAGGCGATAGCGTCGTAACAATTGGTGGATTGCATGGACGCATTGCATCGGTCGACGGCACAACGGTCACTCTCGAAGTTGATCGGGGCGTGAAGATGACTTTTGAAAAATCGTCTATCTCGCGTGAAGCAACAGCTAAACCAGCTGATTTAGAAAAATAAGAGCAAACCCCGGTGATTTGAGGAGTCATTGACTTTTGTTCGTCGGGGTTACTACATGTCTCCATTGTGACCATACCCCCAAACAACCGACCGTTTCAGCCAACGAAGGCCCTGTTGTGTCTGGGAGCGGCTACGCTGTTCTGGTTTCTGAGTGCGCTCAATAAAACCGGCTATACGCTCAACGTCGAATACCCGATCCGGTTTGTCTATAATGACTCACTTTTTGTTCCCACCAAACCGCTACCGCGCACTGTGCGTGTCAACGTTTCGGGCGATGGCTGGGGGCTACTTCGCCATTCCTGGTTACAGTTTCGGGTTGACCCCATTGACTATACGGTATCAAATCCGCTACAGGCATCGGTAATCAACACGTCTTCGTTGACCGCTGCACTGGCCGAACACATCAAGAAACTGCACGTTAATTACGTCATTGCCGATACAGTTGAAATGGGATTTGATCGACGTATGACAAAAACGATTCGGTTGATTCCCGATAGTCTGCACATCGATCTGGCTCCCCGTTACATTGTGTCGAGTGTTATCAATATGACCCCCCGCACCATTCAGGTCGAGGGGCCGGAACGACTCGTTCGCGGCATTGCGGATACACTACCTGTAACGATTCCCGGTAAACGGATTGCCGACAATTATGATAACGAAGTGATCCTGAATCATTTCCGGCACCCATTACTGCGCGTCAGTGCCGACCGGGTAACGGTTAGTTTTGAAGTCGGCGAGTTATTATCTCCGCCGTTGAAATAGAGGATCAGTAATTAGGGAGCTTTCCACAAAAGCGGACAAAAAGCCATGCTACGCCTTCTTCCAGGAGTAAACTCTGACAACTCATGAGCACGACCCTTCAGATTGGTGTAACGGGTGGGATTGGAGCGGGTAAAAGTATCGTCTGCCAAATCTTTCAGGTGTTTGGTGTCCCGGTTTATGAGGCAGATGAACGGGCCAAATGGCTTACTGAGCATGACCCTATTCTTAAGGCTGACATACTGCGTGTGCTAGGACCTAATGCCTACGATCCACTAGGCCATTATAATCGGGCATGGGTAGCCTCACAGGTCTTTGCCGACCCCGCCTTGCTAACTCAACTTAACGGTGTGATCCATCCCCGCGTCATGAGCGATACAGACGCCTGGGTTCAGGAACACGCTGATAAGCCGTATGTTATCAAAGAGGCTGCCATTATGAAGGCCGCTGGTGACCATAATTCTCTTGATAAAGTCATCGTTGTACAGGCTCCTCTGGCGTTGCGAATCGAACGTATTCGTCAGCGCGATCCGTATCGTTCTGAGCAGGAAATCATCAACATCATCAATCGCCAGATTAGCGACGATGAACGGTTAAGTCTGGCTGATTATGTCATTAACAATGACGAGAAACAATTACTTATCCCTCAGATTGTTGCGTTACATCATGAATTTTTACTGCATCAGGTTATTTAATGCCCTGCCCGAAGTAATTTAGGCTATTGCTCTGTCAACAGCCTGATCTGATGAAAAAAATCTTCATTCTTCTTACTGCCTGTATCGGCAGTTTTCTGTTTGGCGCGTTTATTACCGCCAGTGATACTCAAAAACCCTTAACAGCCGATATGGCTGAAATTGCCGCCCGCGTATTTGGGCTGGAATTTACACCCGCCGAGCGCGATTCAATGCTCGATAATCTCACCGACCTTCGCACAGACTACGAAGCCCTTCGCAAGATTGATTTACCCAATGACATTGCTCCCGCTTTGTATTTTAATCCGTTGCCAGCTGGTTTCAAAATGCCCACTGGCCCTTCATTGTTTAAAACAGCACCATCCGTAAAAGTTACAGTTCCCGCCAACCGAAATGACCTTGCCTTTTACACCGTCTCACAATTGAGCGAACTCATCAAAACCCGACAAATTTCATCGGTTGAGCTAACAAAATTCTTCCTGAATCGACTCAAGACGTTCGACCCTAAGCTGCACTGTGTCATTACCTTAACCGACGAATTAGCGTTAAAGCAGGCAGAACGGGCCGATGCCGAGTTGAAAGCCGGTAAATACCGGGGACCGCTCCACGGAATCCCTTATGGTGCCAAGGATATTCTGGCGAAGAAAGGGTATAAAACAACCTGGGGATCGGTGCCTTATCAGGACCAGACGCTGGACGTCGATGCGACTGTTATTCAGCGGCTCGAAGCAGCTGGGGCTGTACTCTGCGTAAAAACATCGGTTGGTGAGCTGGCCATGGGCGATGTATGGTTTGGCGGTAAAACCCGTAATCCGTGGAAAACAGAAAATGGGTCCAGCGGCTCATCGGCCGGAACAGCCTCAGCCGTATCGGCCGGATTAATTCCTTTTGGCATCGGTACCGAAACACTCGGTTCTATTGTCTCACCGTCAACCGTTTGCGGTACTACAGGTTTGCGTCCGACGTTCGGCCGAGTGAGTCGCTACGGGGCAATGGCATTAAGCTGGAGCATGGATAAAATCGGGCCAATTGCTCGCTCTGTTGATGATTGCGCACTTGTTTTTAATGCGATCTATGGTCCCGATGGGAATGATCCGACTGTTATGGCAGCTCCGTTTCAGTATAGCCCACTGGCATCGCTCAAAGGCATACGCATTGGCTATGTCAAAAAAGCCTTCGAAAGCAATTATGCAACCCGCGCCAACGACTCGTTAACGCTACAGGTTCTGCGCAACCTGGGCGCTGAGCTCGTTCCATTTGAGTTACCAACGGGTGTGTCAGCCAATCGAATTTCGTTCTTGCTCGGCGCTGAAGCCGCTGCTTCATTTGACGAACTGACTCGGTCCGGTAAAGACGACAAGATGGTTCGTCAGCTAAAAAACGCCTGGCCAAATGAGTTTCGTTCGTCACGGTTCGTTCCGGCAGTTGAATATATACAGGCCAATCGTGCCCGAACAAAACTGATCAATGAAATGGCGACTCAACTTAAGACAGCCAATCTTGATGTATACATTAGCCCAACCTATGCAGGTGGAAATCTGACACTTACTAACCTCACAGGTCATCCCTGTGTGGTGCTCCCCAATGGTTTTAACAAGCAAAATACACCGAGTAGCATCACGTTTATGGGGCAGTTATTTGAAGAAGGTAAGGTCCTGGCCGTCGCAAAGGCATATCAGGACGCTACGGATTGGCATAAGAAACATCCCGATTTATAGATGGTAGTCAGGGAATAAATTGTACTAGCTGGTACGATCAAAGTCTTTTATTCACGACCTGCGATCCATAAATACTTGTGGTCGATGCCCGAACCCGTAACTTAGTCTGGCCTGGTTCGGCCGGGAACGCGCTTGTTGTCCATCCCGGATTACGGCCTGACTAGCGGAAGACGTGGAACGAATTGTTAAGAATTTCCTGGATAGTAAAAGTTAAATTCGGTTTTATAAGGCAAAGCTGGTCGCTGTATGACGGGATAACCGAATGACAGCGACCAGCTTTTTTAGGGCCTAAATCATTTTAGACCTTTCGCTGAGAGCCACTGTCTACGATACCGTGCCACGGTTGCTACTGATACGCAAACAAACCGGGGCACGGTATCGTAGACAGTGGCTCTCAGCAAAAAGACTACATTAATTCATTGCATTATTTTTCAGAAACAGATTGTTGAATTTACCGCAGCTAAAAAATATTTATTCTCTCACTTTCAATTACTTACACAAGTAAACGCTATAATCCATTAGATCTACTTTTTAAAAAACCTATTCTGATTAGTTATTTATTCATAATTCCTCGTCTAATCAGCTTTATACAACTAACTTCTATATGTCAGTGAATCTATTGGATTTAGCTAAAGCCCACCTCAACGACCGTGTTGTAAGTGAGGTAAGTAATACGCTTGGTGAGAATGAGCAAAAAACACAAACAGCCGTGAATGGTGCCCTTCCAGCGGTGTTAGGGGGTATAATTCAAAAAGCGTTAGAACCCGGTGGAGCAAGCACGATCATGAATTTCGTTGGGGAGATTATGGCCCAGAATCATGCAAGTGGTGATGTAATCGCCCAGGAAGGGGGCGTTTTGGGCCAATTAGACGGTTTACTGAATGGTAAAAGTGGCAAACTTGACAGCCTCCTGGCCATTGGTGCTAATGTTATTAGAAGTCTGTTTGGAAGCAAAGCCTATGACATTGCCGAAGCCCTCGCGACTGACAGTGGCATTAAACAATCATCGGCGTCATCACTAATAAACCTGGCTGCGCCGGTGTTATTAAGCCTGATCGGTAAGAAAATGGCCGACGAGAATATCGGTCCTCTAGAACTAGCCAGTTTTCTGAACGCCCAGACAAAGAACGTTCAGGCCGCCATCCCTTCAGAACTTGGGTCATTGTTAAGTACTATTCCCGGCCTCGGCCTGATTGGGGGTTTGGGCGGCAAATTGTCGACGATGGTAAACCCTGTTCCACAGGTTCGTGCTAATCCCCCAGCATCAACACTGAGTTATAACAACAGTAACCAGCGTACAAACGGCAATCGCTGGTTGCCCTGGCTTTTATTACTATTGGGTGCACTAGCTATGTTTTTTGTTCTGCGCTCATGCCGAAACGATGAAAAAACAAGCCTATCAGCTACAACTGACAGCCTGAGTACCGATATGAGCAATATGGCATCGGATTTGTCGGCCACAGTCGATTCAGTCGGGAGTCAAGTAGAATCAGCCGTAGATTCGGCCGGTGATGCCCTTGGCGATGCAACGGCCAATTTAGGTGCATTCTTCAAACGTAAACTTCCCTCTGGCTATGAACTGAACATTCCAGAGTTCGGCATTGAGAATAACCTTGTGAAATTTATTGAAGACAAGAATCAGCCGGTTGATAAAACGACCTGGTTCAACTTCGACCGACTGCTGTTCGATACGGGGAAATCGACACTAAAACCATCGTCGCAGGAGCAGTTGACAAACATGGCTGAAATTCTGAAAGCGTTCCCACAGGCAGAACTCAAGCTGGGTGGCTATACGGATAACACCGGCAGTGCCGAAATAAACCAAAAGCTGTCGCAGGAGCGGGCCGATGCGGTCAAGGCTGAATTAGTAAAACTTGGCATTGACGGATCGCGTTTAGACGCTGAGGGATATGGCCAGCAACATCCGGTAGCCTCAAATGATACTGCCGAAGGCAGAGCCCAGAACCGTCGGATTGCGGTTCGGGTAACAAAGAAGTAAGCTTTGGGTTATCCGAGTTCGTTTGTCGAAAAATACGACAAACGAACTCGGATAACCTCTTACCACAATTTCTCCGGGTATTTCCCTTCATCGTGCAGGCGCTTCAAAGCTGCCTGTACTACTGGCTTATCTTCCGGATAGGTGACACCAAACCACTCAGAGCGGCTCCGGAATACTTTACAATGCCCAAGGTCAGTTTGAATAAGATTCGTCATAACCGTTGGAATGTAAAACTCAGCCTTTGGCGAGTCAATATTTGCAATGGCGTAACTTTCGAACTGATGCTGTACCAATGGGAAAACAGTCGGTTTGAAACCCCAGAAATTCATTGAAACGGGTGTATCGGGCGATAAAGGAGTTAGCCCTTCCGACTCTTCATATACAATCCGCCGACCCTCCAAACCGTTCTCCTTCTCGTAGATTTTCGTACGCTCGATCACAGATACGAGATTGCCGTTTTCATTCACCTCACACACCCCGCGCGAAACCGATCCATTCTCCGAGAGCGTGTTTTTCACTTCATAACCCACCATCGCATGGAGTTGGTTATCCGTATCAGTCGTTAGAAAATCGCCAATCAGCTGAAATGCTTCCAGCCCATAAAAGTCATCGGCATTAATAACCGCAAATGGAGTTTTAGTATGATCCTTCGCACAAAGCATGGCATGACCAGTACCCCACGGCTTGGTACGTTTCACTTCGCCTAACTCAGCCGGAACGTATGAACTTAATGCCTGAATGGCATAATCCACGTCAATTTTTCCGGCTAACTTCTGGCCGAATACCTCTTCAAAGTCGGCACGCAGCTCCTGGCGTATAATAAAAACGACCTTTCCGAACCCCGCCCGGATAGCATCGAAAAGCGAATAGTCAATGATTGTCTCTCCGTTTGGCCCAAACTGGTCGAGTTGCTTAACTCCGCCATAACGGCTGCCCATACCAGCCGCCAGAATTAAAAGGGTAGGTTGCATTATTGTTTAGTTAGTAGTCAATAGATCATTGTCGTCAGTCGGGGTCAAAATTAGGCAAAAGGATTTCGGCTACCTATTCAAAGGCTGTTTATGACGCTGTTTAAATTTTACAGGCCTTTGGCTTGGAGCCATGGTCTGCCATGCCACCGCAGCCGCGGACGGTGGTTTGTCTGCACATCATTAGTAACCGTGGCACGGCAGACCGTGGCTCCAGGCCAAAGGCCTGTTTTAGAGTAAATCCCCAAAGCGGTTGAAGTATGAGTTGGGCTACCCGGCAGTGCAAACTTTTGAGAAACACAACATGAAGATCATTGACAAAGGCCCGAAGTTCCAGCCTCCATAGCTGTTCGTGATACCATCTTTCCGGTCGTACAAACCCGGCTATAGTTGATATGGGTTTACCATTGATGACCAGTATAGTCGAATGCTCGCTTTAGGCTCCATCGATCTGACAGATGGCACAGTAGGTATTCGTGAGAGTAAACACGATCGGCATTTACCTCTCTTATGGCTTTTTCAGTAGCCGTAACGTACGACTTTCGCTACCAAGCTGTAATTGATAGAAATACAGGCCCGCCGGTAAGTTATCCCCTTTTAACTGGATTTGATAATTCCCGGACGATTGCTCGCTTTGCTCTTCTAACTGTCTCAACACACGCCCGGTGGCATCCATGAGCGTATGGTGCACCCGACCACTCAACGGTATACTATAATCGATGGTTGTTTGCTCCACAAAGGGATTAGGATATACTCGAGCGGATAAATGGGATTCTCCCCTCGTGGGCCAGGAACCGTTAACAATCGCTACAGTAGCCGTGAATACTGAACCTGCCTGCGCCGTAAAGCCCGGTTGCAATGTTACGGATTTGCCAGCTGTATAGTACACCGTTGCTCCCTGGCTTATACCGTTACTGGCCACGATTGTCTCACTGGCTTTCTGATCGATCATAAGCCCTGCTGTTACAAATTGGCTCAGCGTTATTTGTGGTGGATAATCCTGTGCTACAACCGAACCACTAACAAATAATAAGCCGACTAAGAATAGGTCCTTTTTCATACATCAACTAACTTAATGGTTAACTTTTGATTCCAACACCATCATTCTCTCTTTCAATTGCCGGTTCTGCTCCTGAACGTTTGCTAACTCTTTGCGCTGTTCAATTAAATACAAGGTCAGTTCTTCTATTTTCTCTAACAGTTTAGCATCCATTTTGGCGACATCCATCCCTTCTTTTACCAATTGCTCAGCCGACGGAACACCCGGTAAATGCTGATGAGCAGTAATGTATTGTTCAACCTGAACGAGCGACTGTAGCTTATAGGCTGGCGCAAATACTTTATCGGACCAGTCGGCGGTGTTCTTAATGGCTACTTTCACTTTCTCGGTTAAAATACCTTCCTGAACAAACAGCCGGTATCCGGCAGGTGTTTTCAGTACATTCTGACCAATAATAACGGCATCGTCATTACTGCTTTGGAGAAAGCGACCCTTGCGCTGCCACAAACTTTCGACAGCCGCTTCACGACCACCATTGCTATATCCGGCCAAAATGACATTACCGTCGCCGTCGACGCTTAAAAATTTGTTGGTAAAGCGGCTAACGGGATCATCGTCATTAACCTCTTCGAGCCGTAGACCTGATTTATTGACTTCTCCGCTATTGATGTGCAAGCGATTGGTTGGACTACTGGTACCTATTCCGACCTTTGCATTATTACCAATTACGACGGCATCAGATACATTGACAGTTGCGTTGTTACCAAGGGCCGTTGCATTGACCAGTCCGCCCGAACCGGCATTGGCCTGATAACCCAGAAAGGTGTTATACTGACCAGAGGTGTTGTTGGTGCCCGACTGATAGCCAATGAATGTGTTGCCTGACGCAACATTGTTGTAGCCAGCATAATAACCCATGAACGTATTCTGACTGCCAGTCTGATTGGAATACCCGGCATAAGGACCCATCAATGTATTAGACGACCCGGTGGTATTTTGACGGCCTACGCCAAATCCCAGAAAGGCATTAAAAGAGCCGGTTTGATTACCGAAACCGGCGTAGTAACCCGTGAACGTATTGTTACCACCCGTTGAATTGCTGTAACCCGCCGAAGAACCCGTAAAGGTATTCAGTGATCCTGTGGTGTTGAAAAACCCCGCATTACCACCCAAAAAGACATTGTTAGATCCTGTTGTAACAAAATTGCCTGCAAAGGTACCAACCAGCGTGTTGTTACTACCCGGAGTAGCTGAGTTCGATGTATTGGCGACGTAGTTGTTCTGGGCTCTGGTCAGTACTGGAAGTACTACCAGAGTGCCGATCAGGTATGAGTAAATCGCTTTCATGGGGATTAAGGGTTTAAGAAAAGAAAAAGATACCACCTGACCAGATGGCACTTTAAATTGGCTATTTAAGCGATAGACTTAAGTAATTATTAATCCTAGAGTCACGGTTTTGAGCAAACGGTATAAATATCACGGATACTACTCCTATTTATTGAAAGATTATAGCTTAAGTGATAAGCAGAATTAGTTGCACCACAATCAGTTACATCGCTACTTCCTATAGTTTATGTTCAATGTCTATACGTATCTGAATGGCACAATAGAATATAGTTAGTTGCTTGAAACAGCTAAAATAAACGGCGTGTTGAGGTTATGATTTCAACATCCTTAAATGGTTCACAAGTACTGGCTCCATCAACAGGACCGGACCTGAGAGGTCCGGTCCTGTTGATGGAGCCACGAGTAAAGCTGCCTACATTACTAATTATACCTTACTGGCAGCATGCCAATCTAGGTGAACAGTATCATTTTTTGCTACCCACTAACTTCAGGTGAATATCAATATCAGGCTGAATGAAATTGGCGTCGGGTAATGTAGGATCTGATGCGTAGGTTATTCCCCATTTTGTCCGGTCTACTTTCAGGACTCCCTCTGCCATAATCTGATTATTGGTTAGATCAATTTTAGCCGGGAAGTTAACCGCATAGGTTTTACCTAACATCGTCAGGTCTCCGTTTACCTGATAGTTGGCCCCATCGATACCATTGGGCGTACTGCCCGTATAGCTCGTAACACTGGTGATCGTATAGGTTATGGCAGGATGAACAGCCATATTAAAAAAGTCGGCACTTTGCAGGTGGTGCACCAGCTGTTGCTTCAGGGAATCTGTCGGTAAATTGTAATTGACTAGAGAAGAAAGGGGAATGCTGAATATCCCGCCACTAATTTTCCCGTTTTGACTCGTCAGGTTTTTACTTTGAACACGAATAGACCCTTCATTGAAATACCCGGTGCGAAGATGGCCTTTCCACTCAGCTACTGATTTCGTATCGTCGAGTTCATACACTGTGGCAACCACATCATCGGTTTTCTTGCATCCCCACAGAAAAGCAGATAAGGCCATTGCACTTAATAAAGCTAATTTCTTCATACGTTTTTGATTTAAAATACCCGTTTTTTGTAGCACTTCACCTGCCAGAAATCAGCATACAGCTATGATTCGTCAGGCGCAGTACAAAACTACCAGTGGGTAATTTTGAGGTAAATACATATGAGATGAATTGCCTATTAAGCTAGCTCAGTTGCGATTTTCCAGATTTAAAGTATGATTGGTAATGGCTTTCAATAGCTCCTTTCAACCAGTACAGTAATCTGGGGCTAACCCTTGGTGACCGACAGGTAGAGAAATGCTGAATCTAGCCTAAAACTGGTGGTCCTTTAGTCCGAGAGGGCGAAAATCTGCCCTTTAGCGAGCTCAGAGATAGTTGACTTCATGGCAACAGGTAAATCAATTGGCAGAAAACTACTAGGGGCTCTATCAACAGCTACCAACGAAAAGAAGTTGAAGCGAAACAGATCTGTAATGGAAGAATACTTAGCGCCCTCTATCTTTTAACCATAGGTACAGGATGGCTAATAAGTCGAAGCATAGAATAGGATAACTAATTACCAGGAGTCGCCACCAACGGCTAGTCTGCATCAACTCAAAAACCTCAAACCTGCAATAGACTACCGAGGGCACGATAACCAATAACAGAAGACTTAAGAGTTCAAATAAACGTTTCACAATCCATACAGGGTAGAAGTAAGCAACTTACTAGCATCAAATGCTTTTTTGGTAGCAGTCACTCCCCCAAACCCACCAACTGAGTTAACAGGCACACGTAACTAATAACGAGTATAATTACTGATTATAACGGCGATATCCATATTTGGTTGACGAAGTGATTTATCGGTCAACGCAACACGAACTTACTGTTGGTTATGCCGCTTCATCCACCTATTCAGGACAAGAAGCAACAGCAAGCAATATACTTATTATCAGATACTTAGCTCATACTCCAATTTCCCCGCTGTCAGCCACGACGCAATGTCAGACAAGCCGTAGGCCAGCAGAGGAACAACCACAAACAGGATGATGAGCATTGCCACAATGACGTATTTCATGGTGGTCTGAATAACGACGAGCAGATTACCCTAAGAACGTTACTGCCAGCAACTTATTCCGTCTAACCTCGAACAACTGTTTCTACACGCCAAAACTAAAGAACTGACGGTCCAAACGTTTTTTCGGCTGATTCACTCAACAAAAATTGCGTTTGATAGCATAGGTAGTTTAGTATTAGTACCGTTTATTCGACTTTTGCGTAGTCATGTATCCCGCAAAACCTTTCAATAAAAGGTGCCGGTTACTAGAAGGATTACCAGCAATAATCCAATACATTTCTAATCAGGCATGTCATTTACATCGATTTTTCAACTAAACCATTAACGAATATGAAAGCATTGTTTTCTTTGTTTCTGCTGACGGTAATTGCAGCAACAAGCTATGCCCAGGTTGCAAACGACAATTCGTTCGAAGTACAAATCGATGGGAAACCCTATAAAACCCAGCCCCGGCGAATACGCATTGGTAATTACTGGTGGGTAACAGCCAATAGCATTAAACCCGATAAATCAGTAAGAATATGGCTCGGCAGTTACGACAATAAAGATATTATCGAGACAGGCACCTACCTGATTGTTGATGCCGATAAGCCAGATACGAAAGAAAATAAGAAAAAAATTCAGGAACTGGGCACCTATAAAGGAATTGCGGCTGTCAAGTATGTTGAAGAAACACGGGAGCCCCGGATGGAATATCACGTGGGAAAATCTCAAAATGGCGACGAAACAATCACTGTAAAAATGGGGGCTGATGGCTTTCTGGAAGCAACGTTCAACTGTTCGCTGGCTGGCACGTATTGGAAGGAAAAAGCGACGGCTACGGTTTTCGGCGGTGTAGGACGCCTTATTAACAAAATGGAAGATAAGGCAATTACAAAAACAACCGGTTATGATTCAGCCATTGATCCAGAAGGGAATGGTTATAGTAAGCAGAGTAAGAAAGACACGATTACATTAACAAATGGTTCGTTCAAACTAAAAATCAATTAATGTTAGGACTTTCGCTCAGAACAGTGCCACCGCAGCCGCGGACGGTGGCACTGTTCTGAGCGAAAGTCCTAAACGTATTGAGCATATAGTCACTAAATAAGTTCAATCTACCGGTGTGCTAGAATACCAAACGTGCCCATAGGGTTGCAACATAGCTCATGTTGCAACCCTATGGGCATGAAGGCAAGTAGCAGGCTATTTACACGATAAATACCTGTTATAAACGGAGCTATCTTGACCATAGCTCACGCGAATAGACACACCTATCTATCAACTAGTCTAGAATAGGTGGGCATAATTGAGTAGCAGCGGTTTTAATTAATCCATCTGACGATTTCAATAATATGTACTATGCATAGCTTCATCATGTACTTTATCTTGCTCTATCGTATCCAGCACTGCCCTGGCAAAGGAAGTCTTGTCAGATTTACGATAATGATCTTTCGATAAAGCCCCGGATGGAGCCTTAAAGTCCTGGCTAACGCGCTGACAGGCAGCCCATAAGTCTGGATTCAATTTAATTTTGTGGTGTCGAATAGGCGTATCAGCCCCAAACCACAGCCGGATTACATTGCCTAAGGTTGGTTTCATCACAGTACCCATGCTTTATTTATCAATATAACAAAGGCAAATGTTTGATTATTTTACTAATAAATAGGATATTAATTAAAAATTAATTTAAAGTCTGGCCAGAATAGGCATAACATAAAACTGTAGCTGATCGATTTACCCGAATTTTATTAGCGAAAAGAAGCCATAATCGAACGACTCTTTATAGCTTGATTACCTAATAATTGACGGCGAATTTCCTTCCATCGACGACGCGAAACGGGAAACGACTCGCCGGTTGTTACATCAACCCGGTAGCTACCGTCAGCAAATTCTATTTTTTCAATAAATTGCCGGTTTACGACACAATTTCGGTGAAGACGGACAAACCAATTCGCTGGCAAATGGCTATGATGGTGCTTTAATGTCTTGGTTGTCAATAACCGTTGCCCATCTTTTAAACACACCCAGCAATAATTCTTTTCAGCTTCTAAACAGACTATATCAGCTGGAGAAAATAATTGGCGACTATCAGTACGAGCGTATAGTCGAATAGGAAGGCAATCAAGCAATTCGGTAGAAATGACCGTTGCCTGTTCAAAAAAGAAAGTCATTAAAAGGTTGTTTTGCTGTCTCCTTATGTACGAGATTGGCGGTATAGTTAGATTGCCGGAAAGCGATAATATTCTATTTATTCTCTAGACTTATATCAAACTTGCAGATTGGGATTGACCACCTAAATAGTCTATTTCCAATATATATTCATTAATATGAGCAGGAATTATATACATTATCCAAACAGAAGATTAATTATAATTTTTCGCAGCGTTGGACAATATATAATGCAAAATCTATTTGTTAATCTATAATACGTAGTTACATTGCGTATGTTTTTCGTAAAATATACAACCAATTATTTAGACGGAATGCCTGATTTTTTTAGTCCGTTAATCTATGCTGTAGACGATGACGAAGACGATCGCTACTTGTTAGAGCATATTTTTACTGATCATTTTAAGGAATGCGACTTGCGGGTATTTGACAATGGAGCAGCGCTCTTGACCCATTTAACGCATCAATTAGACGGTAGACTGCCAGATATGATTATTCTGGATTTAGAAATGCCCGTCTTTAGTGGTTTTGAACTTCTTCATTTTTTAAAGCAAAACGACGATTTTAGCTTAATACCTGTTTCGATTCTGTCAGCAACGCTCCATAAAGAGCATATTGATCGGTGCTACGAATTAGGGTCAAGTAGATATCTGAGCAAATCGCAAAGTTACATCGAGTTGGTTTCCAGCATTCAACAGTTGCAAGAGTACTGGCTGGAAGCGCTCGTTCTAAAAAAAAGAACCCAAAAGCAGTATTCAAGGCTACTGGAAGTAATTGACCTGGAAAGTCTTTCGCTTAATTAACTAGTAAATTCGTTTACAACTAGTTAGTTTTTCTTATATTGCGTCAAAATTAATGACGTATAGTTCATTATCTCATGATCGAACGCTCGCAACCACTACATGACGACGAATCTAGTAGTGAAGAAAACTTCTATAAGATGTTGGAAGAGTACACGCAACAAGTTCGGCAACGTTATCGCATACCTGTGCGTTTGAATCTGCCACGTTTATCCGGCAAAAAACCAGGCAAGAGCTATTTCGAAAGCAAGTAATCCATGCTTTCGAAATAGTTCCTGCCTGGTTATCCACAAAGCATTCCTGACCTCACAACTCGAAACGATCGAGTGTCGTTTTATTTACTTTCGACCAATTCGAGTACAACACTGGTTCGGCGCGTATCGACATTGGGATTAAAGCCAATGGTCATCAGGTAGTTTCCGGAATAAACAGTGGTTTCCGTGTTAATCGCCGATTTTGTTCCTGGATATACATTCAATTCCCGAACCGAATAGTTTTTGGCCGGGTCGAGCCCTTTCAGGCGAACGGGAGCGGTGCTACCAGCCTTGTAGCGATTTTTGGTCAAATACGAAAACCAGACAGCCCGATCTCTGGATTCACTCACATACATCAACGAAGCAATGTCACTGGTATAAGGCGATAACAGTCTGAATAAATCACCCTGCCACACAACCGTCTTGATCTGCTCGTAGGTTTTCAGCGCCTGTTGGCTGAATTCCAGTTCTTTCTCATCTAATTTACTGACAACGATGTCGTAGCCAACTTTGCCCATCATGGCCACATCCGTCCGAAACTTGATTGGCTGTTTCCCCCAATCAGTAACGTGGTTACAGGTAGCAATAGCCGGGAAGAAATAGGAATAATTCCATTGGATGAACACCCGCTCCAGACCGTCGGTATTGTCGCTCGGCCAGAACTCGGTAAAGTACCGTAAAGCGCCGTAATCGACACGCCCACCGCCCCCCGAACAGAGCATCATCGGTAAGGTCGGATACTTCGTGCGGAGCCGCTCCATCACTTTATACAAGCCCTGCACATAGTCTACATACAGGTGTGATGGGTTGGGATTAGTAGCCGAAAATGCGTTATAAATGACGGCATTACAATCCCATTTGATATAGCTTAATGTTGGATTTTTCGTCACCACATCGTCGACAATACCGTAGACGAACTCCTGAACTTTGGGATTAGTCAGATCAAGTACCAGCTGATTTCTAAAATAATACTCCTGACGGTTTGGGAGCTTCAGCACCCAGTCGGGATGTTTTTCGTAAAGTTCGCTCTTGGGGCTTACCATTTCTGGCTCCAGCCAGATACCGAATTTAATACCTGCGCCCTCGGCTTCTTTGACCAGATGGCCCAAACCATGCGGCAGTTTTTTAACATTTTCCTGCCAGTCACCCAAACCAGCGCGATCGTCGTTACGGGGGTATTTGTTGCCAAACCAACCGTCATCGAGCAGAAACAGATCGACGCCTAATTTCTTGCCATCCTTAAAAAGTGCCGTTAACTTTTCCTCGTTGAAATCGAAATAGGTGGCTTCCCAGTTATTGAGCAGCGTCAGCCGATCGCCCTGTCCCTGCGGAATACGGAACTTACGCGCCCAACGGTGCAGATTTCGGCTGGCGGTTCCTTTCCCTGAATTTGAATACGTGAACAGAAACGCCGGTGTTGTAAACTCCTTGCCTGGTGTCAGCGAATAGGCCGATGCGTACGGATTGATTCCTGCCGTAAGCCGTAAGTTATGCAGCGGATCGACCTCAAATGCAATCTGATAGTTACCCGACCAGGCCAGCGTTCCGGCCATAACTTCGCCTTTATCTTCTTCAGCGGGCTGGTTGAGGGCGACCATAAACGAAGGTGGTTGAAACAGATCGGCCCGTGTTCCTAATTTGGTATCCAGCAGTTTGATGCCTTCCGAAAGCAGTTCTTCGGTTGGATTCATTTCGTTGGCCCAGTCGCCGTGGAAATGCGTCAGGTAATAATTCTCCGCCGGAATGTACAGGTTCGCTGATGCGTATTTATGCAGCGTAACGTTCTTTTTTTCGGTATGCCGTATCGTAGACCACTGTTCAATAACATCTTCGTTCTGGTATGCTTTATAGTACAGCGTCACCTCAAACGGATATTGCGGGTCTTTCAGATAAACCGTTGTCAGCACGGTGCCTTCCTCTGCGGGCTTGCGTTCATGCCGCACATAGCGCAGGTCAAGTGATGGGTTCCCGTCGGCATGGGTCACCTGAATGGCTGGTTCCAATAGATTTCGTCCCCCGGCAGGCGTATAAACGGAATTGTAAATGCCCGTGTAATCTTCCCCACGCTTGCCATTTCCCGGAATGCGTGCATACTCGTCGGTGCGATCAAGCCGTTGGCCGAGGTGAACAATAGTCGGATTCTGGTCTTTATCCACCCGAATGACCAGAGCGGTTCGACGGGTTTCGATAACGATGTGTGTGTCACCAGGTGCGCTCCAGGCTGTTACTATGGTCAGGGAAAGCATGACCACAAATACAAAAACAGGTCGAATCATTGGGTGGTTTATCTTCGGGATAAAAGACATTGGCTGTTAAGCGCAGGATAGTTGCTCGTACTTTAGTTAAAGTCCGCCATCCTGCGTTTAACAGCCAAATTTCTAAAAACTAAATTTGAGAATAACTGGTCGGCTCCAGAAAAATCCGGATAATGTTTGACACCGTGTTGGCATATTCCGGCGCCTGAGCAGTAGTTTTCCAATCAGGATCAGCGCTAAATTGTTTCCAGTTAGCATCACGCTCTGCCATATCCTTAAATGTTAGCATGTAGGTTAGGCAAGGCATGTGCTCACCCGCCACAACTTCCCCAAAAAATACCGGGTATAGTTTCGTTTTGTTAAAGATCTTGATCTCTTCTACATTAAACATTTTTATCTTCCGCCGAACGGCATCTTCGTTATAGCCTTCGTAGGTGCGCAGTTCAAAAATTCTGGGTTGTTTCTCCGGTACAATCAGCTGTGGCAATCCATCAAACGCACTCATCAGTGATGTCGAGTAGCGGCCAAAAGGTGCTTTTTCGGGCGGCAGGCTAACATAAGCCTGAGTAGCCTGACCAAATGCCTGATCGCTGGTCAGCTTGCTGGCCGCCGTAATGTAGGCATCCCAGGATGGATAGGGAATTAAAACGTGTAGTTTGGCCGGATCCGATTTACCCATCTCCCGAAAAGCGCCTACACTTTTGACACCTTGCCGGTTTAGCGCCGGAATCAGCGCATCTTTCAGGTAATTTTCAATAGTCGATTGCGGAGAGCCATACCTGGGTTCATAGGTTCGCCATTCATATACTGCTTTCTGTGCATCAGGCTTGTTGCTTTCAGAAGTCGCCAGCGCAGGAACGGCCAATAGCGATGAGGCCACAAAATTTCTTCGTTTCATTTAGGTTCATACAACCTCAGCCCACAAACCAATACCAGGCTTGTGGGCTGAGGTTGAGTTTAGTTCGTTTTTCTAAACACTAATTTTGGTCAGATTCCGATAGCTGATGGCAATGGATTCCAATGGGGGGCGCTTGCAGATATCCTGCTCTACGAAATAGTGCGTTAATCCTGCTGTTTTCTTCGCATCGAAAATACGCTGGAAATTGATCGAGCCTAAGCCCACCTCCGCAAATTCGCGCTCTTTTGTTTTGGCCATATCTTTTATATGCCAGAGCGGGAAACGACCAGGATGTTTCTTGAACAGAGCAACCGGATCCTGCCCCGCGAAACTGGCCCAATAAAGATCAAGCTCCATCTTCACCAGATTCGGATCAGTGCCTTTCAGGATAAGATCGTAGGGCAGTTGACCGCCCATGGGCTTAAATTCAAAATCGTGGTTATGGTAAGCAAATTGAATGCCGCTGGCTTTACAAAGCTCTGCCGATTTGTTGAACAGATCGACATGGCGTTTGTAGTCATCCATTTTGCGTTCTTCCGGAAACAGATACGCACACACCATGTATTTCTGGCCCAGTGTAGCCGCATCGTCGACGGCCCGCTTCCAGTCCTTTTTCAGCGTACCCTTCGCATTGGGCATGGTGTTTCCGGTAGTGTAGTGACCGCTCGGAGCCGACAAACCCAGACTCTTCAGTAAAGCCGAAAACTGAGCCGGTGTTTTCCCAAAAAACTTACCATCCGAATAGCCAAATAGCTCAACTTCTTTATAGCCAATCTCAGCTACTTTTTTCAGCGTGCCTTCAACGTCTTTCGGCAGTAAGTCACGCAGGGTGTATAGTTGTAAGCCAACGGTTTTGGCAGGCTTGGCAAATACATCAAGGCCAGGAGTCAGGACGGCGGCCATCGCCAGCGCACTGGTTTTAAGAAAATCCTTACGGGATACTTTTTGTGAACCGTTCATAGCAATGGGAATTAATTAGTATTACCTCCATAAGAGACAGATGTAATCTGCCTACTCTTTACCGCCTGACCCTTGCCCGTTTATCTGCCCAAACAATATACTACCGGGTGTCTAAAATGGCTTATAATCGGTTCGCTAACCGTCATGATTATATCAAATCGCCGTCGTTCATAAAGTGATTGTTTAGGGCTCCTTTTCTACTACCACTCTAACGAAACTACCAGTAAAGTACTTAAGCTATAAACGTGATCATAGCCTATCATTTTATGAACAAAATCACGTTATTCACGTGTAGCTGACCTCTTACTCTATGCCGCGTTTTTACTCGCTATTTCTTTTTATTTGTCTGTTTACCACAAGTCTTCGGGCAGAACCGGTTGCTTTTGTGCAAAACCGTGGTCAATGGGCAGATGAGGTGCGGTTTCGGGCTGAAATTCCGGGCGGTTATCTGTACCTGAAAGCCAATGCGCTTCATTACGTTTTCTACGATGGCGCAATCCTGTCCAGCCATCATACCCCAACGGCAGGGCAACCCATGAGCGATCAGATTCCGGGGCATGCCGTTGAAGTTCGATTTGAGGGAGCTAATGCCGCCAGCCAGATTGAAACCAGTCACCCCTCCCCTACTATTCGTAATTATCTTACAGGCAAGCATCCTGTAGGTAATGTTTCGGCATTTAGCGAGGTGCTTTACCACGACCTTTATCCGGGAATTGATCTGCGGCTATATGCCTATTATCAGACGCTCAAATACGAATTTATTGTTCACCCTGGTGCCGACCCAGCCGCTATTCGACTGGCTTATTCAGGTGCCAGCCGCGTTCGAATGGATAATGAGCAGCTGGTGGTCGAAACGAGCCTTCAGTCGATTACGGAAAGCCGTCCCTACTCCTATGTTAGCCAGAACGGTCGCGCCATCGAAGTCGCTGCACACTGGCAACTCGACACCGACCAGAATACGACTACCGTTCGAAAGGCAGGCTTCCGATTTCCAAATGGGTACGATAAAACACAAACGCTGACCATTGACCCCGAACTGGTTTTCTCGAGCTACTCTGGTTCCTATTCCGACAACTGGGGCATGACGGCTACCTACGATACAGACGGTAATCTTTACTCTGGCGGCATTGTGTTCGGGCCAGATTTCCCGGCCATAACCGGGGCGTTTCAAGCCAAGTTTAGTGGCGAAGTCGATGTAGCCGTTCTGAAATTCAGCCCGGATGGCAGCAAACTGCTTTACGCTACGTTTCTTGGCGGCAAACAGGCCGAGGTGCCACATAGCCTCATTGTCAATAACCGGGGAGATCTTGTGATCATGGGTTCCACCTCCTCAACCGATTTTCCGGTAACAGCGGGTGCCTATCAAACTAAAACCCAACTGGGTACACCAGCCTCCTACTCCTTCGCGACCACGACCAGTATTGAGTTTAACAATGGCAGTGATCTGTTTATTTCTATTCTTAGTCCCGATGGCAAGCAACTAAAAGCGAGCACATTCGTAGGAGGAGCCAGTAAAGATGGAGTAGGTGCCAGTTTAACTACCGGTATACATGGCGATGGGATATCATTCCGAAATTATGGCGATGATCTTCGGGGTGAAGTAATTGTCGGTCCAGACGATGACGTTTATGTGGCCAGCGTAACCGAATCCACTGATTTTCTGGCTGCTGCCCTGCCCATAACCGGGAGCAATCAGGCCGATGCAGTCGTTTTCAGATTAAGTTCTGATTTATCGCAACTTCGCTGGAGTTCCCGAATGGGCGGTAGCGGTTATGACAAAGCGCATAGCCTTAAATTAACGGCATCAGGCAGCTTATATGTTTGTGGAGTCACCACTAGTCTCGACTTGCCCGCCAGCACAGATGCCCTTAAATCGAAGCTGGAAAGTACAATCCATGTCGACGGATTCGTCGCTCGCTTCGATAATCAGAAAATAGCCCGGATGACGTATCTGGGTACCGAAGCCGAAGACATTGCCTACTTGCTGGACATAGATCCTGATGGCAATCCATACGTTTTTGGGTCGACACGAGGCAAATATCCCGTCACAACGGGTACGTATCAGAATGCGGGAAGCAGCCAGTTTATCCATGCACTTGACCCGAATTTAGCAAAGACCATTTTCTCTACTGTTATTGGGTCGGGACGGTCAACGCCAGACATTGCTCCGACGGCATTTCTGGTCAACGAATGTGGTAACATATACCTGTCGGGCTGGGGCGGAGTGGTGAACGTACGAACCGGCTTTAACACAAGCAGCAACACGACCGGCTTACCGGTTACGAAAGAAGCCTATAAGAAAACAACGAATGGCAGTAATTTTTGGGTAGCCCTACTGGAGCGGGGGGCCAAATCACTACTCTATGCCACGTTTGTCGGTAGTGACGCCATCGGTCGGGGCGATCATGTCGATGGCGGGACATCACGATTCAATAAACAGGGTGTTATTTTCCATGCGGTTTGCGCCTGTGGCGGCACAAATTTCCCGGCAACGGCCCAAGCCTGGTCAAAAACCAACAACAGTACCAATTGTAATAACCTGGCGTTCAAATTTGATGTAGACCGGCTGCGGGCGGGTTTTGATACCTATCGCGGTACGGAAAAAGGCGTCATAACAGGATGCACACCCCTTACACTCACGTTTCAGAATACGAGTTCTGGTGGAAAACAGTACCAATGGCTCATCGATGGCCAGGTCGTCTCAACCGATACGGCAAAAACGAGCTATGTATTCACCAAAGCCGGGCAATATCTTGTCAAGATTCGCGCGTATAACCCACTGACGTGTCAGCGAGTGGATTCTGTCCAGCAACTGATTACGGTCAATCCGGCCAATTTCCAGATCAGCCCCGACACAACCATCTGCCCCGATGCCAGCGCCCTTCTGAGGGCCAGCGGAGCTACAAAATATGCCTGGTCACCAGCCGATGGATTAAGCAGTACAACCATTGCCAATCCAATGGCCAGTCCAAAACAAACGACGACTTACACGGTCGACATGACCAATGAATTTGGTTGCGTAACTCGCAAAAGCGTAACCGTGAGCACTGATGCGTCATTTCGGCCTGATTTTACGGTCCAGGTTGGCGAAGACTGCAACCAGGCGGCCCAGCTTACATTCGTCAATAATACAAAGAATGCGGACCGATATGTCTGGCAGTTGGGCAATGGTGATACCGTTCGAACGCCTATACCCGAAAACTATCAGTACAATCAATCGGGGCAATACACGATTACACTCACGGCATCGCGTAATGGCTGTTCCCTAAGCGCTACCAGGACGATTAGTGTCGAGAATCTGAATAACATCCCAAATGTTATTACGCCCAACAACGACGGGAAAAATGATGTTTTCAATATCGGCCTGTCGGGCATGAAAATGGTGATTTATAACCGCTGGGGCCGACGGGTGTTTGACGCGTCACCTTATCAGAATGACTGGGGTGCTAATGTTGAAAATGGCGTCTATTATTACCTGCTCACAACCCCCACCGGAACCCAGTGCAAAGGATGGCTACAAGTGCTTCAGTAGATTAAGTATATTGATAGGCCCACCAGATCAGGAGACCCTGTATGGGTAATCGTGCCCAGCGCAACCAAACCGGAAATTTCCGAAACCGGCTGGCGGTAGCCATATACACATTGGCCGGAAAGACGGCAATGAGCAACAGAATCAACCCCCAGGCCGATAGCGAACGGGTTGCCGGAAAGAGTAATCCAATACCCAATAGTACTTCAGCTACGCCACTCAACATAACCAGCATGCTATGCGCCGGAATATAAGGCGGCATTATGCTGAGATAGGTTTTGGGATTTATAAAATGATTCAGTCCAGCAGCGATGTAAATAATGGCCTGGATGTAAAGGCTTAGGTTATTCATTAATCAAACGGTTTTGCTGCGGGACGGGTGAATTGTATCGATTTCTCCGGTATAAACAATAAACGATAAATGAACGAATAAGGATTAAACCTTTATTGACAAAGCACGTCCAAGTAGCACAAAACAACAAAACTGATGAACGCAAAGGGAATAGTAGTGGCCGTTGCAGCGCTGTTTTTGTCTGTTGGTGCTTATGCTCAAAGTCAGCCAGAAGCGCCAAAAAGTAAACACAGGCTGACCCTTAACGAACGGAAAGCAAAACGGGCGGACATAAAGGGGAAACTCGCAAAGATGACACCTGAGGAGCGGAAAGCCTTTAAACAGGCGCACCACGACCGGATGCAGGCCCGCCTGAACGCTATGACACCCGAGCAGCGCGCCAAAGTACTGGAACGTCGGCGTCAGCACAAAGCGCAAAAAGACCAGGAAGGAAAGTAATTAAGTTGGTTAGGTTTGCTATTACCCCACCGTGACCGAAGCGTGGCCTGCCAATTGGCAGGTCACTTTTTTTATCGATGACACAGCAGCTATCAAGCTATCGTTATTCGACCACGTGCCCAACAAAGCCCGCGCCATTGTCTAAGATCAAACCACCGCGCCGGAATCCAAGCCCACAGGCTTCTCCTGCGTAAAAAACCCCGGCCTGATAACTATGCCCGGTGGAGTCTTTCGGAAACTCAACGTATTCCTGATAAATTTTCGGGTAATCTCCGTAGTCACCGTCAACGGCCTGCCATTCGCTGCCATCGGTGTTCAGAATGCGAACATTAGCGCCCTCACGCCCGAACAATACTTTCTCAACGCATACTTTATTGACCAGCGGCTTTGTTTCTACTTCCAGCAATAGCGGATGATTTGGGTACAATTCCCACAGAATTTTCAGGATGTATTTCGATTGAAAAAGTAGTGTATAGGCAGGATTCAGGATCAAGGCCAGGCGTTTACGAACCAGATCCGTCAAAATCTCTACAAGTTCGGGTTCGTCTTCGGCGATTGCTTCCCAGGGAATCAGTTTAAACCAGAAATCAAGCTTTTCGAACTGACCATTCTTCGGATTTTGCCAGAAAATACCTTCCTCATCCGAAAATTCGACGCTATCAATAAAATCGAACTCAACCTCAAAACCAGCCTCACGTGCGGCTTCGCCAAGCAGGGCGACGTTGGCATCATCTTCGGGGAAGTCGCGCATGGCCGATAATAACAAGGTCGGTTGCAGGTCCGGATTCAAGGCAAGCAGCTCTTCAAACTGGCCCGTAAGCGTTTCAAAAACAGCATTGAACTGATGGCTTTCGTCAAAACCATTGGCCCGAAGGTGAGCATATTGCACCACCGCCGTTTCGGGCAAACAGGTTGCGGTATCGGCGTTGAATTCGATCAGTTTAATGGGTTGGCCATCAATTCCACCAGCTATGTCAAAGCGACCATACAAATGAATGTTCCGATCATCGTCCCACGATAATTTTATCAGCTCGACCAGATTAGCCGGAATGCCAAGTTCAGCAAATCGGTTCTGATCGATAACATGCTGCCCGGCGGCAATGAACATCTCGAATAGTTCATTAGCCGCTTCATAATACGCATCTGCTTCGGCAGGCGTTACAAGCACTACCTCATTGGCTAAATAAGGCAATGTATCCTGCCCGAGCATCCAGTCCCATCCCAGATTGCGGAGTTGTACATCGGGTGAAGCAGCGAGTGATTTGAGCGAAATCATGGAAGGAGTCAAGTAAGTTGGCAAAAAAGAATGCTTTCTGTGTGCAAAGGAACTACTCTATGGCCCGCCTGCACCTTATTTTCGTTGGACTGCTTTTTATGCTGACGACCGGTAAAACTCAAGCACAATCAGTGCCAAAATCTGCGGTACCCGTCATTTTTGATACGGATATGGGGCCAGATTACGACGATGTTGGTGCCATTACGATCCTCCACGCCCTTGCCGATAGTGGTCAGGCCCGGATTCTGGCCACGATTGCCAGCACGAAGTACCCTAAAGTTTCGCAGGTATTGAGCGTGCTGAATACGTATTTTCATCGGCCGAACATTCCCATTGGCGTACCCAAAGGTGAGGCTGTTACCGACAAAGACACGCAGCACTGGTCTGATACGCTGGTAGCTCATTATCCGCACGCCATCCGGTCAAACAATGAGGTTCCGGATGCAGTGGCGCTCTACCGACAGATTCTGGCGAAGCAGCCCGACCGGAGCGTTACCATTATTACGGTTGGATTTCTGACTAATCTGGCTAACCTGCTCAATTCAAAACCCGATCAGTATTCCAAACTTTCGGGAAAAGAATTGGTATCGAAGAAAGTGAAGAAGGTCGTTAGCATGGCGGGCAAGTTTCCGAGCGGCCGGGAATACAATGTGTTCAGAGATACGCCAGCCTCAAAAATTGTCTTCGAAAACTGGCCAACATCCATGTTGCTAAGTGGTTTCGAGATCGGCCAGCAGATTCATAGTGGTTTACCGTTAACGCAAAATAGCCGAATCAGAAACAGTCCGATAAAAGACGTTTTTGCTATTTCCCTGCCCAAAGCGAAGGAAGATAAAGGCGGCCGTATGAGCTGGGATCAAACCGCTGTTCTGGTTGGCATTAAAGGTTATGCACCTTATTATACAGTAAAATCGGGTCGATTGACACTAAACACTGACGGTTCCAATGGCTGGGACGATGCGGGTAAAGGGCATCAGCACCTGGTCGTAAAAATGCCCGTATTGGCGGTTGAAAAAGTCATCAACGATTTGATGCAGCATCAACCCATTAAGCGCTAAACCAGAACGGGCAACGGCCATTTAGTGTTATAAAAAAACTATGGCTACCTCCTCGTCTCAACCGACCCTGCTTTTCGACGGCGTTTGCAACCTTTGCAATGCGGCCGTTACATTCGTCATCAATCACGATTCCAAAAAACACTTTCGGTTCGCATCCCTACAATCGCAAACCGGGCAGGACATACTTCGCCAGATCGGTCGCCCAACGGACCAGTTTGACTCTTTCGTATTGTGGGAAAATGGCCACTTCCACGAGCAATCAACGGCGGCCCTGCGCGTGGTTCGTCAGTTGTCGGGCGGATGGCCGTTGCTCTACGGATTCATCATTATACCGAAGGCTATCCGGGATGCTGTCTATCGTTTCGTTGCCCGGAACCGTTACCGCTGGTTCGGTCGGCGTGATGCCTGTATGCTGCCCACTCCTGAGTTGAAAGCTCGTTTTTTGGCCTGAACGGCCTATTTTGCCAACCTCTTTTTAGTGGCCACTCTCTTCTTTATTCTCCTTTAAAAAATCCAGTACTAGTTTACACAGCATCTCACTTTTTAATTCGGGCATATCATGTCCCATGTTCGGGTAAATACACAATTGTCCTTTTTTCAGCGATCGAAATATATCAATGCTATGCTCTAGTTTTATCATGTCGCGATCTCCCCGTATAATCAACACGGGTACGGCAATGCGGGAAAGTTTGTCGTCGGAAACTTTAATTTCTCCTGACCACATTTTTTGATTATCCTCCCAAAACTTAATCCACTTGTCGGGCTGAGGATTTAGGCTCTGATAATGTTTAAGCCAGTCTTTGTCCTCTTTTACGGCCTCTACAGTGTACTCCTTTTTCAACGCAATTCCTTCCTCAGTTAGCCCGCTTGATCTGGCATTTGAAGCTCCACTGACAACTTTCTTTATTTTATCAGTTCTATTGGCGGCAAGTAACAAAGCCGTATTCCCACCCGTACTCCAACCCATTACGTAAGCGCTATCCAGGTGAAGCTGATCAATAAGTACAGAGCAGTAATCGGCTAACAAGTCCCCACTCAAACTGTCGGCCTGCTCAGATCGGCCATGTCCTGGAGCGTCCGGTGCTATTACTCTGAAGTGTCTGGCTAATTCTGGAATAATGCCGCTTAGATTTTCAATCGATCCAAGCCCCTGGTGTAACAGAAGTAAGGGTACCCCGTTACCATATTCTTCATAATAAATTTTTGTACCGTATATGGTTAGGTATTTTCCATTGTTCGAGCCATAGTTGACCGATTTTACGGCTTCTTCGGTCTTATT
The DNA here is from genome assembly GCF_010233585.1 of Spirosoma endbachense. Taxonomy (NCBI): domain Bacteria; kingdom Pseudomonadati; phylum Bacteroidota; class Cytophagia; order Cytophagales; family Cytophagaceae; genus Spirosoma; species Spirosoma endbachense. The sequence goes on from NZ_CP045997.1 coordinate 7,252,853, forward strand.
GCAGGAGGCAAGTAGTATACCTATCGCCAGGTAGCACATAAATTGTTTCATAGCCGTATTTCTCGCTTGAGTTGGTGAAATAATTTCCAGTACAAGAAGTCAATAAATCAGCGCATCTTTTGATAAGCGCCCGGCATTTATGAAACTTTAACAGCTTCGTGTAATCAGGACTTTCGCTCAGCGGTCCACGTGCTCAGACTGTCAAATGGATCTCTTAAAACTCCTCCAGCAGCCTGATTAGGGTAGCGAAGAAACTCTGTTGGATAGAGACCCATGTAGAAAGATCTGATCAGGTATAGTCTGGTTTCGCTAATACTTAGCGTAATGGTCAATGTATAATTTACTGACCTTACCGTCCTGGAAATGTACCTGTATCTGATCCATTTGATCAGGACCGGTTGAATAACCGAAATACCATTGCGGTGATTGGTTCATGCCCGAATCGTAAGCAGCAGAGAGGTTTTTAGTCAGCAAGGAAATGTATTCAAACTTGTTCGTATACGCTTTTAAGCTTCTGATACTGGCTAGCTTTTCATACAGAGACGAAACAGGATCACCCACCCGCACCGATGAATTGGCAGCTTGTTTTTCGGGCCATTGAGTAAGTTGCTGGCCACTGTTTAGATAGATACCTTTAACCGCTTGCCCTTCAATAGTAATTTGTACCCCTGAGTCGGTTCCTGGCTTTTGATCCAGGAGAATATATTGATACAAAGGCAGCCGTTCCTTCAGTGTCGTGAGTTCAGAAAAAACGTTATTGACTACGTTCAGGTAGGTAACCCCCTTCGTTTGCTGAAGTGCCTGAATTTTAGGATATACGGTTGCTGCTTCTTCGTCAATGGCTATGCCTAAATAATTACCGCTTTTGACGCTATCACGGGTGATTCGATAGGGTTCGGGTTCTGGGCCTGTAGTCTCGGGCGTAACGGAAGGTTCCATTTGGCATCCATAAACAAGGGTCATTGACAGCAGGAATCCAATAAAATTAGTTCTCATGAGTTTGGGGGTTGTAAAGGACCGACCCACTTACCGCATTATTGGTTGTAATCTCCGATAGAAATCTGGCCGTGCCAGCCACGGTAGACCCGATTGGTAGTTGCAACTAATTTAGAAAAGCCAATAGTCATGAAGTCTCCATTGTCTTTGGAGAAGAGGTTTTACCGTGAACCGGAAATCTTCAGAAATCGAGAGGGCTATCACATTGCCTGCCTTAACCACCATAGGTAGTTCATACGGATAGTGATCAGTAGCCTGACAATCGTCAATGAATGAACGAACGGTACCTACTGAATACTTATACTCGTGCAGTTGTTACACGTTCAGCTGTTAGCCCAGCCTGCGTTCTGAATGAACGGAGTAAAGTCTGATACGTCTCGATCTGTTCCGATTGATACTGACTACTCCAGCCTAATTCGGTAGCCATCAAACCGGCAACCAGAGGGGCTATTTGGGCTGTCAGCTGCCAGTCCGACAATTCGAGCCGCCAGCGTCGGGCCAGTACATCGCGGAGTGTTACGGCCATTTCCTGCTGCACCTGATAAACAACCTCGGCTCTAATAAAGGGCTGGCTTTGGGTAAGTTTCTCGCCTAGACCAGGGCGTTCAGCAGTAAGTTGAGCCACACGTTCAGCCCGATCGCCATAGGTTTGCATCAGATGCTGGCAAACATCAGTTGGGAGATTATAGTCTTCCTGTAACACCTGCCAATCCTCAAAGCGATACGTTTCGCCCCCAACCAGGTAATGAAGTTCTGTCGTACCGATGGCTGGTTTATTCAGCAGTTCGCCCACGCGGTCAATAGCATCCTGCGCCATCAGGCGATACGTTGTCCACTTGCCACCCAGTAAACTCAACAGGCCCGATTCGGAATCATGCTCAACTTCATGGTCGCGCAGGAGCGTTTTTGTATCGGCACGGCTACTCACAATCAATGGTCGGATTCCGCCAAAACCAGCCTGAACCTGATTTTTATCTGGTGTTTTGGCCAGATAAGGGCGTAAAGTATCGAGCAGATAATCAACCTCATCGGCCTCAAGTACGGGCTCATGCTTCAGGTCCGTGTAGTCATTGTCGGTCGTGCCAACGAAGACCTTGTCGCCAAATGGAATGGCAAACACAACGCGCCCGTCGGCCGTTTTTGGAATCAGTATGGCACAATCGCTCTGTAAGGTTTCGCGAGGCAGCACAATATGGACGCCTTTGCTTGGCCGAATGCGCCGGTCAAGGGCCGGATTGGCTAATAAACGAATCGCATCAGAAAAAGGCCCGGTGCAATTCAGAAAAAGCGTTGCCCGGATCGGGAATGTCTCGCCCGTTAACTGATCCTGCACAATGGCCCGTGTTAGTTGCCCATTTTCTCGCTCAAAATCCGTTAAAGAAAGGTAATTGACGACAGCGGCACCCGCTTCATCGGCAGAATGAGCCAGTGCAAGCGCGTAACGGGCATCGTTAAACTGGCCGTCATAATAGAGAACAGCGCTATGCATTTGGGGTGTCAGCGTCGGCATTTTATCGAGGGCTTCGGCTTTGTTCAGCCAGCGTCCTTTAGGAAAGCTGTCATGCCCGGCAAAGAAGGCATAAAGCGCCAACCCGATGGACATATACATACCCTCGAACCAACTGAACACGGGAGTCAATAAAGCCAGGGGATGCGCTAAATGAGGAGCATTACGGATTACAGTCCGGCGCTCGGCCAATCCATGCCGAACCTGTTTTAATTGTGCCAGATCAAGTTTTTTAATTGCCTGTTCCAGATACCGTACCCCACCATGAATGAGCTTGGTTGAACGCGACGATGTTTCTCCGGCAATGTCACCCCGATCAATCAGGGCAACGCGGTAACCGCGCAGCGCAGCGTCAAGAGCGGCCCCGGCCCCACTGGCTCCGGCCCCGATGATGCAAATATCAAATGTCTCCTCCTGCAGCCGCTTCCGATTGTCGTCCCGATTCATGCATCAAAGATACACAGATTTGCTGTGTCTGCTGGTTAAGAGGTTGTTAAGTACCCGATCATTTTTGGTAAACGGATCTACAGTACGGCAAATAGAGGTTATGCAGCTATGAATAAAAGCTTTATGCTTCAGTATAATCCAGTTCTTTCCCAAACGTTTCTTCCATGGTTATCAGCGACCAGAAACCTAACCCAAAACAAACCAGCGCCACAATGGCCGCTGCGCCCAGTACACCAACAGAGGGTTTCATGGCCTGAAATGCCGGAATGCTCAGCAATGTGGTCGCACGAACGTTATTGGCAACGGAGGTCGTGGCTGTAGCGCGCAGGTTGGTTCCAAAACTTTCGGCTGTAATGGTCAGAAACATCGCAATGTAGCCAATGCTAAAGCCCATGCAAAGACAAAGCGCGTAGAACGTAGTGGCGGAAGAAATTACTCCGGATAAATACACGAATACAAAAAACGCCGTAAGTCCCATCATCAGACCGATGGCTTTCTTCCGGGATCGAAGTCGCTGGCTCAGGATACCACTCGACAGATCGCCAATAACCGTACCAATGTAGGTAAACATCACGCACCGGCCGGGTTGAATAGCCTCGTCAATACCTAGCGCCTTACCAAATTCATTGCTGAAGGTAGCCAGAATGCCGATAACAAGGTACGTTGGAAGTGCTATTCCCATACAGCGGAAATACCGCAGAATACGGTCCCGCCCCTGGAACAAAGCCCAGAAATTACCCCGCGAGACGTTGGTTCCCTGCACTTTCTTGAACATACCTGATTCGAGCACGCTCACGCGTAAAGCCAACAGACCTAACCCCAAACCACCACCGACCAGATAGGTCGTACGCCAGTCAAACAGTGTAACGGTAAAATAAGCAACCACAGCCCCTAAAAGGCCAACACTGGCCACCAGAGACGATCCGTAGCCACGAAGCTCTTTAGGAAGGATTTCGCTCACCAGTGTAATGCCCGCGCCAAGCTCGCCAGCCAAACCCAGGCCAGCCACAAACCGAAACCACGCATAAATTTGTGGATCATGCACAAAGCCACAAGCCAGGTTCGCCAGTGAATACGTGATAATTGAGCCAAACAGCACCGATAACCGCCCTCGCTTATCGCCCAGAATACCCCAAAGAATGCCACCAAGTAATAATCCGGCCTGTTGATAATTCAGAATTCGTCCGCCAATGAGCGAAATTTCCGCTTCAGAAAGACCCAGATCTTTCAGGCTGGGTACACGAACAATGTTGAACAGGAGCAGATCATACACATCCACAAAATAGCCCAGTGCGGCAACAATAACCGGCAGCGTAAATAAGGGTCGAAGCGAAACAGGAGAAGAGGAAGCACTAATTGTCGATTGCATACTAGTCAGGAATAGCATTGGCAAGTTATAAAAGAAGTCGTAAGTTCTTAACTAAAAAAGACATGGAGCAATGCCCCATGCCTTTCATGTTTCTAACTTCTATGCGTAAATTCCTCGGCACTATTTAATTCATTGAGATGAGCCGCGTTGGCAATTGCTGCTCTATAGTTGGCGTTGTCAGTTTGAATGTGCGCTCTTCGGTCTGGTTGCCATCCGAAATACGGAAGGTGTATTTACCATCACCAACCTGGCTCAAATCAAACTGCTGGCGATAACCGTTCTTCTTGCCTCCTTTTGCAGGCAATGCTTCGCGGAACATGACCTGACCTTTTTCATTGAGCAGTTCGACACTGATTTTATCGTCGGCTTTATATTTCTCCAGGCAAAGCCAGACTTTAGATACGTCGTTGGCAGGAAACATAGCAATGGCAAATGCCTTTTGCTCGGGTTGATCGCCTGGACCCAGTGCGAACGATGATGCGGATACACTTAAAACGAATGCTAATGCACTTGCGACGAATTTGATTGAGGTTTTCATTGTGTTGAATTGTTATGTTTAGAACCTTTAGCTGTCAACCCAATGATGCGCATAAAGCCGCTAACCGCTCGCCTTCGTGAGCAACGGTTTAAGAAAATGATGAATGGTTCCGGGAAGAAATTTGCGGTTAAAAAAATCTTTCCTGACCGAATAGCAGAGATCGATCAGAAAGTCATGTCAAAAAAAAGCCTCATACCAACAGGAGATCGGTATGAGGCTCAATGTATGACTGGAATGCCCTACTCTACAAAGTCAAGATCTTTCCCAAACGTTTCTTCCATTCGACTCAGTGACCAGAACGCCAGCCCATAAACAATGACGCCCAACAATCCGGCAGCCACTAACGTACCTACGGATGGTTTGAGCGCCTGAAACAGGAGCGTCATTGGGATAAGTGTCCCGCGTACAACACTCGGCACCGAGGTCGTGGCCGTATTACGAAGGTTCGTGCCATAGAGTTCGGCTACCATCGTTAGGAACATAGCGATATAGCCCGTACAAAAACCGGCCAATAGACAAACGGTGTAGATACCGCTTGCCGTTCGGATACCGCCAAAGAGATAAATGCCGCTTAGGAGCGCACTAAAAATCAGTAAACCCGTAATAGCTTTGAGCCTTGATCGTAACCATTGACTGATCGGGCCACTCAGCAGATCGCCACCTGCTAAACCAACATAAATCAGCATCACGCAACGACCGGGTTTAACACCTTCAGCAATGTCGAGTGCCTGCCCGAACTCATTGGCAAACGTAGCCAGAATACCGACGATGAACCAGGTTGGCACACCAACAGCTACGCATCGGAGGTATTTGATAAGCTGGGGCCAGCTACTAAAAAAATAAAGAAAATTACCACGACTAACCCGTTTGTGTTCTACTTTCAAACGGCTAAACAAACCCGATTCAAATACGCTAACCCGTAGCAGCAGTAAGACCAGGCCCATGCCACCGCCAACCCAAAATGCGGTTCGCCAATTGAAGTATTCGACCGTCAGATAAGCTACTCCTGCTCCCAGATAGCCTATTCCGGCTACCATCGACGACCCGTAACTTCGAATTTCTTTCGGTAAAATTTCGGATACCAGTACCATGGCGGCTCCGATCTCACCCGACAGACCAACTCCGGCAATGAAGCGCAGCAACGCATAGGTGTTCACATCCTGCACAAATCCGCAGGCAATGTTGGTCAGTGAGTAGGTAAGAATACTACCAAACAGCACCGACATCCGACCGCGTTTATCGCCCAGAACACCCCACAAAAACCCGCCTAACACCAAACCCGCCTGCTGGCAGTTCAGAATGAACGTTCCGGCTTTTGATACATCGACCTCCGACAGACCCAATGATTGTAGACTTGGTACGCGGACAATGCTAAAAATAAGCATGTCATACACATCCACAAAGAAGCCCAGCGCCGATACAATGACGGGCAAGGCAAACAAGGGGCGGAACGATACTCGGGCAGGTACGCTAGAGACAGTTTGCATAAATTAGTAGCTGAACCGCCGGGCGGCCGTGCAAGATTTATTCCTCCAGATAATCCAGATCCTTACCGTGGGTCTCCGGAATGGTGAGTATGGAGTAAAAGCCAAGGATAAAACTGATTAGCCCGACAACCGCTCCGGCATTAATAATATCGAGCGATGGTTTGAGCGCCTGATAGGTCAAGGTCATCGGAATGACCAGACCACGCACCATGTTCGGAATTGTTGTAGCAGCCGTTGCACGGAGGTTCGTGCCAAATTGTTCGGCACCAATGGTCACGAACATAGCCCAATAGCCGATGCCGAAACCCATTGCCAGACATAGTCCATACAGCACAGTTGCGCTTTTAATGCCAAGGAACAGATAGACAAGGCCAAAAATCAGGGCAATACCCATCAGTAAAGCCACCGCTTTTTTGCGCGATTCCAGCTCCTGGCTGATAAAACCGCTGGCAAGATCGCCGACAGCCAGCCCGACGTAACACCACATAATGGCTAACCCTGGCTGGATCTCTTCGGTAATGCCCAGCGCTTTGCCAAACTCATTGCTGAACGTAGCCAGAACACCAATCACAAACCAGGTTGGTAATCCGATGCCTATGCATTTAAGATAGCGGCTCAGCCGGTCGGCATTGGTAAAAAACGACAGAAAATCACCCCGGCTTACGTGCTTCTGTTCGGTTACGTCCTTGAACATACCCGACTCCACAACACCAACCCGCAGCAACAGCAACCCAATGCCCAGCCCTCCGCCGACAAAGAAGGCCATTTGCCAATCAAAATATTTAACCGTAAAATAGGCCACAACAGCCCCGGAAAGCCCAATACCAGCTACCAGCGATGTACCTATGGCGCGTTTTTCCTTAGGTAGAATCTCGCTCACGAGCGTAATACCCGCTCCTAATTCACCAGCCAGCCCTATGCCTGCAACGAAGCGCATGACAGCGTAGTAGGTAACCGGGTCCATAAACGTGACGTTCTTGATGAAACCACAGGCAATATTGGCAATAGAGTAGGTAATAATTGACCCGAACAGTACCGATAATCGCCCGCGCTTATCGCCTAAAACACCCCACAGGATACCCCCAATCAGTAATCCACCCATTTGCCAGTTCAGAATGCTGGCGCCAACGGTTGAGATTTGATCCGGTGTAAGGCCCAGATCTTTCAGGCTCGGTACGCGGACAATCCCAAAAAGGAGCAAATCATAAATATCAACGAAATAGCCTAACGCGGCTACAATTACGGGTAAACTTAGTAACCCAGCTTTGGTCGGTTGAGTCGGGCCGCCGGGCGGCTTAGAAGAAAGAGTAGGAACAGCCATACGGCAGAATCTGCGAGTAAAGTCAAAACGATTCTGCAATTATACGAAATGACCAAAGAAGATTGGGAAATCAAGGCACCTTTATTGGCACAATGACCTTAAAATAAGGAAGTGAAGGGCATTTATAGCCCAATATCGCATCCGTCCGTATCGCAGACGCGGGAGTTGTAATCTATGATCACTCAACCGGAGGCTGGCTTTTCTCCTCTTCAGAAACAGCAATCGGCAACGGTTCGGCAACGGCTTCCTGCCTCACGGTTGGTCGAACGACAGGCACGGGTTTGGGTAGGATTCCGTAGATGGCATAAGCCGTGCCGAGCGACCATACTTTCAAGCCAACGCGCGCAAAAATCAGAGACTGTTGGACAACCAGCATAAGCAGAATCGTTAGCCAGTCGTCCATGGTAATGGCCTCATCGATCAGGAAATAAATGCCAAATAGGCCCGTTCCGATCAAAATCAATACCAGATAAAGCCCGTACGTTTTGCCCGGATTGCGTAACACCAGCCTTCCCGCGCGTCCAAATGCCCGAAAAGCGCCACGTTCATCTTCCCTGAACATCAGCACCTTTGCATAATCACCTATGCAGAGTACAAACGTAACCGTGAGAGCAGACAACGCAAAGAATGAAGCTCCGACCCAGAATAATCCCCGCTCGGTTAGCGTATCTTCCAGAGCAAGATGCATTAACGTGCCCAGAACGAGCCAGAAGCCCCCTCCTGCCAGCACAAACAGAAAGCTAACGCTAAACAGTCGAAGAAACCGACCGACGTATTGGCTACACGCCTGCCAGAACACGCCAATATCGAATCGCGGCCGGGTCTGCGAAAAACGCAGTAAAATACCTCCGGCAACAAATACACTCAGAAAAATATAAAGGCCGCCCAACCAGCGGCCAACACTAAACAACGGATTGATAGCCCGCTCACTGCGGTGCATAAAGTCGGAATAAATGCTATAATCGAAGCCGTTCAGCAGATTTAGAAAAGCCAGTGAATTTTGGTCCTCAACCTTCAGCGTGTTGTAGAACGGCAGGGCCACCAGCAAACCCAGCACCAGTGTAATGCCATAGAGAAGCCACAGGAGCCTGGGCGATCCAAGCGTTTGCCGGAGGGTAACAAACAAAGTATTCATCAGGATCGGGTCGAAAAATCGTCAGACTCAGCGGGTTTGTCCTCCGAAAATACGATTTCTTTATTTCCCGACAACGGGTGTTCCGTTCTGATTTTCTCCTGTAGTTTCAAAAAACCGTCGATCAGCGCTTCAGGGCGGGGAGGACAGCCAGGCACATAGACATCGACCGGAATAATTCGGTCTACGCCTTTCACCACATGATACCCATGCTGCCAGTAAGGGCCGCCACAATTGGAGCATGATCCCATCGAAATAACGTAACGGGGTTCGGGCATCTGCTCATACAGTCGCCGGATACGGTCGGCCATTTTGTAGGTCACCGTGCCCGATACAATCATGATATCTGACTGCCGGGGCGAAGGGCGGGGAAAAATCCCGAAGCGTTCAAGGTCGTAATTGGCCGCGAAAGCCTGCATCATTTCGATGGCGCAGCATGCCAGCCCGAAACTCATGGGCCAGAGCGACTTTTCGCGTGACCAGTTCAGGAGTTCTTCTGAATGCATCAGAAGAACACTTGCTTCGCCCGATTTATCTGAAACAGAATTTGATGACATGTTTTTAGTCGATACGTTCGTGGATACAACCGATGCCAGCTTCTTACCAACTTAGTCACTTACTGGTTTTGTCTGGCAATCGATTTAGTAAATCCTGTTGGTACTCCACACTAAATGGCTCTAATTGCCGCCGTAAGCTGCCTTCTGGATTGGCAGGATCAAGCGGTCGAATAACCCGGCTCGATACATTACCAATGGCCGAGCTTAGTATTAGCCCGGCCGTTGCCCCTCCTGCCGAAGCAAAAGCCAGTGTAAGGCCATACGCGACGGGGCTTCTGGCTGGATTCTGCCGCAGCGACTCATTCGAAATAAAGCCAACGATCAATGCACCAATAACCGCACCTGTTATCAGCACCGTTTTTTTATTTTCCCGGCGAATGACCACTTTGCGAATGGCAGAAAGTGGAATTCGTCTGCGCCAGTGCTGAGGTCTTGTTTCCACATACAGCTGGCTATCCGTTACCGCGTCCAGAACACCCCGAAATCGATTACCCTCTTTCGTGACAATTCGCACTCGATATTCCTCAACAAGGGGTTGCTGAGCAAACGTTTCTATTGAAAACGACCCTATTATCCACGCGGTCAGCACCAGATAACGGCGCAGAAACAGGCTCACCGTTTGTAGCGATCGTTTACCCGCTGATACAAATCAGCGGGTACTTTCGTTTCCATCGTGGGCACTTTGGGCTGCGGCTTCACCCAGTCCAGGTAACCTTTTACCCAAACGTAGGCTAGCCCAAGAGCCAGGATTGCGACGAATAAAAACGCTTCCGCCAGTGCAAACCAACCCCATAAACCGCCCGTCTCCCGAATCAGTGCCGCTTGCCCAAACACCGTCGCCCACGGAAACAGAAACACGAGTTCGACATCGAACAGCACAAATACCAGGGCTACCACATAAAACCGGATATTAAACTGAACGTTAGCATTACCGACTGGCTCCTCACCCGACTCGTAGGTGCTGTTCTTCTCGACATTCGGGCGGTTCGGGCGGAGCAGCCGTGCCCCAAACAGCACGATGCCAATAAAGGCGAACGCAGCCAGAATGAACAATAGAATAATGCCAAAGTCGGACAGCATGGCTTTTTACAGTATGCGATTATGATTTATAGTATACGAATTAGGCTATACAGTAGCTGCCCCACCTGTGTGTCGCTGGATCAGCCAGTGTATAGCCTAAACGATACCTCGTATTCCGTACGAAGGGAACTTACTTTTTCTTTTTCGGAAACAGATTATAAACAATCGACGCCTGGAAAACGCGATTCTGGTAGGTTGCGGTTGCTTCTGGCGAAACATTCGTCAGGCCATAAATGTAGCGAAGATGCAGGCTAAACTTATCGAGCATATCCAGAAAATCGTAATGTACGCCCAGGATTACGCCCAGGTCATTGTTCCGGCCCGGCCCAGTACTGGACCCGGAGTTCAACGCATAACTAAATTCAGGGCCAGCCTGTATGGTTAATCCTTCGGTCGGAATATAGCCAAACAGGATCGGTACACTCAAATAGGTATAGGTGTTGTTTATGGTCAGACGTGCAGCATTGGTCTGTTCAACCTGAAACGCGCCCCCTTTTACATTGAGCATGAGCTCGGGTTGCAGGACAAGTCGATGAAGCCGGTATCGGTACATAATACCAAGATTGGGGTCCAGATTCTGCTTGGGAATGTTGACACTCGTGCCCGAGAGGCTTAGTCGCGTTAACGACCCGCCCACTTTCACACCAAAATGCCCACCAACGGGTTTATTGCTCTGCGCCCGCAAAGCCAGGGGCGAACTGAATAAAAAAATAAGTAGTAGTAGTCGGGAAACCTGCATACAAAACTGATGGAAGGAAGTTGACCTTCCAATAACGGCTGATTATCCGGAAACGCCGGACCGCCGACAAAATTGGTGAAAAAAGTTAAGATATTACCCTTGCGGCTGTGATCAGGATTAATTCAACCGTGGGTCGACCGGGTAATGGGCTATTGATTTAAACTCGCCACCCATTCGCTTGAGCACACCGCGCCAAAACTGATCGGCGGGTGTTTCGAACAGGAAGGTGGCATCGGCACGGCTCACGATCCATGCTTTCTGGTCCAGTTCACCGGCCAGTTGCCCGGCATCCCAACCAGAGTAGCCCACAAAAAACCGGATATCACGCTCCGTGAGGGTGCCAACATTAATGGCCTGTTTCACCTGTTCAAAATCACCACTCCAGTATAAACCACTCGTTACCCGAATAGAACCATCGATCAAATCGGGCCGACGATGAATAAAATGTAGCGTATTCTGCTGCACCGGGCCGCCAATAAACAAGGACTGAGTCGTATAGACATCGTCAATGACATCCCCTAATTGTAAATCCGTAGTCTGGTTCAGTACCAAACCGAATGTGCCAGCGGGGCTATGTTCACAGACCAGCACAACGCTACGGTCAAAATTAGTGTCGCCCATAAATGGCTCGGCAATCAACAGACTGCCATTCGTAACGGGTAGCGTGTTGGCATTCATGGCCCTCGAAATGTTAAAGATTGTTACGTTAAAAACGACATATTAAAGACGATGTTACCAAAATGATGCCGAAAATTATCGCGTTTGCCGACAAGTATTTTTTATACGGATAATTAATTGACATGGATTCCCTGAAGACCCCTATCGTTGGAAGGTGAGCCGCACTTTTCGGCCCGAAATTCGTTCGAGTAAGGGCTTCAGCATCTGATTGGCATTATGGCGAGTCTGATCCAGAATTCCACCGTTTAGCGCCGACTGTCGAATCTGTCGTTCAGCCTGTCGGTAGGCGTCGCTAACCAGCTGTGATTGATCCAGAAATGAGAACCTCGTATCATATACCCGCGATCGATCATGGTTAATTTTCCAGCTACAAAGCTCTGGTTTGGGCAGCAGGACCACTACCGAATCGCCCTCAGCCTGAATATCATCCGGCTTGATTTGGGTAAGGTCAATGCAGCCCGTTGCCTGCCCTTCTACAATTAACACGGCGTTCGCATTAGGCAGAAATGTATTAACCTGTTCGTGCTCAATAATATCCTTGAACGTATAACTCACCAGTTCCAGCTTCCCGAGCGCCACAACTTCTTTCAGCACGATACTTTGAGTTGTTTTGTCACCGCGCCGAAACCGGCTCATCACATCGCTTCCGCGAATCTGCTCCCAGATGGCGATCAGCCCCGCTACCAGAATAGCGATTATAAACAGGCGAAGCAGGGTATTTAAAAACCGAGACATAGAAAGGGTGTAAAAAGCAAAACTCCCAAATCATTAACGATTTGGGAGTTTTGTCAGTATCAGTGAGCTGATCAATGTGTGTGTTTGTATTCGTCAGCAGGCTGTTTTTCCAAATCAAATAAATCGTTCAGAACGTCGATCAGCGTTTCGGCTTCTCCCCGTTTACAGGCGGCTTTCAGTTGAAGAACAGGCAGCTTGATAATCTTCTGCATGATACCCCGCGTAATTTTGTCCACCTTTTCAGACTCATCGGGGGTCAGGTGCTTCAGGTGACGGGCAATTTCATCCCGGCGAATCTGCTCCAGCGCGTTCTTCAGTTTATTGATCGTTGGCGAAACAACCATTTCCTTCGACCAGTCGCCAAATTCGGCCACGGCCTGCGCCACAATGGCTTCAACCTGCGGAATGGCGGCTAAACGTTGGTTCAGGGCTTCATCGGCCCGGTTACGGATATGATCAATATTATAAACCAGTACGCCCGGAATCTGCTCAACAGCAGCATCGACACTACGCGGAACAGACAGGTCAATAAAATATTTATAGGTCAGTACAGTCAATTCCTTCAACAATGCCGGTGTAATTAACGGCTCATCGCGCATAACCGATGAAACAATCACGTCGGCCCGACGAATTTCATCGGTCAGATTCGCAAAATCAGCAATGCGGAAGCCATGTTTCTGAGCTAATGCTTCGGTTTTAGCCTGAGTCCGGTTGCAAAGCGTTATGTTTTTCATGTTCCTGGCTTCCAGGTTCATGCAAACATCGGCTCCAATTTCCCCTAAGCCAATTACCAGAACATTCGGATTCTGATTGTCGCCAACTAATTCGTCGATTAAATCTACGGCTGCGTAGGAAACAGAAGCGGCCCCATCGCGGAAGGCAGTTTCCTGGGCTACCCGCTTGTTGGTAAAGAAAATTGTGTGCATCAGCCGGTGCAGGAACGGCCCGGCCATGTCAAGATCAGCCGACCACTGGTAGGCCTGCTTCACCTGATTAGGTATCTGCATATCGCCAACTACCTGCGAATGCAGGCCGACACATACCTCAAACAGATGCTGAACGGCATCGGAATGTGCATTGAAAAACTGGAAATAAGGCAAATACTGATCCATATCAGTCAAGCCTTTTTCGATCAGCAACAACCGGGCTATTTCGGCGTTAAGATCCTGCTCGAACGCGTAATAGACTTCAGTACGGTTGCATGTTGAAACAACGAGCAGATCCGATAAGCCAAAAAAATCCCGCAACCGAAGCATCAGCCTCTTTGCTTCATCTTCGTTAAGTGCAATTAGTTCCCGTACCCGGAGAGGAGCCGTTTTGTGGGATAAACTAATTGATTTGAAAGTGTCTAACATTGTTACGAATCACACTAATCAGCCAATGGCCAGTGCAAAATTACGGTACAATTACCGGAGATGGAAACAGAGTGTAGGATCGGTTCCACTATTTAGAATTCATCCAAATAGGAAGCCAGTTTCTTTGCTGAATCCTATTCTTGTTTTTAACACGTATTGCTGCTCAGACGTTCGATTTTACACAATAAACTCATTTTTAACGTTTACACTTGGAGGGCCTGAGCAGTTACCACACCAATACGAGCAAACAAGCTGATTAGTTGCTTGTTGCCCCTATATTTACCAGTATAAAAAGGCTGCTATCAAGGTAGATTTTAAAATCGTAACCCGATTGGCGGAACATAGACATGCTGAAATCATTCGATATCTACAATCAGAATAATATCCTTAAGATAATCGTCGCGCTGAACCTGTTACTGGTGGGAACGGGGTCACTGTTATATACGAACCGGCTCATCACAAAACTGGAAACCCGCGAACAGCAATATGTACAACTCTACGCAAAAACCATTGCTTACCTGGTTGACCCTAATCACTTCGATTCTGGCGATCTGACCTTTGTGACCAGTGAGATTCTTGAGGCAAACCGAACTGTTCCAGCCATCTATGTCGATCCCAATGGGCAGATATCCAAACCGCTCAATATCGATTTTCCCGATAACCTGACAGACAATGAAAAGGAACAGTATCTAAGGCAGAGGATCGTTGATATGCGTAAACGGCACCCCCCCCTAGTCGTTGAGGTCGGAAATGGTGAGCGAGGATTGGTTTATTACGATAACTCTAATCTTCTCAGACAAATGACCTATTTCCCTTATGTACTACTGGCCATTCTGACGGCTTTAGGCGTGCTGGCTTATTTGTCATTCAGTTCGTCGCGTCGGGCCGAGCAGAATCGGGTGTGGGTAGGGCTGGCCAAAGAAACGGCCCACCAGCTAGGCACGCCTATGTCGTCGCTGATGGCGTGGGTGGAGTATATGCGATCGGACCCGGCCCAATTCGATGAATCCATTACAGATGAGATTGAAAAAGACGTTCGACGGTTGGAAACCATTACGGCCCGATTCTCAAGCATCGGCTCTATACCTACACTGAAAGACGAAGATATTACGGATGTGGTCGAACAGTTTACGGGCTATCTGGCGAAGCGAATTTCGACGAAGGTCAAAATGAGCATGACCAGTCAGTTACCCCATGGCGAGACGGTTAAAATCAATAAACTACTGTTCGAATGGGTTATTGAAAATATTTGCAAAAACGCGGTCGATGCCATGAAGGGTGTCGGTGAGTTAAGGCTTAACATACTGGCTTTGCCCAATCATGAAATAGCCATCGACATTACGGATACAGGAAAGGGCATTCCTAAAGCCAGTATGCAAAAAGTATTTACGCCGGGTTTCAGTACGAAAAAACGCGGCTGGGGATTGGGCCTGACGCTGGCCAAACGGATTGTTGAGGAATACCACAACGGGCGTCTGTTCGTTAAAAGCTCAGAAGTTGGTAAGGGAACAACGTTCCGGATTGTGCTGAATGCCGACAAAGAAAAGAAGGCCGTAGAACCACAGCCTTCCGTCAAAGAAGCGTAACAAATAGTCTTTTAGTTAGGAAACGGCACACTAATCGTATCGGTTTCGACCACATTGCTTTCGTTTAGACTCCGATCCCGAATCTTAATCTGAAACTTCGTCGGATACATCTTAAAACTAGAGCCGTACGTAAAGATCTGTCGGAAATCGATCGTTCCTTCAATCGCGCCCTTCGGCTTCCCTTTCGTCAGGTCAGGAAAAAATAAAACTTTGTTGACGTCCTGAACAAGTTCTACATATTGTTTATTGATCAATCGGAAAGTACGAATCTGATAATTTCCCCAGCCACCATTCTGGGCATAACGGGCTGAATCGGCTTTAGGTACAGGAATATCATTACCCAGATTACCATCGCCATCTTTGAAACCAATAGTAAGCACTACCGAATCACGCTTAGCGGCACCAACGCCCGAACCAGCCGCAATGGTGTACTTAAAAATCCCTTTAAAATCAGCCGATGGTGCGTCAGGATAGTTTGGTTCGTTAAAACAGGACGATAGTGTCAGAGCGATTCCCAACACCAGAAAATACGGTTGAATTAGTTGCCGTTGCATACTGTTGTACTCGTAGTGCAAATAAAACGTTTTGTTACTTTGTTTCTTTCATCAATGCTTTCGACCGAGATAGCCTCATTTCGGCAATCACTCCGCCAGCAAATTCTGTCTATACATTCCCGCCCGTCGGACCAGGGTCTGTTCGAGCAGCTTGCCTTATCCGTTTTCCGGTATCAGGCCACTCACAATCCCATTTACCGGGATTATCTACAGCACCTTGCTAGTAAACCTGAACAGGTTACAGACTTAAGCCGGGTGCCTTTCATGCCAATCAGTTTCTTCAAAAACCATAACATTCTGACTGGTTTTCAGCCGCAGCCAGACACGCTAACTTTTGCCAGTAGTGGAACAACCGGAGAACAGACCAGTCGCCATTTTGTATCCGATCCGGACCTTTATGACGCCATTAGTACCCGTATTTTTGAGCAAACGTACGGTTCTCTGGGCAACTTCCACATTGTAGCTTTACTGCCATCGTATCTTGAACGAAATAACTCGTCGCTGGTGTATATGGTTCAGCGATTTATGGCCCAGACAGGTTCGGATAAATCTGGTTTTTTTCTCCACAACCACCATGAATTGACCGAACAGCTCCGGCAACTTACTCAAGAACCTGATCAGAAAAAAATTCTGCTTATTGGCGTTACGTTTGGTTTGCTGGATTGGGCCGAGTCGGGGCAGGATTTATCATTTCTGGGGCAAAACCCGAACCTGATCGTCATGGAAACGGGCGGCATGAAAGGTCGTCGCCAGGAGTTATTACGCGAAGAGGTTCACCAGATCCTGATTAAGGCGTTAGGCATTCAAACTGTTCACTCTGAATATGGTATGACCGAATTGCTTTCTCAGGCTTATTCCAACGGGAATGGCCTGTTTCAGCCCAGCCCTACCCTACGTGTGTTTTTGCGCGACATCAATGACCCATTTTTGATATACCCCGATGATTATAAACGCACGGGCGGCATCAACGTCGTCGATTTAGCGAATCTGGACTCCTGTTCGTTCATTGAAACGCAGGATTTAGGGCAGTATGACGACAACGAAGGGAGTTTCCGTGTCATCGGCCGGTTCGACAATTCCGATGTACGGGGCTGTAATCTGATGGTTATCTGAACCACATCGGCGGGCGGCCGATGTGGTTCAGCTTTATGCATATGCTTTCACATCATCCAGCGTAATTTCTTCGCCACACATGATAACCAGCCGCTCAACCACGTTGCGCAGTTCGCGAACGTTACCCGTCCAGGGCAGCGACTGGAGGTAAGTCATGGCATCAGGAGTCAGTTCTTTAACCGTAGAGCCATATTCGGTGGCAATATCATGTAAAAACTTATCGGTCAGCAGCGGAATATCGGTACGACGTTCGGCCAGGGGCGGAACATGAATAACGATCACGCTCAGGCGGTGGAATAAGTCTTCCCGGAAATTACCATTCACAATTTCCTGCCGAAGATCTTTATTGGTAGCCGCAATGACCCTGACATTAACTTTGATTTCTTTATCGCCCCCAACGCGGGTGATCTTGTTTTCCTGCAAGGCCCGGAGCACTTTCGCCTGTGCGGAAAGGCTCATATCGCCAATCTCATCCAGAAATAATGTTCCACTGTCGGCCTGCTCGAATTTACCGACACGACGGGAACTGGCGCCAGTGAACGCCCCTTTTTCGTGACCAAACAATTCACTTTCAATCAGTTCGCCGGGAATAGCCGCACAGTTAACTTCAATAAGCGACTGATTTGACCGACTGCCTTTCTCATGAATCTGCTTGGCTACCATCTCTTTACCTGAACCGTTGGCTCCGGTTATAAGAACGCGGGCTTCCGTTGCCGCCACCCGATTGATGGTTTCTTTTACTTTCTGAATGGGGGCAGATTCACCCACAATCTCATTGAGCTTATAGATTCGTTTCTTCAGCGTCTTTGTTTCCTGCACGAGCTTGGCCCGTTCGATGGCATTCCGGACAGTGATGAGCAGGCGGTTCAGATCGGGTGGTTTGGTGATGAAATCAAAGGCTCCGCGCTTTGTGGCTTCAACCGCGTTTTCGACATTGCCGTAGGCCGAAATCATCACGAACTGAGTACCCTTGCTGGCTTCGTTTGCTTTCTGTAACAATTCCAGGCCGTCCATTTTGGGCATCCGGATATCACACAGCGCTACGTCGTAGCTCGTGCGCATGATCATGTCCAACCCTTCTTCGCCGTCTTTGGCTTCGTCCACCTCGTAACCTTCATACTCTAAAATATCGCGTAGAGCTGCCCGAATGCTCTTCTCGTCATCTACGATAATCAATTTGGCCATGCGCGTGGGTATAGGTTTTGGCGTGCCGAAGCACTGGGACGAAAATAGTAATTTTGCGTCTACAAGTGCAAACGTAACTAATAAAGGATTCTTAACACAGGGTTACAACGAATACGGATAGGATAGCTGGCTGCTATTTCCCCCGTATCTGTTACAACGTCACGCTTGTCCAATTTTAGGTATCCTAAAAAGCAACAGAGGTGCATTATTTACCGTGGCAGAGGCAAACTTACTACCTCGGCAATATTCGTTCGGGCATCGACGGGCCGCATCCGAAATGAATACGAATACGATTTTGTCCCCAATAATTGATACTCCGAATGAACGCGTGGTGACCAGCTATCATCACCCCCTAGCCCCATTTGCGCCATATCAACGTTGACAACGGTTGCCGTGCCCCGTTCGACTTCCTGATTATCGGGCTGTTTAGCTTTCAGTAAAGCGGCATCAGTATAATCGCGGGCATTGATAGTCAGTACGGTGTTAGTGCTCACATCGCCCATGATCAGTAGTCCAATACCCATACCATCCGTGAGTTCGGCCCATCGAACATCGGTTTTGTTGCCATTTTCCTGCGCCATTGTGTACGGAAAAAACTGATCGGCCACTTTGCTTTCGTACAGTCCAACCTTAGCAGCATCTTTTCGATCGGCATAACTCTCAAATGGGCCACGACCGTACCATTTCAGGTTATTGACCGTTACCGGTAGCTGAAACTGCATACCTATCCGAGCTAGTGGTGGAAGCGTCCCTGATGGCGAGTAGGTTGTGGTAACCTGTACATCACCCGTTCCATATACGACATAATCTGTCTGCTGGAGCATACTACCGCCAGTACCGACAAGTTCATTTGTGCAGCTAACCCGCACCATTTGCGGGCGCGTTTCTACCTTAAAATCGACGGGCCGGGCTTTAACCGTATCTAAACCAGCCTGACGCCAGCGGGCCGCAAACGATTGGTTGCCGCCCCCTTCATCGTTATCGGTTGGCACTCGCCAAAGGCTTGGCTGAAGACCTTGGGTAAGCAGGCTTTTGCCTCTAAAAATCCACTGGTTCAGCGTACCCCTGGTTTTATCAAATACAACCGCAAAATCTTTTCCGCGAATCGTTACAGTCGTAGCAGATGGCGTTACTTTGACTGCCGGAATGCGGTTGATACTCATAACGACTGGTGTTACCGCATCCGTTTTGATTGGAAACTGAGCCGATGCAACTTCATGACTGACTGGGGCCCAGCTTGTTGCCTGTTTCAGAAGAATACGCACATTTAGAAAATATTCGTTTGACAGGGAAGCACCATCCGCTTGAACGGCGCGGGCATTACCGGTAATTTGCCGAAGATCAACCACTTCGCTGATACGGACCGGCAGGGTTAGAACCTGCGTTTGGCCGGGTTTAGCCACTAAATTATTTTCGCCACCCCGCTGAATAACGTCACCATTACGGATCAACTCCCACTCCAGCCGGAACGGTTCAAGCGATTGAAAATCGTAGGTATTCCGAACGTTTAGCTTTACCGATCCGTCTGTTCGAATTTGCCCGGCCGACAACGGAGTTGGGGTGGCCAGTTTCACGTATTGATAAACCAGCTTGACCTCGTTGATTTCCGGCTGTGGTATTCGATCAGGATTGACCAGACCGTCGCCAGCGTTAGCACCATCGATGTAATTAATATGATCCGTGAATTCCTTTCCTGCTTTGTTTTTTAGCCGCAATCCCTGATCAACCCAGTCCCAGATAAATGCTCCCTGCATACGCGGATACTTGTCGATAGCAGCCCAGTAGTCTTTCAGATTACCCACACTGTTGCCCATCGAATGGGCGTATTCACAGACGATAACCGGACGGGCGGGGTCTTTCTCCATCAGCTTCACCAGATCGTCGACGGACGGATACATGGTCGAAATAATGTCAAAATTTGTCAGTGAGGTTCCTGTATACGGTCGACGGCCCTCGTAATGAATGGGTCGTGTAGGATCGATCAACCGGATGATATCAGCCATATCCCGAAAGTTCTGTCCCATGTCTGTTTCGTTACCCAGCGACCAGATAACAATAGACGGATGGTTCTTATCGCGCTCAACCATCGCTCGGCCCCTCGCAACAAAGGCATCGCGCCATTCGGGTTTGGTCGCTGGCGATTGCCCTTTCGACCATAAATCGTGGCTTTCAATATTGGCTTCATCAATAACATAAAGGCCATATTCGTCGCAGAGATCATACCAGTCCGTTACATTCGGATAATGCGAGGTGCGTACGGCGTTGATATTGTATTGCTTCATCAGTTTGATATCCTGAATCATCGACTCGCGGCTGATAACCCGCCCCGTGTTGGGGTCAAATTCGTGTCGGTTAACGCCCTTGTAGGTAACAGGTTTGCCATTTACCAGCAGTTGACCCTCTGTTAACGTCATTTCCCGAAACCCAATGCGTTGGCTAATGGCTTCTGATGGCTGACCATCAGACCCAATGAGTTGCACGGTCAGCGTATATAATGTTGGCGATTCGGCACTCCAGAAAGCGGGATTCTTTATTTCTTTCGCTAATCGAAAAAGAGACTCCTGCCCGGTATTGGTAGCCGTTTCGGAACTGATCGTCTCCGAAAAAATAACCGCTCGTTTCGAGTCGTACAGGGTAGCCCGAAGTCGGTATGGTACTTGTGCGGCAGAAAGCGTTCGGACATTTGCCGTTATTTTCAGGGTAGCGTCGCGGTATTGCTCGTCCAGATCAGTTGTGGCATAAAGATCACGCAGGTACGTTTCGGGCGGTGCATACAGAAACACATCACGAAAAATCCCGGAGATCCGCCAGAAATCCTGATCCTCAAGATAACTTCCGTCCGACCAGTTAATGACTTCTACCGCCAGCAGATTTTCACCGGCTTTAAGCTTATCCGTGACAAGAAACTCGGCAGGCGTCATGCTATCTTCATGGTAACCAACTGGCTGGCCATTCAGAAACACCCGACATGTCGATTGAACACCAGCAAAGTGCAGAAAGATGTTACGACCCTGAAAATTGGCCGGAACTGTAAAACGTACCCGATAGAGCCCTACCGCATTCGTATCGGATGTAATACGCGGGGGCGTAGCCGGAAACGGATGTTTAATATTCGTAAAAATAGGTCGATCATAGGGTCTTCCTTCGCGGGCACCCACGACCTGCCAGTTAGAAGGAACCGGCAGATCGTCCCAGATTTTATCATCGATGGTGGGCTGATAAAAATCAGCAGGTATTTGGTCAGGATGTTTCAGCCAGCGGAATTTCCAGGAACCATTGAGCAATTTGACATAGGGCGACGTGCGCCAGTCGGTCGATGTCAGGGCTTGCTGTTCCGTTGCAAATGGAATGAGTGTGGCATGGGGTTTTTCTGTATTTCGACTAATCACCTGCGGGTCTTCCCAATCAGGCAATGCCTGTGCCCAACAGAGGGTAGCTAAAAAAGAGTTAAAAAATAAAGAGAGTAGTAAGCATTTGCGCATACTCAACATAGTTAGTTCGTTAAAGAGGAAGGAGCTTTGCTCAAGAAAAACGGGGTAATAACACCTCTATTTCTGAGACCGGATAAATTTCTTATAAATTTAACCGCCATACTACCTGAAACCCATGAATTGTCGCCGTTTACTTTTTTGTTTGCTCGTTGTTCTTCCAATTCTTGCATCAGCCCAATCACGCCGACGCACCCAGCTAACAACTCCTCAATCCAACGGACCGGTTCCGGTTGTGTCCGCTCCGCAAGCTCGTCTGCTGGAAGGCATGGTGCTCAACAGTTCGATACTGAATAGAGGAGTCAAGTTTTCAATCTATCTGCCGCCCGACTATTATACATCGAACCGACGTTATCCGGTCGTTTACCTGTTGCATGGTTACGGCGATGATGAAACAGGCTGGGTACAATTTGGCGAAGCTGACCGCATTGCCGACTCGGGTATTCGATCAGGCGAATTACCCCCAATGATTATTGTTATGCCCGACGGGGGCGCTACTTTTTATGTCAATGATTACCAGAACAAAATTCGTTACGAGGATATGTTTGTGCAGGAGCTGATCCCGCACATTGATACGATGTTTCGGACGCGCACTCAACGGGAATACCGAGCCATTTCGGGTCTCTCGATGGGTGGCTTTGGCTCACTAACCTTATCGATGCATCACCCCGAATTATTTAGTTCCTGTGCTGCCCTGAGTGCAGGCATACGCACCGATGAGAGCTTTGTGAGCATTCCAGACGATCGGTATAACACAGTTTTTGCACCCGTATTCAGCGGTCTCGTCAAAGGGGAAGAACGGCTGACCGTGACCTGGAAGCGCAATAGTCCAATCAACCTGGCGAAATCAGCACCGGAAGGTGACCTGACAAAAGTACGCTGGTATATCGACTGTGGCGACGACGACGCCCTGACAGTTGGCAATGCCATGCTACACCTCGCTTTGCTTGAACGCAAGATTCCGCACGAATATCGCGCCCGAGACGGCGCCCATACGTGGTCTTACTGGCGTTCTGGCCTACCCGATGCCCTGAAGTTCATTGGTGCCAGTTTTCATCAGTAAGCTATTATCTATTGTTTGCGAATTGGCACGATAGCCTCTGTTTCATCCCAGATCAGCAACATATCGGCTCCGCCCACCTGTGGCACAAAGTTGATCGTAAACTGCTCGGTCATGGGGCTATGCTTTTGTGCCGTTACGGGTACTCTCAGCACATCTTCAGCCTCGTTATAGTTGGTTCCCCACTGACCAACTTCCCGATTAAAAATGGCAGTCCAGCCATTTTGAGTAGGAATCGTCCAGAGTGAATAGTGCCCGGCGCTTAATGCTTTGCCTGCTACGTTTACATTCTGCCCAAACTCAATAACGGTAGCTTCATTGGCACCCGTTCGCCATACCTTACCATAGGGCACTAGTCCGCCAAAAATCGGGCGACCTTTCTTGTAGGGCTGACAGTAATCGACCTTTACGCTAAGGCCATCCTGATCGAACTGGGCTATGGTTTCGGGACTACTGGATTTCGTCCAGCTACGTAAGGCAAAGAAACCGACGAGCAGGATGGCCGCAATAATGGCCAGGATAACTAAAACACGTTTCATGGAATAATGGAGGGCTTGTGAGCTGGTAGACTGCAAGATACAAAAATTTGTAACTCACATTCCACTATTTGTTACTGCCATACCTATCCTGCATGCATAGATGTCCTTCGGTATACACGTACTGGAAAGCCCTCGACAACCTCAAAGGTCAATGCCAGCTAGTAGCGGAAGGCAATTCATCGTCGTTTTGATACAACAGATAAAGTTAGAATACGCTGCTTCATCGCCCCTCGATCATTCACTTACCAACGGTAAAGCTCGTGAACTGATCCAGCGCTGCCGGATTGCGCAACGTATCTTTACTGGCAACCAGAGACGCATCGACTCCGGCAAGAATCTTCTTAACGGGCGTTTCCAGTTTCTTACCACTCATCGTATACGGTACTTCGTCAATTGCATATACGGCGTCGGGTACATGACGGGGGCTGAACTGACTTCGAATTGTCTGTTTGATCCGGGAGTTCAACTCGCTGGTCAGTGTAAATCCATCCCGCAGAACAACAAACAAAGGCATAAAATAGCGGCCGCCCGGCTGTTCTAAACCAACGACCAGGCTATCAGCAATTTCGGGTAAACTCTCAACGGCGCTGTAAATTTCGCTGGTGCCGATACGCACACCATCGCGGTTAAGCGTCGCATCGGAGCGACCGTATATGATGACCCCGTTTCGCTCGGTAATGCGAATGTAATCGCCGTGCCGCCAGACACCCGGATAGCTATCGAAGTAGCTTTTGCGGTAGCGTTCATTACCAGGATCATTCCAGAAATAGATCGGCATCGATGGCATAGGCTGCAAAATCACCATCTCTCCCAGTTCACCTCGTACGGGTTTGGCATTCTCATCGAATGCTTCGACCTTACAACCTAATAATCGACATTGAATTTCGCCCTCATAAACCGGCAGTAACGGATTTCCGCCAACAAATCCACTGCACACATCCGTTCCACCACTAAACGAAATCAGCCAGACGTCTGATTTAATGTTTTCATAGATCCAGCGAAATCCCTCCGGCGGTAATGGCGACCCAGTAGAGCCAATTGTCCGCAGGTGGGTCAGTTTGGCCGTATTGGCGGGTTTCAGGCCAGCCCTCATGCAAGCCATGTAAAAAGCAGCTCCTCCCCCAAAATGATTGATTCGGGCATCATCGGCCAGATTCCATAGCGTATTTAGCTCGGGGTAGCCAGCCGAGCC
This sequence comes from Spirosoma endbachense, assembly GCF_010233585.1. Lineage (NCBI taxonomy): Bacteria > Pseudomonadati > Bacteroidota > Cytophagia > Cytophagales > Cytophagaceae > Spirosoma > Spirosoma endbachense. Next base: position 7,277,511 of record NZ_CP045997.1, read on the forward strand.
TTCGTAAAGCACAAGCGTTGCTCCAACCAGCATTGAGCCAAGCGCAAAGTTCCACATCATCCAGCCAGTGGTCGAATACCAGAAATAGCGTTCACCAATACGAACGTCCTGATGGAGAGCCAGCACTTTGAGGTGTTCCAGCAAACAACCGCCCACACTATGCGTAATAGCTTTGGGCTTTCCGGTCGTGCCCGACGAATATAGTATCCAGATCGGATGCTCAAATGGTACAGACTCAAATGTTAGTTCATTCGGCGTCGGCGTTTCCAGCACTTCTTCCCAGAGCACGGCCCGTTCGAGTCGGCTATCGCTGTCAAGGTAAGGAATCCAGACAACTCGCTGGAGCGTTGGCAGGTTGATTCGTAGTTCGCGAATGGCATCCGTTTTATCAACAGGCTTACCGTTGTAGGTGTAGCCATCAACCGCAATTAATACTTTCGGCTCAATTTGCTGGAAACGGTCAACAATGCTGGTCGTACCAAAATCGGGCGAACAACTCGACCAAACAGCACCGATTGCGTTGGTAGCCAGAAAAGCGACTACAGCTTCGGGTATATTCGGCAGCACCGACACCACCCGATCCCCAACACCAACCCCCTGCTGCCGCAGATAGGTAGCAACCGCATTGACCTGATGTTCCAGCTCTACCCACGACACGGTCATGAGCCTCGGCCGTTGTTCGGTAGCAAATACAATGGCTGGCCGCTGGGTATTCTGATGGCGAAAAATATGCTCGGCATAGTTAAGCGTCGCTCCTCTAAACCACTCAGTGCCGATCATGTCGCGCGGGTTTCCTTCGAGAACCACCTGATGATAGGGTGAATGGCTTTGCACATCGAAAAACTGCCAGATGCTTTCCCAGAAATCCTCCAGATCAGTGACCGACCAATCCCATAGATCGTCATAATCCCGAAAATAAAGGCCTTTTTTGATAAAGAGCCAATCCATGTATTTTTTCAGAAGCGACTGCTCAGAAGTACGTCGGGCAGGTGTATAGAGCGGAGTAAGTGCTGGCATAAGCAGTTTACGGGTTGCGACAAATAGTGAGCCTGATGCAGTAGACAGTACGCAGTTGTCAGATCGAAATTGTTGACTACCGTCTGACCACTGCGCACTGTCTACTGAAGACTATCTACTGCCTACTAACGACTGATCGCTTCAATGGATTGTTTTTCTAATAAAATGCGTTGTGACTGGAGTCGGGCATGGTATGGTTATCGAGAAAAGCCTTAACTTTGCGTCCCTTTTGAACTACGCTTCAGCAAATGAGCTGATAATCAGCACTTCAATTCCGTATAACAGTACGATTTACTGTATTTTTCCATGAATCAGGATTCAGATCAGAACGACCGCCGTGATGGTGAGCCTCGTTCCTCGGGTCGTCGGGATGACGGCCCACGTTTCAATCGGGCATCTGGCCCGTCCAACCGCAACAACGAGTCTCGCGGTAACAACGACCGACCACGGTTTAACCGCAGTAACGACCGCCCCGATGGCGACAAACCGCGTTTCTCCCGAGATACAAACCGCGACGATAAACCCCGCTTTAACCGAACCAGCAACGACCGCCCGAATGTGAGCCGGGGAAGTCGTGATGATAAACGCCCGGACAGCTTCGGCGACAGGCGACCACGCACCGACCGGGATGAACGCCCAGGCGGCTTTAACCGCGATCGCAACGACGAACGACCGCGCTTTAATCGGGATACCAACCGCGACGATAAACCTCGTTTTAACCGCGATCGGAACGACGCACCACGCGGTCGTAGTCAGGATCGTTCTGATGAATCACGCTCGAACCGCAGCGACGAACGTCCACGGTTTAATCGCGACGATAAACCAGGTTTTGAGCGTAGCAATAACCGGTTTGGTGGCGAGCGCCGGTTTAATGATCGCGGTGGAAATGATGAGCGGCCACGCTCTGATCGCAGCAATAACCGATTTGGCAGTGAGCCAGGCCGGTCGGAAGGTGATCGCCCACGTTTCAATGCCAACAACCGCTCCGGTGATGAACGCCCAGGCGGCTTTAACCGCGATCGCAACGACGAACGACCACGTTTCAACCGGGATACGAATCGCGACGATAAACCTCGTTTTAACCGCGACCGGAACGACCGCCCGGATTCGCGCGGCAATGATCGAAATACAGATAAAGATTCCCGTTTCCCGCGTGAGCGCAAGGCTGGGCCACGAAGCTCGGGGTCGGAGAAGCCTGCTTTCAAGCGCGTTGGCGGCTTCAATCGGGAAGCCGATGAGCGGAATCGTACCAATCGTGACGACCAGCGCGACACCAAGGGCGAAGCACCGCGCTTCTCCGGTGAGCAGCGTAAAGAATCGGGCGACCGTCGTACGGGTCGTTACACCAAAGCACCAGACTATAACCTGGATCGCATTCGCCAGGAACGGTATGACCAACCCCGTAATCCCCGGCAACGGGATGATAACGACCGGCCAAAACGCACTGCCGATGACGCCAGGAATGCAGAATCGGGCCTGACCCGTTTGAACCGATATATTGCCAACTCGGGTGTGTGTTCGCGTCGGGAAGCCGATGAGCTCATTGCACGGGGCGACATTTCGGTTAATGGTAAGGTCGTAACCGAAATGGGCTTCAAAGTAAAAGAGGGCGATACCGTGAAGTATGGCACCAAAACACTGAATCCCGAACGTTTTGTGTATGTCCTGCTGAATAAGCCGAAGGACTATATCACCACCACCGAAGATCCGGAAGAACGCAAAACCGTTATGGAACTGGTTGCCGACGCAGGTAATTTCCGGATGTATCCGGTTGGTCGCCTGGACCGCAACACAACGGGGTTATTGCTACTGACCAACGATGGCGAACTGGCCGACAAATTGACTCACCCGTCTAACAATGTCCGTAAAATCTATCAGGTCGAGATCAATAAACCGATAACGAACGAACATTTCGAGGAGATCCAGAAAGGTCTTACTCTGGAAGACGGGCCTATCAAGCCGGACGCATTGAGCATTGTAACGCCTGATGCTCAGGTTATTGGAATCGAAATCCACTCGGGCCGTAACCGCATCGTACGTCGGATTTTTGAGCACCTCGGCTATGAAGTAACGAAACTCGACCGAACCACCTACGCTGGTCTGACTAAAAAAGAGCTGCCACGCGGTAAATGGCGCTTCCTTGACCCTAAAGAAGTGGTGAAACTCAAGTATTTTAATAACTAAAAGAGCGAAAGCGTGAATGAGTGAAAGAGCGAATTGATGACACACGTCTATTTCCGCTCGTTCACTCATTTCCGCTTTCGCTCTTTAATTTTACATGAATCACCTCTTCCCCTACATTGAGCGGACCTTGCTGCATCCGGACGTAACCATCAATGAGCAATATGAAGCGCTCGATGACGTCACACAACTCGGCTTTGCCGGGCTGACAGTGGCTCCGTTCTGGGTGAAGAAATTCCGGCGCGAACTTGGTGATAATCATCCGGCTATTCTCTCAACGGTTATTGGCTACCCCTTCGGATACCAGCGTACGGAGGCCAAACAAACCGAACTGGAATGGGCTTTACGCGACGGAGCCAGTGAAATTGAGGTCGTACTCAATACATCGGCACTCTTCTCGCCCAGCTCCGTCTGGCTGAAAATTGAACTGGCAAAGCTGGTTGCGCTGGCTCATGCGCAGGAGAAGTTTTTTACGGTTATTCTCGAATCATCATTACTCGATCAGGCACAGCTTCAGGCCATGATTAAACTGGCTGCCAATACCGGGGCCGACTTCATCAAAAATGCAACCGGGTCACGCCAGACCGGGTCACGCCAGACCGGGTTTTCGCAGGAAGCAGCTCTGGCGTTTCGCCAACTCGTTCCGAAGTCCATAGGCGTTAAGATTGTTGTCGATGGGGCAACCCAGGAAGAGATGGAACAACTTATCTCGGTTGGGGTAGACCGGCTTTCCCTTGGACAGCCATTAGCATAAATTATCATAAGATTTATTGATGCATATTACGTTTTAGTATACTTTAGTGTCTCCTATATCCGTCAACCTATTATATGAGAGGCTTATTACTTCTTTCCGGCTTTATTCTCCTGCACATAGGTGTTTTCGCCCAACAAACTCCCTATCAGGCTTTTGAAGTCGATAGTGCAGCCGAACCACATGGTGGCATGCCCTTCCTGAATACTTTTCTACAAACGAATCTGCGCAAACCAGTAGCCGCTGAAGCTAAAGGTATTGGCGGGCGGATTGTTTTTAACGCCATTGTCGAACCAGATGGGCGTGTGTCTGATGTAAAGCCCATGAATAGTCTACGTCCCGACCTTGACCGGGAGGCTACTCGTGTTTTTTCTCTATTCAAGGCCTGGAAGCCCGCCAAAAAGAATGGCAAGGCGGTTCGGCAGCAGGTTATGATTCCGGTTACGTTTAAGCCCAATGTTCCCTATACATACAGCAACGGTGCGAGAGTAAGTTATTTTGATGCAGACAAAAAGCCTATTGCCGATAGCAACGCCCAGGTGCGTTACAAGCAAATTGCACCAGTAGACACCAACGGCTTCGCGAATGGCGACATTATTATTTATAAAGCCAAAGGTTCGGACTGGAAAGAAGAATATCGCTTACCCTTTGTTCGTCAGGCAATTAATCGAAAAGGTGCATCGAGCCAGTCAACCATCACGATCGGTTATCAGAATAGCGACAAATTGTGGGAAGGTGAAGTAGTCACACTGAGCGATTCAGGTTCTATCATCAACCAGTCTTTTTACAAGAACGGCCTCCTAACAAATGTCGGCCTGAAGTATCACCCAAATGGATTGGTAGCAGAAAAAAGAGCCGAACGTGAGGATGGCTATACAGTCACATCCTGGTATACAACTGGGCAGGTCCGGGAGATCCGGTTCGAGAGTAAACCGAAGCCTCCAACCAAACAAGCCCCAAATTCCGTTTCCGCCTATTGGGATCATACGGGTCAGCAGCTTGTCAAAGAAGGAAATGGCCGAGCCATTTACAGCGAGACAACACGATCTCGCGCTGATACAGCCCGTCAGACAACCTTTATTGAACAGGGGCTCTATGAAAACGGATTAAAGCAGGGTGTCTGGACAGGACGCTATGCTGATGGATCGTATTTTTATGAGGAACAGTACGACAAAGGCAACTGTCAGCAAGGAAAGGCCCAGGTTGCCGGGGGTGACACCCTTCGCTATACTGAGTTCGGAAGCCCGCCAGAATTTGTGGGTGGTATGGCTGGTTTAGGACAATTCCTGTCGGAAAATCTACATTATCCGGTTGAAGCGCAACGCGCTGGTAGACAAGGTAGAGTGCTTCTCAGTTTTGTGGTTTGCGAAGACGGAGCGCTCTGTGACTACGAGGTCATCAAAAGCGTCGATCCGGAGTTGGACAAGGAAGCGTTACGGATCGTTCAGAAGATGAATGGCCGCTGGAAACCGGGTGTACAGCGTGGTCAGAAAGTCCGGGTAAAATATAGTCTGCCAATCAATTTTTCCTTCCGGTAAGAATGTAGCGCAAACCCATAATCGTCAAAAAATCAACCCATTACCTAAAATTACTATTCCCTGAATGTTAACGAACTATTAACGTTCTATTATCAAATCGACCAGCAGTTATCCAGTTGCTGAATAGACTATAATTTCGGGCTTGCACTAACCCCGCACGATCCGATTTATGCATCATTTTTCCCTGCAATCTCTGGCAATCACTTTGTTATGGCTCGCATCGGCGCTGCCTGTGAAAGCTGGCATTCCTGTTTTAATAACTGACAATAGCCCGACAAGGCTTCATCACTTTGCACCTGCTTTAAACAGTACAGGCAAAGTTGCGGGCGGCCAGATACGCATCACCGAATACATGTACGACGGCGCCCCCGGCGAATATATAGAGATCACGAACGTCGGCGATGCCGCCATTGACCTGACCGGCTGGAGCTTTGACGATAGCAGCCGTCAGCCAGGTTCGTTCAGCTTAAGCAGTTTAGGTATTCTTCAACCCAATGAATCGGCCATTATAACCGAGGTTACACCCGCCGTTTTTCGGACAACCTGGTATCTGCCGAGTACCGTAAAAGTGGCAGGTGGCAATAGTCAAAATCTGGGCCGTAGTGATGAAATAAACATTTATGATGCCAGCAACACACTTGTTGACCGACTGACGTACAATGATCAAAGTATGCCCCCTACTATCCGTACCCAAAACACAAGTGGCTGGGCTGAGCGGGTAAATCTTGGTTCTAACACAATCAGTACGTGGAAACTTTCGACTGCCAATGATGCTCAAAATTCCTATTTGTCTACTACAGGGAATCTCGGCAATCCCGGTGGTTATTTAATTCCGCTGCCTCGGGTAAAAGTTGTTGAATCCGGCGGAACAACGGTTGTAGCAGAAGGTGGTGCAACCGATACGTATAGTATCGTTTTGAATAACCAGCCAACGGCTTCCGTTACAATCGCAATTTCACCCAATAGCCAGCTTAGCACCAATCCCACATCGCTGACGTTCACAACCGCCAACTGGAATACAGCACAAACCGTAACTGTTACAGCCGTCGATGATGCCGTTGTTGAAGGAGTACACTCTGGCACCGTAACGCATAACACCATCAGCAGCGATCTGGCTTACAATGGCATTGCAACAAATAGTGTGTCGGCAACCATCACCGACAATGACGTATCGGCAACGGCCCCGCCAACCATCCAGGAGTCGACGGCCTCTACCTTACTTAATCTGCCGGCGGCCAGCCCAGGCTATGTAAGCGGGGTAATCAATGACCCAACCGATCCGGCCAACACGCTCGGTATTGATTTTACCATCGGTGATACCGATACGCCAGTCGGCAACCTGACGGTTACAGCCAGTAGCAATACGACGAGTGTGGTTGCCAATGCAAATCTTAATCTTACGGGTTCGGGGGCCAGCCGTAATCTAAAAATAACCCCGATAGCCGTCGGATTTGCGACAATTTCCGTTCTAGTCAGTGATGGCAGCAACACAGCGACGTATAGCATTAATTATGCCGCTTCGGCGAGCTCTGTAAACCCTGGCTCGACCCGTTTCCATACGGGCACCAGCGATGCCTCAACGGCGATGGTGCTGGATGCCAATACGATGCTGGTAGCCGACGACGAAAATCAGGTGTTACGGCTATATGATCGGACGAAATCTGGATTACCCTCAACTGGTTTTGACTTTACGGCTCAATTAGGTCTGACCGACCTATCAGGCAGTACCCCGCGTGAGGTCGATCTTGAGGCTTCGACCCGAGTGGGTAATCGAATTTATTGGGTCGGTTCAGAAAGTAATGCCGATGGGGGTGGTTTTCGTCCAAACCGTAACCGGGTTTTCGCCACGGATCTTAGCGGATCAGGAAGCGCAAGTACACTTACGTATGCAGGACGCTATGATTTCCTGAAAGATGATATTCTGAACTGGGATGCGACGAATGGTCACGGTAAAGGCGCTAATTACTACGGGCTGGTAGCCAGTGCCAACAGTGCCGTCGATTCGAAGCAGTCTGCTGGCTATAATATCGAAGGGGTCGAAATGGCTCCCGATAATAGCACCGCCTATCTGGCATTCCGTGCTCCTCAGATCCTGCCAGCCTCCCGAACAAAAGCCCTTATCGTTCCAGTTACCAACTTCACGAATCTGATTGCCGTATCGGGCGGTGGAACTGTGGGGTCGGCTACCTTTGGCGCACCTATCGAAATGGATCTGGGAGGACGCGGTATCCGGGAAATTCGAAAAAATGCCAATAACCAGTACATCATTATTGCAGGCGCAGCGGGGAACGAAGGTCCGGCTCCGAACGATTTTCGATTGTATACCTGGACAGGTAACCCAGCTGATGCTCCCGTACTAAGCAACACTGATCTCTCGGCCCTCAATGCTAACGGCAGTTTTGAATCGATCCTCGACGTGCCGAACCCGCTGACCGAAGCCAGTCAGATTCAATTGCTGGTCGATAATGGCGATGCCATTTATTACAATGATGGTACCATTGCGAAAGATCTGTCTCAGAATAATTTCAAAAAATTCCGGAGCGAGCTCGTGCCTTTGGGTGCATCCAGTACGCAACCTTTGGCTATTACGGTCGTTAGTTACGATTGCTTCACTGGCGCGATTGCTTTTGGTAAACTCACTGGCGACCCCAATAAAACCCTCGAATATCGGGCTATCGGAATTACGGATTGGACTACGAACCCTACGGCTAAACTCGATGCCGAAGCCCGCACGGCCAGCGACCTCAATAGCATCAACATCACGGCCCGCTACGTTGGCGAACCCGCTTCTGAGGTAACCTATCTTTGGTCCCGTCCCGCGCCCTGCACGCAACCTATTTCCACAACAGCCTTGTCGATTACGGTCGTCAGTTATGACTGTATAAGTGGAGCCATTACGTTCGGTAAACTCAGCAGTGATCCCAACAAAACCGTTGAGTACATGGCTATTGGCATTACGGGCTGGACAACCAATCCGCAGGCTAAACTCGATGCCGAAGCCCGCACGGCCAGCGACCTGAGCAGCATCAACATTCTGGCCCGTTACGTTAACGACCCGCAATCGCAGGTGAGTTATCTGTGGACACGGCCTGCTCCCTGTGATCAGCCCGTGTCAACGCCTGCGCTATCCATTACGGTTGCCAGTTATGACTGTATAAGTGGAGCCATCACGTTTGGCAAACTCAGCAGTGATCCCAACAAAACCGTCGAATATCGGGCTATCGGAATCACGGACTGGACTACGAACCCTACGGCTAAACTCGACGCCGAAGCCCGCACGGCTAATGACCTCAATGGCATCACCATCACGGCCCGGTATGTTGGTGAACCCGCTTCTGAAGTAAGCTATTTCTGGACGCGGCCCGCGCCCTGTAATGGTGCCCGGCTTGGCGTTACAGCGTTCGAATCTGCACAGGAATTGAAAATTGTTCTTCTGGGAAATCCAACCAGTGCCGAACGCATACTTGTTGAAGTACACGGAGCTGAAGCCCAGCCTCTTCGCCTGATTATCCGCGATGTACGGGGTAATCAGATTAGCGAACAGACGGTAGAACGAGCCGGAGCTATTGAGCAGCAAACACTTGGCCTGGGTCAGACTTCGGGGCTTTATTTGTTGCAGGTTACAACGCCTGCCAGAAGCCAGACCGCAAAGATAATACGACAGTAAACAACCAATTTATCAGATTGACAACAGCCACAGCCAGCCCAGGTTGTGGCTGTTTCGTGAATTGACCAATGGCTCAATAGCAGTGAATTACAGAAAGAGCCGTTAAAACCAATAATCCATTTGTAAATTTGCCGGATAACCCCTGGGCAAATGTCGCTTAAGCAAGTTACTCTCCATCACATTCATCAGCAGTTAGGCGCGAAGATCGTGCCGTTTGCGGGCTTCGAGATGCCCGTTCGTTACTCCTCCGACCTGGAAGAACATAACACCGTTCGGAATGGAGTCGGCATTTTCGACGTCTCGCACATGGGCGAATTCATCCTCAAAGGCGAAGGGGCTCTGGCTTTGATTCAGCGCGTTTCGGCCAATGATGCCAGTGTGCTCTTCGACGGTAAGGTTCAGTATAGTTACCTGCCCAACGGCCGGGGTGGCATTGTCGATGACCTGCTGGTTTACCGGATTAATTCGCAGGAATACATGCTCGTTGTCAATGCGTCGAACATTGAAAAAGACTGGAACTGGATCGGTCAGTATGCCGCTGACTATGACTTAACGATGGTCAACGTATCCGACGATATGTGTCTGTTCGCCGTTCAGGGGCCATTGGCGGCCAAGGCATTACAGTCGCTCACGAGTGCAGATCTGGATTCGATGGATTATTATACCTTCGAAAAAACCGACTTTGCCGGTTATGCCAATGTCATTGTATCGGCAACGGGTTACACGGGCGCGGGCGGATTCGAAATCTACGTATCCAATCACCAGGCCGAAGGTGTCTGGAATGCCATTGTGGAAGCCGGAAAGCCCTACGGCATCAAACCCATTGGGCTTGGCGCACGGGATACGCTCCGGCTCGAAATGGGCTATAATCTCTATGGCAACGACATCACCGACGAAACTTCACCTATTGAAGCGGGCCTTGGCTGGGTAACAAAATTTACCCACGACTTCATTGATGCCAATTTGCTGAAACAGCAGAAAGAACAGGGTGTCAGTCAAAAACTGGTTGGCTTCGAGATGATTGACCGGGGTATTCCTCGTGGCCACTACGAACTGACCGACGCTGATGGCAACCACATCGGCGAGGTGACCTCCGGAACACAATCGCCCACGCTCAGCAAGGGCGTTGGTTTGGGCTACGTTCAAACTGCATTCAGCAAGGCCGGCACTGAAATTTTTGTTAAAGTCCGCGATCGGCTTTTAAAGGCCCAGGTCGTGAAACCTCCTTTCGTAAAAAAATAATCTGAATCGGGATTGATGTGGTGTCGGTTTCTAAAAACCGACATTTCTATCCTATACGTGTCGGGTTTGAGAACCCGACACCACATCCAACCAAAATGAAACAAATTGACGTTTGCTTAACTCCTGATTTATTACATCTCCACACGATAGAAAATACGATTGTGGTGGTTGCCGATGTATTCCGGGCGACTTCATGTATGGTAACCGCTTTTGCCTACGGTGTCAAGAGCATTATACCGGTAGCAACGGTCGACGAATGTCGGCAATGGCAGGAACGCGGTTTTCTGGCGGCAGCCGAGCGCAATGCCCGTAAGGTAGAAGGTTTTGAATTAGACAATTCGCCGTTTACCTACATGGACGAACAAATTCGTGGCGCTGACGTAGCCATGACGACCACAAACGGCACGCTGGCCATTACGCGCTCGCGGGGAGCGGTGAAAGTACTCGTCGGTTCATTCCTGAATCTGGATGCGATTGCGCGCTATCTGAAAACCGAACCTTATGACGTAATGGTCCTGTGTGCGGGTTGGAAAGGACGCGTCAATATGGAGGATACGCTGTTTGCCGGTGCCCTGATCGACCGATTGAAGGAAAGCTATGCAATGGCCGAAGATAGTGTGATTATGGCGTGGCGGCTCTATGGCCAGGGAAAAGATAACTTGCCCAGTTACTTATCGAACTCTTCCCATATCCGCAGATTGCAGCGGCTGGGGATTCAGAAAGACATTACCTATTGTTTACAACACGATCTTTACGATGTCGTTCCGGTTTTGCGGGGCAATGCACTGGTTAGTATGGAGGTATAAAAACGCAATTAACAATCCATTGGCTATGCGCTTCTTTAAAAATGATGCATGGCCAATGGATTGCTATTGATTATGCCGTTACTGACACACGCTGTTCATGCTGCAGGTAGTCTAAAACGTTCTGCATGGTGGTTAGTTTCGCGTAGTCTTCATCGGGAATCCGGATACCAAACTCCTGTTCCAACTGCATAATCAAATCGACAGTGTCGAGACTGTCAAGTCCAAGATCGCGAACAAAGTGTACCTCGTTCGTAACGGCGGTTTCTGCAACGCCAAAGTTTTTCAATATCTCTGTAACACGCTCTTTCATAATAGATCTGCGATGAGGTTCGTTGCCATTCGCTAGTAACGGCCCGTTAATAGTCTTTGTTGTTTTACTAATCACATTTTAACAAATGATCCTAAATGAGGACCATTCGTTGCACTGTTAGAACAATTCGTTGCCTAAAACAATGGTTCCCCCAACAGTCGTTTTAACTCCAGTTGATTGAGCAATAGTTGATATTGAAAAGTCAATCGACCTAGTTCAGCTTCTTCTACTCCTGTTTCAGCGCTTTGTAGTTCAACATTGGTAATAACACCATTACGCAGTCGGGCATTGGCAATATCGAGGGCTTTGTGTGCCTGCAAAACCTGCGTTTCGAGGTTGGCCAGGCGGGTCTGATTACTGCGAATGTCGGCGTTCAATAGGGCGATACTCTGCCGAAGTTGAGCATTAGCCGTTTCAACCGCGTAACGACTTGCATTCAGATTCAACTGCGCAGCCTGATTCTGGAGTTTATACCGTTTCCCGGAATAAATAGGAGCGACAAAATTGATCCCCGCCGTCGTGTTACCCCGAAGTTGCTCAACCTCAAGTGGATAGCCATTCTTAAAGCCGGCCGTACCATTGAACGTTATACTGGGTTGTCCCGAGCGATTGTTGACTAACACGTCCGTTTCGGCCGCTTTTACCTGATCCTGAGCCAGCAGAACGGTTTTGTTACCAACCGAGGCTGTTTGGAACTGGCCGTTCAGGTCAAACAGCGATACAGGTACCGACTGAACACCCAACTGAAATTGTTCGATAGCCCGATTCGTTTCAGGCTGAGGATTTCCGGTCAGGTAGGTCAGGGTGGCCAATTGTTTTTCCAGCTGATTCTGAATTTCAATTTTCCGGTTCTGCGCCACTTTCACTCGTACAGCCTCCGTCAACACGTCGTATTCGAGCGCATCGCCGTTCTGGAGCCGGTTCGACAGCAGCCGTACATTCGCACTGGCCGTCCTGATCACCGAATCCTGAACAATCAGGCTACGTTGCAGAAAACCAACACCATAATAGGCAGCCGCCACCTGGTAGGCCAGCGATTGCTGCGTTAGCTCGTAATTCCGGCGCAGTATCTGCACATTGTCGGCTGCCTGCCGAACGGAAGCATCTGTACGCCCAAAATCATAAATTGTTTGCCCAATCGATACGTTGGTGTTGATGCTGTTATTGGGAGCCAATTTGGCTACGACTTCCTGCCCATTGAGCGGAATAGCAAACTGCGGCACCGGCGTTATGTAGGTATAGTTACCGTTTAGATTCACGCTGGGACGCATCGACGTCCGGGCAATATCGACCCGTACTTCACCCGCCTGTATTTGCTGTTGCTGCTGTTTCAGCGTTGGGTAGTTTGTATTTGCCTGCTGCACCAACGCTTTCAGATCCTCGGGGGCGGTTATCGTCCCTGTCTGGTTCTGAGCCTGCGCAACACCGATTGCGCAAAAGGCGAGTATAGTTACTAGTTGCGATTTCATTGGTAAGTGTTTTCGGTAGTCAGTTACCACACAATGACGGTGATAAACTGACTACTTAAGTTTAGTGGGCTGCATCGGCAGCAGCTTTAGCCGCTTCGGCAGACATTTTTTTCTTCTTCAGTAAGAACAGGAGTGGGAACGACACCACGAAAAATAACCCAGCCAGCCGGAATGTATCCAGATAAGAGATCATCAGCGCCTGCCGTGAAACAATGGCATCGAGGTTTTTATAAGCACCCGATACCGCATCGATCGAATTAACTCCCTTAGCTATCAATCCCTGCGTCATGGCATTGAGTCGCTCGGTCAGTGCGGGGCTACCAGGCTGTAGATGCGAGACAAGATCGCTCCGGTGCAAGGCTGTGCGCTGCGTCACGTAGGTATTTGTGATGGCCACCCCAAAGGCACCACCAATCTGCCGCATCATGTTCACAATGGCAATACCGGTGGGCATTTGTCGGGGCTCCAGCGTCGATACCGACTGATTAATCAGTGGTACATTGACCAGAGCCAGGCCAATACCGCGAATGATGAGCGCTGTAATGAAATCGCCATCCGACGCATCGGCATTGTAGGTCGACATGATAAAGCAGAACGAGCCAAAAGCCACGTAGCCTAAACTCACAATCAGCCTCGGCGATACACCTTTAGCCAGTAAACGGCCGGTAAGCGCAAACATAGGCAGCGTTATGAACCCACCCGGAATCAGCAACTTACCAGTCTGGGTGGCCGTTAACCCAACTATGCGCTGGGCAAACAACGGATAGAGAAGCACCGATGTAAACAGACCGTAACCGACTATGACAACCAGTATAGAGCCAATAGTGAGGTTTCGATTTTTCATCACCCGCAGATCAACAACCGGCTCTTTAGTGCCCCGCAACTCCCACCAGATAAAGAATGGTAATGTGAAAGCCGCAATCAGAGCCAGATACCGAATCGCTGCATCATCGAACCAGTCATCGGCTTCGCCCCGTTCCAGCACATATTGCAGGCTCCCGATACCGACTGTCAGCAGTAAAATGCCAATCTGGTCAATATGAATACCACGCCGGTTAATATTGACTTCGTCGGGTTTTTTATCGATGTAGGTAATGCTCAGAAACGTAGCGATAATGCCGATCGGGACGTTTATGTAGAACATCCAGCTCCAGTGGTAATTATCGATGATATAGCCGCCAAGCGTTGGGCCAAGTGTTGGACCAAGCACGATTCCCATACCGAATATAGCCGATGCCACCGCCCGCTGCGAGGCCGGAAAGGCATCGTAGATAAGCCCCTGCGAGGTCGAAAGTAAGGCACCGCCCCCGACGCCCTGCAAAAAACGGAAAAAGATCAGCATCTCCAGATTGGTCGCAAAACCACATCCGTACGACGATATCGTGAAGAGAATAATGGAACCGATGTAATATGATTTTCGGCCAAAGTAGCGCTGTAAAAAACCAGTCATTGGTATCACAATGACGTTGGCGATAGCGTAGGAAGTAACGACCCAGGCTACGTCTTCGATTGTAACGCCCAGATTACCGGCAATATCCGTCAGACCAACGTTGACGATGGATGTGTCAATCAGCTCGACAATAGCTGCCGAAATAGCCGTGATCACGATAATCCACCGTTTAAAACCCGTTGGCAAAGCCGGTTGTGCCGGAAGGGCCAATGTTTGAGTTGCCATTTTTATAAGTTTTCAGTTTTCTGTATATGAGTTTTCAGTTTGTCAGAGCCAGAATGCGCTCACCTGAAAATTGGAAACAGAAAACTTTTTAGTTGGCTACCCGCACTTCAGCATCGACGCTCAAACCGGCCCGCAATTCATTTTTGTACTTTTCCGGATTCAAAATCTCGATCTTTACCGGAACACGCTGCGTGATTTTCACGAAGTTACCTGATGCATTGTCGGGTGGAAGAAGCGCAAACCGGGCACCCGTTGCCTCCGAAAGCGAACTGATACGACCTTTTACGTCAAGGTCAGGGTAAGCATCCAGCTTGATATCGACTGCCTGACCGAGTTTCATTTTTTCCAGCTGGGTTTCTTTGAAGTTAGCCACAACCCAGAATGTCGAGTCGGCAACGATCGTGAACAAGGTCTGCCCCGGCTGCACATATTGACCAACAACTACATTCTTACGGCCAATTTTACCCGAAATCGGAGCAGCCAGATGGGCATAGCCAACTTTCAGTTTCGCATTGTCAATAGCCGCCTGCTTCACCTTCAATACGGCCTGAATTTTCTGAATGTTAGCCTGTGCTTTGGCAATACCGGCCTGCGCGACTCCCTCTGACGTTTTAGCGAGGCTAATCTGCTCAACATTAGCGGTATACTGGCGCGACTGCACTTCAACATTGTTCTGAGAATCTTCCAGTTGTTTTCTGGTCAGCGATTGCTCTTTGTACAGATTCTGGTCCCGATTCAAATCCTGCTGAGCTTTATCGCGACGTGACGCCTGCACCTGTGCGTTCGACTGAGCAACACGGGCATTTTGCACCACATTACGGGCATTGGCCAGCGCATTCTGCAAATCGGCGCGTGCCGTGGCCAGATCCGCCAGCGATTGCTGATAGTCGGCATCGGCCTGTGCCAGCGCTACGTCATATTCCTGCGGATCGATTGTAACGAGTGACTGTCCCTGTTTTACATTCGCGTAGTCTTCTACATTTACAGCCTGTACGTAACCCGCCACACGGGCCAGTACTGGCGCTGAATTGCCCTCAATCTGGGCATTATCGGTTGTTTCGTACTCTTTACTGTGGACATAGGCTTTATAGCCAAAATATCCACCTACCAGTAAAATTAGCGCTATAATGATGCGGGGCAGATAGGTCTTTACCGCGCTTTTTTCTTCCGTAGTTGTTTCCTCTTCGGTTGCCATTGTGGTTGCCATTGTATTAGTTATTCAGCACCTGTTGTGGTTTGTTACAGAACATTTTATATAGTCAACTTGTTTGACTATTGTGCAGCAAAAGTAAACCCGGTTGACCATAAAGTCAAACAGGTTGACTATATTTGTACAAAATTTAGTCGCAGATTGTTTCAGAGTTTTTTATTTTGCGTGCATGATCGTGGAAAGAGACAAAAAAGCATTTGATTATAAATATTTCTGGTCCTATCGAGAGCGCGCCTTCGGGCGCTTGATGGGTCGGCTGAAGCGTCATTTTGATTTAATCATCGAACCCCGTCTCCATGAGTTGGGATTCACGGATTTTAAATTGAGCTATATGGGGTTTCTGGCTAACCTAACCCCCGAGGGCATAACAAATAACGAACTGGCGAAACGCGCGTGCGTAACGAAGCAGGCCATGAGTAAAGTAGTTAGTTT
This sequence comes from Spirosoma endbachense, assembly GCF_010233585.1. Taxonomy (NCBI): domain Bacteria; kingdom Pseudomonadati; phylum Bacteroidota; class Cytophagia; order Cytophagales; family Cytophagaceae; genus Spirosoma; species Spirosoma endbachense. The sequence goes on from NZ_CP045997.1 coordinate 7,293,809, forward strand.
GCTGGAAAGCGAAGGCTACATTCATATGGAGAAAAACCACAACGACTCACGGTCGAGTGTCATTTACCTGAGCGATCGTGGCAAGGCTTTGTTGCAGGCCGTTTTTGAAAGCGTAGAGGATATTCAGCAACAGTTTATCGGTGTTGTTGGTGAGGATCGCTGGGAACAAATGATCGATACAATGGTTGTTCTGGTGAATCACATTGATCAGGAAGGCGATCACCAGTAGCCATGACATTTTCGTCAATCAATCCCTACAACCAGCGCAAACTAAATACATACCGCGCCGATAGCATTGCCAGCATTGAGCGTAAAGTAAAACAAGCCGACCGGGCATTTGCCGACTGGTCGGCTTTGTCATTAGCAGATCGTATTGTCTTCCTCCGCAAAGTCGGCGAGTATTTAACTGCCAATAAGCAACGGTATGGGGAGTTAATGACCGCCGAAATGGGCAAAACACTCCGGGAAGCCATTACCGAAATTGAAAAATGCGCCATTAGCTGTGCCTTCTACGCCGACCATGCAGCGGCCTTTCTGGCCGACCAGTCCATCGAATCCAGCGATGGTCCGGCCGCCCGTAGCGTGATCACCTATCAGCCGTTAGGACCTGTATTGGCCATTATGCCCTGGAACTTCCCGTTCTGGCAAGCCATGCGGTTTGCGATTCCGGGGTTGCTTGCAGGCAATGTTGGCTTACTGAAACATGCGCCCAACGTTCCGGGCTGTGCATTGGCCATTGAAGAGACGTTCCGGGAGTCGGGCCTGCCCGATGGTGTTTTTCAGACACTGCTGGTTGATGTTCCTGTTGTTGAAACGTTACTGAAAGACCGACGGGTAAAAGCCGTTACACTCACAGGCAGTGGGCGGGCCGGTGCATCGGTAGCGTCTATTGCTGGTAGTCAGATCAAAAAGTCGGTACTGGAACTCGGTGGCTCCGACGCGCTCATTGTGCTGGCTGACGCCAATCTGGAAAAAGCCGCTGAAATAGCCGTTAAATCCCGGATGCAGAATGCCGGGCAGAGTTGTATTGCGGCCAAACGGTTTATCGTCGAAAAATCAGTCAAAAAACAATTTACAGAACTGGTACTTCAGCAAATCCAGCAGATCAGGCAGGGCGACCCGATGAACGATGCAACTACGATGGGACCAATGGCCCGGCTCGATCTGGCCGACAACATTGAGCGCCAGTACCGCGAGACCATTGCCAAAGGAGCCCGGCTCATTACGGGTAGCAAGGGTTCTGCCATCCAGCGGTCGGGCTGCAATGTTCAACCCATTTTACTGGATAAGGTAAAACCGGGCATGGCCGCCTTTGACGAAGAGACCTTTGGCCCGCTGGCCGTCATCATCGAAGCAAAAGATGAATCCGACGCTATCCGGCTGGCCAATCAGTCGGACTTTGGTTTAGGTTCGGCCTTATGGACCCAGGATATGGACAAGGCAGATCGGCTGGCCCGGCAAATTCAGGCGGGTTCGGTGTTCATCAATGGGCTCATGCGGTCAGACGCCCGTGTTCCGTTTGGCGGTATTAAAACATCGGGCTTTGGTCGCGAACTCTCAGAAGCCGGTATAAAAGAATTTGTAAACGTCAAGACGATATGGGTCGAACGCTGATTAATGGTTTCCTGGCGATGCCGTCGGCCATCCAGATCGCCTGTTTAATTCGTCTTTGTCAGTATATATCAGCCAGAAACAGTTGTTAGCTTATGCAATGGAAGAATAACCTAACCCGTTTATTATCGATCGAGTATCCAGTTATACAGGCCCCAATGCTGGGCGTTTCCACCCCGGAAATGGCCGCTGCTGTTTCCAATCAGGGAGGGCTTGGTTCACTGCCGGTTGGGGGTTTGTCGCCCCAACGAACAACAGAACTCATCCAGCAAACAAAGCAACTAACCAACAAGCCGTTTGCCGTAAACCTCTTTGCTCATTCGATACCAGCCATTGACCAATCTACCGCAGAAGCCATGCAGGCTTATCTGGAAACGGTATGCCTGGCGAATCAGATTCCGTATACAAAACTGGCGCTGAATGACTTACATTTTTATTCATACAAAGACCAGATCGATGTACTGATTCAGGAAAAAATTCCCATTGTCAGTTTTACGTTTGGCATTCTGGATGACGAATCGATTCAGTCGTTGAAAGCTGCCGGATGCCTGCTTAATGGAACGGCTACTTCCGTAAAAGAAGCCGAGTTGCTTACGGAAAAAGATATTGATATTATTTCGGTTCAGGGCATCGAAGCCGGAGGCCATCGGGGAACGTTTTTAACGGACGACCCGCTACCGATGGTCGGGCTTATGTCGCTGCTTCCGTTGATAGCCGATCGGGTTTCGAAACCCTTACTGGCCGCTGGCGGTATCCATAATGGGCAAACCATTAAAGCTGCTTTTGATTTGGGAGCATCGGGTGTACAGGTTGGAACGGCTTTCATCGCCAGTCCTGAAAGTGTGGCCATACCGGCCTACAAAGAACGACTTCAGCGATCGTCGGAAACCGACAGTGTTTTGACACGTTCTTTTTCTGGCCGATGGGCCAGGGGAATCAGCAATACCTTTATGCGTGAAATCGATAAATCGGGGCTTTCGATTCCGGAATATCCCATACAAAATAGTCTGACAACTGCCTTGCGAGTTGCCGCTCAACGGCAAAATAATGCCGAGTTTACAAACATGTGGGCCGGTCAGTTGGCGTCGGCATCCGAAGCGAAGCCCGCTGCCGACATTTTCCGGAAACTTATCGCGCAGACCGAAGCTTTATTTTAGCCTTGAGCACGTTTCTTAACACGCCCGAATTTGATAGTTAGCCGAAGACCGTTAACATTGAACCTGTTTAGGATTTTTAACCAATTCACTACAAAAATCGCCCATGACGCCGACGCAACCTGTCAAAGCGCTCTTTCTGGATATAGGTGGAGTATTATTAACAAATGGCTGGGACCGAAATGCCCGACGACGGGCAGCTGAGCTATTTGGGCTGGATTATGAACAACTCAATGAGCGGCACCACCTGACGTTCGATACGTATGAATCGGGTAAATTGAGCCTGGATGATTACCTGAAACGAATTGTTTTTTACGAAAAGCGCTCCTATTCACCGCTTGAGTTTACCCGGTTTATTATGGAACAGTCGGAGCCCTATCCGGATATGATCCAGTTAGTGAGCCAGTTAAAACAGGAATATGGCTTAAAGCTGCTGGCCGTAAATAACGAAGGACGGGAGATCAATGCGTATCGTATCCGGCAGTTTGGTCTGGATACGTTTTTCGACGCATTTGTGTCATCGTGCTATGTACACCTGCGCAAGCCCGACACCGATATTTTTCAGCTAGCCTTGGACGTAGCGCAGGTAGAGCCCGATCAGGTCGTTTACGTCGACGACAGGCTGATGTTTGTGCAGGTGGCCCGAACACTCGGTATGCATTGCATTCAGCATACGAGCCACGATTCGACCCGTGACAAATTAGCCTCATTGGGGTTAGTTCTTGGGCACCGCTCAGAATAAGAAGGCTGGATACAACATACAGGCTTCGTGTTTTATTCTGCACCCGAAGCCTGGTAGCAACACCTTTTCAATGCATATCCTTCAGATTCAGCCAGTAGAGACCGGCAAAAATGAGGCTGAAGAATACGCCGAAGGAGGTGTTCAAGGCCCCGAAACCCGCCAGTGCGACCGGCAATACAATGCCTACAGTGACACCAGCCAGGTAAATCCAGAAACCGATCCGGCGGAGTCGAAACATTAGAATAGCTCCAATCAGTGTGAGTAGCGAATAAAAGAATTGAGCAATGGCCAGCAACCGGATTTCTTCCGGGTCTCCGGGCATGGGTTGAGCACCAGTTGCTGCCCGGTCTTCGAAATACTGTTTAGGCTTATTCCGCTCCTCCTCAGGAGTGAGTTTGCGTTTAACATACGAGGTTTCGGCAACAGCATCGGTTCGAAAAAACGACACAACGGAATCAAAAAGGCCTAAACCGCAGCTAATGAACGTGAGGATACACAGTAAAGTTAAGAATTGAGAACGCATCTGTAGGGCGACCAACCGGGTCGTTTGTTTAATCGGCGACCAAGATACTGCAACACGAGTCAGTCTACACTACGTAAAAACCTTAATTTCGCGGCAGAGTTTCATAATCAACCAACGAAACCTATCAAACATGACTTTGCAAGAACTAACGGATCAAATCCGAACCAAAGCCACCCACGCCGACAGCCTTAATGCCACGGCAAAGCTCGTAACCGATCAGGGCGTTGTTTATATCGATGCGACTCAATCGCCTGTAGTTGTCTCCAACGACGATAAACCCGCCGATTGCGACCTTCATGTCAGCGTGGACAATCTGGTAAAAATGGGCACCGGCGACCTCAATCCGATGATGGCCTTTATGACCGGTAAGCTCAAAGTAAAAGGCGATATGGGTATTGCCATGAAAATGGGGCAGGTAATGGCCTAAATTCTTTTTATTGGACATTAGATATTGGAAGTTAGATTTTTTATAGTTTAGTTTAATTAATCAACGCCCAATATCTTTGTCCAATGGCCTCTGACCAGACTACTTCTCGCCGTAAATTTTTGCAGGGCAGCGCCCTTGCCACAGCCAGTTTCTTTATTGTACCCCGCCACGTTTTAGGAGGAAAACGACCCGATGGATCACGAGTGATCGCGCCATCTGACAAGCTCAACATGGCGGCTGTGGGTTGTGGTGGCAAGGCCGACGTGAACATCAGGTTAGCCTACAACAACGGTTCCGACAATTTTGTGGCCTTATGCGATGTCGATGATCGCCAGTCGAAAAAATTCCGGACTCAATTTCCGAACGCGCCTTATTTTCAGGACTACCGCGAAATGTTCGACAAAGCGGGTAAAACGTTCGATGCGGTTATTGTGAGCACACCCGACCACATGCACGCTCCGATTGCGATGGCCGCCATGCAACTCGGCAAACATGTTTACGTCGAGAAACCACTGACACACGACATTTATGAAGCCCGGATGCTGACCGAAGCAGCCCGTAAATACAAAGTTGTGACCCAGATGGGCAATCAGGGTAGCTCGGGAGATGCCACACGCATCATCGAAACGGCTATTCAGGAAAAAATGATTGGCCATGTTCATACGGTTTATTGCTGGACGAACCGCCCTGTCTGGCCGCAGGGTGTCCGGTCGCCAAAAGATAAGGGGGAGTCGCAGCCAGTGCCACCCGAAGTGAACTGGCCGTTATGGCTCGGCACCGCGCCCAACCGCGATTATCATGAAGCGTATATGCCCACGCGCTGGCGAGGCTACTGGGATTTCGGAACGGGAGCGCTCGGCGATATGGGCTGCCATTTTATGGATGTGCCGTTCCGTGCGCTGAAACTCAAATATCCCACCTCGGTAGAGTGTAGTGTAGGCTCGGTCTATTCCGATTTTTTCAAGGAAGCGTTCTATGATGACGTATGCCCGCCTTCATCGGCCATTCATCTGACGTTTCCTTCGGATGACCGTAAAGTGAAAGAAATTAAATTCTCCTGGTTTGATGGCGGCATTCGTCCGCAAGTACCCGAAGGTGTTGAGTACAGCGATATGTTCCGCAGTATTGACGGGGGCATGCTGTTCATTGGCACCAAAGGGATGCTGGTGGGTGGGTTATTCGGGAATGATCCGAAGCTACTCCCGGTCGACAAATTTGCGAACAAAGAATTACCAAAACCCGAAAAGCCGCTGGTTGAGGGCAAAACAGAAGGTCATCAGCAACAGTGGGTCAAAGCCTGCAAACAAGGATACGGCGCTTATACGTCATCCTCGTTCGATGAAGCAGGTCCGCTGGCCGAAACAGTACTAATGGGCAATCTGGCAACCCGTTCTTATCTGGCCCGCGAAGATGGTAAGTTCACCGGGCGCAAAAAACTCCTCTGGGATGGAGAGAACATGAAAATTACGAATTTCGACTATGCCAATCAGTTCGTTCGGCGGCAGTATAATGGAGGCTATACCCTATAAATGCATGCGTAATTTCTGCATGTCATAACAAGAGGCCAGGTCAAATCCCGGCTAATAAGCGACAAGATTGCCGCTTATTAGCCGGGATTTAGTCCATATTATAATTGAGTTAATTCTATAGGTTCAACAACTAGCAACGGCCACAGGGCAGCCTATTGGAACGTAAACCAGCTGGCTGGCCAACTTATCGGAGCAATCCAGTTCCTACGCATTAACAAACGTTCAATCAAGCTACTTTACGTATTCTTACCTCTTCTGACTACTCTGTTTATATACGTAAATCGCCAACGATTTTGGCAGCAGTCTGCTTAGTCTACCCAGCGTAAGTAATGTAACGCTATCTCATATTCTTCAATAAATGCATACATTAGTGGCTATTACGAGTCACTAATGAAACATTCCCAATACAGGCTATTAGGGCTACTATGTGGTTGTCTGATGGTATGCCGCCTGCTGGGGCAGCCGTTAAACAGTCAGCCAGTTGTCGTTTTGCAGGGGGATCATGATCAGGTTTCTCTTCGGGGAAGTCTGGCCTATTTTCAGGATTCGCTGGGAAACAGAGGTATTCAGGATGTCATGACACCGACCATAGCATCCGTCTTTCAGCCTGTAACAACACCCGTTCCCAACTTTGGCTATGTGACGGGAATAAAATCGGCCAAGCCGGTTTGGCTACGGTTCAAACTCTCGAATGCATCGGATCAGACCCAGAACTGGCTGGCCGAAATCGATTTCTGGTGTTTCGACGAACTCCAGCTCTTTTTAGTCGATGAGCAGAATCAAGTTCTTTCAACATCACCCATCATAGGCTGGAAAACACCCGTTGCCAAACGCCCCTTAAACCATCGGCATTACTGGTTCCCATTTACGCTATCCGGGCATCAGAACGCAACAGCATACCTACGTATTCTTAAACATCGGGGCACACAAATTGTCCCCGTCGAGCTTGTGCGGGCGTCGGCCTATGATTCTCTTCTTCAGAAAAGCTATCTGTTCTGGGGCGGTGTATTATTTACACTGGTCTTTGTAGCGATTATGAACGTCATTTTTTTTCTGATTACCCTCGACCGCATTTATTCGAAATATATTTTCTGTTTGCTGGGCCTTGTTGGTTTTTTTATCATCAACGATGGGTTCATGAATCAATTTGCCTTTGAAGAACAGTTCTGGCTGCCCCGACAAAACGTCTATTTTTTGTTCCCGCTCATTCTTTTCTATTCACAACTGCTGTTTGTCCGAACGTTTCTTCCATTAATTAATACCCCGTCCCATCGCTGGCACAAAGTCGGAACAATCGTTTTGTGGTGTGGCGTTTTCTGCCTGATCGCGCTGACCATCGAACGATTTACGCCCTACTCTGCCTTACTGGAGCTTATCCTGGTTCGAATTTTTTCCGTTTTTTACTGGTTTCCAATGCCTGTTATCGGCGCTTATATCGTGGTGAGTATCGTCCGAAAATACCACGTTAAAGAAGCCTGGTTGTATCTCATAGCAGTCTTACCGTTTTATGCGTTGAATCTCGGGCAGGTTTTTGCCAATTTCGGCATGCTGCCAACGTATGAGCCCGTTGCCAATTTTGCTTATTATGCCCCAGCGGCCCTGTTCGAGGTGCTGGTGTTGACAGTCGGACTGGCGTATCGCTACAAAATGAACCGTGATCAGACCGAACGGCTCATCAAAGAACAAACGATCCAGCAGGAGCGAACCTACGAAGCTGAGGTTCAGACGCTGGCCATGAAAAATAGCTTACTGGTTGAAAAAGAACGCATTGCCCGCGACCTTCACGATAATGTAGGTGCCCATCTGGCCTTTGTCGTTACCAACCTTACCCACATCAGTGATCAGGCTGAGAAACAGCCCCGAATGAACGGGCGTCAATGGGCCGACCAGTTACGCACCATTGTGAGCTATACGCGCGAAGCGGTTAAACTCCTGCGCGAAACCATCTGGGCCATTCATCAGGAAAGTTTTACGGTCGAGGAATTTTCGGAACGCCTGAATCAGTATATCAACCGCTACGTACACGAAACCGACGGCCTGCATGTCGATGTGGTGGTCACCGGGTCGCAGGCGCAACGGCTAACCTCGACGCAGGTTCTGAATCTGTTCCGAATTGTTCAGGAAGCACTCAACAACGTGATCAAACACGCCTTTGCCACGCAGGCAACAGTACACCTCCAAATTCGACCCGGCGGACATATCAATCTCCGAATCCACGATAATGGACGCGGGTTTACATGGGCAAACGGAGCGGTTTCCGAGCAACATTATGGTTTGCGAAATATGCAGACCCGCGCTGAAGAACTGGGAGGCACTTTCCGGGTTTTTGCCGAAGACGGAACAACGGTAGAAGTAGAAGTTTGACTTTGTAAAGAGGGCCGTATACGCCTTTTTAGCCATTCCCGCCAACACATCCCGTTTGTTGCTTGTTAGTCTTGGCAATTGCAGACTCCCAACTCGCCATTCTCAACGTATGAATGAGTCATTGATAAGCCAACGAACACTTGGCGTTACCTTCACGAACGATAGTGCTGTCGTTCGTGTCTGGGCACCACTGGCCGAAGCCGTATCGCTTCGTATCTGCCATCAGGATTTAGTCATCCCTCTCCAGAACGATGGCGCTTACTGGCAAACGACTACCAGCCAGTTGAAACCGGGTGACACCTATACATTTATCCTGAACAACACAACTGAACGACCTGATCCGGCATCGCTATCGCAACCCGAAAGCGTTCATGGCCCATCGCAGGCGGTCGATACCGCTCAATTTGTATGGACAGATTCGACCTGGAACAACCTCCCGCTCGAAAGTTATCTCCTATACGAACTTCATACGGGCACATTCACTCCTGAGGGCACATTTGCCGGTATTGAAGCCAAACTGGATTATTTTGTTGAGTTAGGCATTAATGCCATTGAGATTATGCCCGTGGCGCAATTTCCCGGTACGCGCAACTGGGGCTACGATGGCGTTTGCCCGTATGCCGTACAGAATTCCTATGGCGGGGCTGCGGGGCTACAACGGCTTGTAGACGCCTGTCATCGAAAAGGGCTGGCCGTGGTGCTCGATGTAGTCTATAATCACATGGGGCCAGAAGGAAATTATTTTGCCGATTACGGCCCTTATTTTACCAATAAACACCGAACGCCCTGGGGCGACGCCCTTAATTTCGATGATAATTACAGCGATAGTGTTCGGCGTTATTTCCTTGAAAACGTCCTGATGTGGTTTCGCGATTTCCATATTGATGCATTGCGTTTAGATGCTGTTCACGCCATTCATGATGAGAGTGAGCTGCATATCCTCCGCGAGATTAAACAGTATGTTGATCAGTTTATGCAGGAAACCGGGCGGCAGTATTACCTCATCATTGAGTCAGATCAGAACGAAACGCGGTTTATTCAGCCGATTGCCAGTGATGGTTATGGTATGGATGCGCAGTGGAACGACGAATTTCATCATGCCTTACGGGTAACAGCAGGTGGCGAGCGAAGCGGATATTATGCTGATTATGACGGTATTCGACATCTGGCCAAGTCATATCGTGATGCCTACGTGTACGATGGAACCTACATGCCCCGGCGCGCCAAAATCGTTGGAAAGCCGACAGGCAGCCATCCGGGACAGCAGTTTGTCGTTTTCTCCCAAAATCACGACCAGATCGGAAACCGGATGCTGGGCGAGCGACCAAGTCAGTTGGTCAGTTTTTCCATGCAGAAACTCATGGCCGGAGCCGTGATGAGTAGTCCATACCTGCCCATGCTGTTCATGGGTGAGGAATGGGGCGAATTAAATCCATTTCTGTACTTCGTCAGTCATTCTGACCCAGAGTTGATCGAAGCGGTTCGGCAGGGACGCAAAAAGGAGTTTGCTGCTTTTCAGACCTCCGTTGAGGCCCCTGATCCGCAGGCCGCTCAGACATTTGAACGCTCCCGTCTTCGGTGGGAACGCCTGACTCAGGAGCCCCACCAAACGCTTTTTCGCTACTACCAGACGTTACTTTCCCTTCGCAAAAAATCGCCCTTACGGCACCCAAATCGTGAATCGGTGGCCGTGGTTATGGACGATGCCCGACAAACACTCACCCTGATTCGCCACCATCCAAACGATGCCCCGATTGTTTGTCTGATGAATTTCTCATCAAAACCCGAATCATTCCGGGTTCCAATTAGTATCAAACCCTGGCAAAAACTCCTGGACTCTGCTGATCCACAGTGGTTGGGTCCTCTTGCGGCTCCAATGGAAGTGGCAGGCGACGCGCCGGTCATCGTGCAGGCCGAATCCATTTTGATTTATACGAATGGGTAGTAAGCCTACGCTGAACGCCTATCCCAATCCTTCCGCTCAACCTATGTACAATCCTATTTCTACGTACCGGCTTCAGTTTCATAAAGATTTCACCTTTCAACAGCTCGATACACTGCTGCCTTATCTCCAAAAGCTAGGCGTATCAACGATTTATGCCTCGCCAATTTTTGCGGCTGTACCCGCTAGTTCGCATGGCTACGATGGTGTTGACCCGAACCGGATCAACCCTGAGATTGGGACAGAAGAGGAGCTACGAGCCATAAATCGCCAGCTGCAACTAGCCAATATGGGTTGGTTACAGGACATTGTCCCGAACCACATGGCCTACTATTTCACCAATCAATGGCTGATGGATGTGCTGGAGAAAGGCCCGTTATCTCGTTTTGCTTCGTTCTTTGATACATCGCTGGCAAGTTCATTTTTTCATGGCCGGGTCCTGGCCCCGTTTCTGGCCGAACCGATAGACGAAGCACTGGCCAAGGGTCACCTGACACTGCACTACGATCAGACACGCTTTTTGCTGGATGTGAGCGGGAATCGACTACCACTAAAGCCCGGTAGCTATGCAACTGTTCTGCAGGCAGATGCCGCTGAACCCTCCGACGCCATACAGCAACTACTGATTCAGCTTGATCAGCTCCGGCATCTGGATGAACCAGAAGCGTATGGAATTGAATGGGCTGAATTTCGACTGCAACTGGCGGCTTTGATGCACACCGACCAAACCGAAACGTACATTGAGGATTGCCTGAATGCGGTGAACCAAAATCCGGCTTTGTTACATCACCTCGCCGATGAACAGCACTATCGGTTTTGCACTGAGGCTGAAACCCGGCAGGAAATGACTTACCGCCGTTTCTTTACGATCAATGGGCTGATTTGCCTGAATATGGACGATGAGACCGTCTTTCAGCAACTTCACTATTTGACGAAAACATTCATAGACGACGGTGTTTTTCAGGGATTGCGAATTGATCATATCGACGGACTGTTCGACCCTAAACGGTATCTGGATCGGCTAAGGGCGCTGACAGGCGATGAAACCTACATCGTCGTTGAGAAAATTCTTCAGGGTAACGAGGCTTTACCAACCGACTGGCCTGTGCAGGGAACCTCGGGATATGATTTTCTGGCTCTGGTGAATAATCTGCTGACAAACAGCCAGGCAGAACCGGCCTTTCGCAATTTCTATCACAAATTAATTGGTAGTGATACGCCCCTGCCCGAGCGTATTCGGGATAGAAAAGCGTATTTTCTGGCTCAATACATGGGTGGTGAACTCAATAACCTCTACCATTATTTTCTCGATCTGAACCTGGCCGACGAAGCGGCACTGGCAGAATTGACAGCTGGTGAGTTAAAGCTGGCTATTGGCGAATTGCTCATCGAATGCCCCGTTTATCGGTACTACGGTAATCAATTGCCGCTACCGGCCAACGAATCAGACAGTATAAGGCAGATGCTCAAAGCAATTCGGGAAACGAAACCAGAGCTGGAATCGGCACTTGCTATGCTGGAAGAGGCATTATTGACCAGGCCAATGGAGGGTGACTCCGATTACAACCATCGGGCTCTTCGTTTTTATCACCGACTCATGCAGTTTTCAGGCCCATTGATGGCAAAAGGTGTTGAAGATACGTTGCTATACACCTACAATTGCTTTATCGGTCATAATGAAGTTGGCGATTCGCCCGAGCGTTTTGGCTTGTCAGTTGATGCTTTTCATGAAGCTATGCAGTACCGACAAACCCATTGGCCGCTTGCCCAGAACGCGACTGCCACCCATGACACCAAACGGGGTGAAGATGTGCGGGCAAGGCTCAATGTACTGACCGACCTGGCCGACGAATGGCTGGCTGAAGTTCAACACTGGCAGCAATTGAACGCTTCACTAAAGCAGTCAGCCGATGATCAGACGTATGTGCCTGACGCGAATGATGAATATTTAATTTACCAGAACCTGCTCGGCGCTTACCCGATGCCCGGCGAATCCAATCGGGTCGACGATGAGGACGATTTCCCGAACCGGTTTCGTTTATACCTCGAAAAAGCATTGCAGGAGGCCAAACGCCACACCACCGGCTGGGTTGTTGACGATAGCTATCACGAAGGGGTTAAGGTATTTACCGATCGTCTGCTCGAACGATCAGGAGCATTCTGGCCTCGATTCGAATCGTTTCACCGGCAAATAGCCGATTTTGGTATAGTCAATTCGCTGGCTCAGGTTCTGCTCAAATTCACCTGTCCGGGTGTTCCGGATGTTTACCAGGGAGCAGAAGGCTGGGATTTGAGTCTGGTCGATCCCGACAATCGACGCCCTATTGATTTCGCCCGTCGGCAGATGTGGTTATCCGATTTGCTTTCTCTTCAGGAATCTGACCCAGAAACGCATTGGTCTACTCTTTGGCAACATCGTTTCGACGGTCGTGTCAAATTCTGGCTCACGTATCTGCTCCTGCATGAGCGGCAGTCTAACACAACCTTATTTGCGGAGGGTGAATACGTGCCATTACTCGTTGATGGTATGTATCGGGATCATGTATTGGCTTTTGCGCGTCGGCTTGGCGCCCAATGGTACATTATAACGATACCACTCCATTTTGCCCAACTCTGTCGGCAACAGAAGCAGGATGCACAGCGAATCGATTGGCATGACACTTCCATTCGCTTACCAGTCGATGCCCCAACGAAATGGGTCAATTGTCTGGATGGGACCCTCAGCAGCACAACCGACCGTATGTTGGTGCAAGCTACGTTTACGGCACTACCCGTTGGGATTTTACGTAACACGGACTAAACGAAACAGCCCGTGTTACGTATGTTCGCGGCTATTCTTCCCGGATCAATTGTTTTAACTGGTCGGCTAGTTCAGGCGTCACAGTTACACCGTGCGCTTCCTGCGCATGGGCAGCGGCCTGTGTCAATACGGCATCTTCTGTGGAGGCCTTGATGACACCTTCGCAGTCGAAACCGGCATCGCGGCAATGGAGCGTTTTCATGATAGAGGTTTGGGTTTAATTGATCTATGGTTATTCTGCAATAATACTACACTATTCTTACTGAGTCGATTATGGCTATTTATAACCCAAATAATGGCAAATTCAGGCAACGGTCAGTCTTTGGACTGGGTAACAATATACTCTTTATAACTATTCGGCTTTACCGCATCCGTGAACAGCTTGAAATACTCTTTACCTTTTGGTTCACCATACATTTTCGTCAGCAAGGACGCAATATCATAATCGGCTCCTTTAATAACCGGGTCCATAATGAACAGGTAAGAATAGTAACCATCAGCATCCGCTTTGGTAGGGTGTAATATCCGCGTTTGCTTGAATATTTTCTGCTCAGCTACGGATAATTTCTTCGCGCCCGGCCAGAAAATTTCGTGGACAAACCGTTCATACTGGGCACGTTTGCTGGCTTTGACTGGATAAGCAACTACCCAAACCGTTTCATTTGGCTTAGCAGCCATGTGGCTTGTCTGGCTTATACCTGGTACAAAAATCAACGTGATGAAGCCTAGAATGAGAAACGGGCGTAGATAGCTGTGCATAGTAAATGGGTGAATTTATGGTAAACAGGAAACGTATCGATTACTAATCTAGCTCCATACTAACGGTGAGTTATTAACAAAACTAAAGGTAAATAAAGCAAGCAGTAATCAATTGACTAACAGCGTCGATTGATCAAACGGTAAGCCACGGATCAGAAGGCCGCTCAATCCAGATCCCGCACGTTTATCCATCATACTTAATCACTTTCTGGCACTAGTTGCCTTCGCCTTCAACGAGCACGATCGTTTCGTTTTCTTACAATTTTATCCAGCAAGGGCGGTAGACCTTTGTCCTGTCAAAAACGAAATAATAGCTGGTCTGTACACAACAGGCCAATTTTAACTAAACGTCCGGCATGAATACACGCTCAACTCCCGCTTTGCAACCAGAAGGCGCAACGATTCCAGCAACCTCCCCTGCCATCCTTATTACGGGTGCAACCGGCACGATTGGCACTGAACTTACCCGCATTTTATCCGAGAAAGGAGTGAGTTTTCGGGTCATGGTTCGCTCAGCCAGGGATGCACAAAAATTTGATACACTGGCCGGTGCCGAAGTTGTTACAGGTGATTTCAACGATACAGCAACAATTGCACAGGCTTTAGCTGGCATTGATCGTGCCTTTCTACTCACGAATTCGTCGGAACAGGCCGAAAGTCAGCAGCTCAATTTCGTTACCGAAGCTCAGCGTGCAGGCGTCGAACACATCGTAAAATTATCGCAGTTTGCGGCCGACCTCGCTTCTCCCGTTCGGTTCTTACGCTACCATGCCGTTGTTGAGCAGGCAATCCAGTTGTCGGGGATGGCTTTTACCTTTCTGCGACCCAATTTATTTATGCAGGGATTGCTGGGATTCCGGGCTTCGATTGCTGATCAGGGAAAGTTCTTCGCAGCCGTCGGTGATGCCAGAGTCAGCGCCATCGATATACGCGATATTGCCGCTGTTGCGGCTGCGGCTTTGACCGGTTCAGGCCATGCGGGGAAAATCTATACCCTCACCGGTCCTGAAGCACTAACCCACCCGGAAATGGCCGATAAACTCGCAACAGCCCTTGGACGCTCAGTTACCTTTATCGATGTGCCACCAGCTGCCATGCGGGACGCACTGATTCAGTTTGACTTTCCGATCTGGCAGGCCGATGGCCTGATCGAAGATTACGCACATTATAGCCGCAATGAAGCGTCGGTAGTTACGACCGATGTACAGGACGCTACCGGTTCGGCCCCACGGGACTTTTCCGCATTTGCCCATGATTACGCGCCTGGCTTCTTGATACCTTCAGTTGATCACTAACTGTTTTACTTATAGAGGCCGGTACATCCAGGCAGGAACACCGGCTTCTACAAAAGAATCAATCACCTAATAATCAGATAATTAATTACCATAAAAATTAAACTATTATTTTTTCTAACAAATCAACTAATATATTAGTTGTAAAACTAAACTATTAGTCATACCTTTCAGGTACGAAACCAGTCTACGCAAATACGATGCAACTACGCGAACTCACTAAGGCCGAAGAAGAGATCATGCGCGTGTTATGGCAGCTCAAAAAAGGCTTTGTAAAAGATGTACTGGCCGAACTGCCTGAGCCAAAGCCTGCCTACAATACCGTCTCGACCATTATCCGAATTCTGGAAAAAAAAGAACTGGTGGGTTATACGGCTTATGGCAAAACCCACGAATACTACCCGCTAATTACGGAGGAACAATACCGCCGTTTCCAAACGGAGCAGTTAATGGCGAATTACTTCGATAACTCGCTAAAAAAGCTGGTGTCGTTTTTTGTACAGGACAAGAACATCAGTCTTTCCGAAGCCGATGAGATCATTAAGCTCCTAAACAAAAACAAAGACCAATGAACACCCTCGACTATTTCCTGAAGGCTAACCTATATGGTCTGCTATTCGCGGGCTGTTACTGGCTATTGTTGCGCCGACATACATTCTTCGGACTCAACCGGGCTTATCTGATCCTTTCGGTTCTGTTGTCACTGACATTACCGCTGGTAAGTTTGCCCGCAGAAACCGTCGAGACGCTACCTGTGCCAGTAGGCGTCATTGCCTTACCAACAGCAACGGCCACACCACGGGCCGAAACCGGGCCAGATTGGAATTTAGTCTGTATATGGGCTTATGGTATCGTAGCCCTTGGTTTACTGGCACGCCTGCTGATCAGGACTGGCAGTTTGCTTTGGCTCATCCGGCGTTCGCCCCGGCAAGCTGGCGAGGGTTATGTGCTGGTACAGGTCAACGACCCAAAAACGCCAACGTTCTCATTCTTTCACTATATCGTTCTGAACCCGGCCGACATTAGTAATGAATTAATTCTCAAACATGAATTAATTCATGTTCGGCAGATGCACAGTGTCGATGTGTTAGGTTTAGCCCTGTTACGAACGCTATTCTGGGCGTGTCCTGCCCTATGGCTTCTTGATCGAATGCTACGACAAGTGCATGAATTCATTGCCGATCAGCACACCGACCAGCCCACTCATTATGCCCGCTTTCTGGTTGAATACAGCTTTGGTCTGCAACCAAGCCCGTTAACGAATGGCTTCTTCAATCCGTCCTTGCTGAAGCAGCGCATCCAGATGCTTCACCGTAGTTCCACAACCCGCTGGGCATTGACCAAATACACCTTAATTATTCCGGTAGCGTTCGTCCTACTCGCTATGACCACGGCACGGGAGCAGCTTTCCGATGTTGTCAGTCAGGTAACGGACGAGACCATAACCGTTTCGGGGCGGGTAACGAATGCGGTGGACGGGAAGCCGCTGTCTGGCGCTCATGTAGGCGTGGCTACTACGGGTAAAGGCACGACAACCGATCGTCATGGCTTTTATAAACTCACGGATGTTCCGATAACTTCACGAATTACCTATAGCCATCTCGGCTATCGTATGGATGTGTGGCGCCTTGAATCACTTGATAACCGAATCAAAAACAACGCATTAACCTTAAACCCAAAGCTAACAACAACTCTGGAAGATGAGCTACCGGCCATGGGATCAACGGCCATGTACAAAGCTGTTAAGCCCAATCCAGTCATGCCTCTTTCCACACCATCGGACTCACAAACGATAAATGGTAAGGTGTTTAAGGCTGTGGAAGAAAAGGCTGTTTTCCCAACGGGAATTCCAGGACTGATGCAGTATGTTGCCCATAATCTGCGCTATCCAGCTAAAGCAAAAGTGGCCGGGATTGAAGGTGATGTTTACGTTATATTCACGATACTGCCAACAGGCGCCGTCGGCGAAACGAAAGTGAATAAGACTATCGAACGAATTGGCGGAGGCTGTGAAGAAGAGGCTATTCGGGTTGTCAGGAGCATGCCTAAATGGATTCCCGCCAGGCAAAATGGCAAACCTGTAGCTGTACAGTACCAACTACCCATTCGGTTTGCGCTGGAAAAAGAAGCCAGGCAGACAGGCCAGGTTACCCCAACGGTCAACACTGCTGGTCCTGGTAAAAATAAAGCTCACGCCTTATATGAGGATGGCTCGTCGCAAAAAATAGCT
The DNA here is from genome assembly GCF_010233585.1 of Spirosoma endbachense. NCBI lineage: Bacteria > Pseudomonadati > Bacteroidota > Cytophagia > Cytophagales > Cytophagaceae > Spirosoma > Spirosoma endbachense. The sequence goes on from NZ_CP045997.1 coordinate 7,311,182, forward strand.
TATCCCGACTCAAATCCTGCCCATTATCGGGATAGTGTTAAAACCCACAGCAGGCTGTTTCAGGCTGCTCCATTCGAGCGAACAAGCAAAGAACGTTATTCGATGCCCTTGCCCAATCGTTACAAATTATTCGTACCAGCTAAAGCCATCGTTCCTCCAGGGACGGACAACTTGTTTCTACTAAATGGGACGAAGCAAATCGGTAGCATTGATGGTGTAAACGCCAAAGATATTGAGTCTATCGATGTGTACAAAGATGAGCAGACCATCGCTAAATATAGAACCTTATATGGAGATAAAGCCTGGAAAGGCGTCGTCATTATTCACCTCAAAAGTGCAAATGTTTTATGAGCACACCACCCTACCTCCTCGTAGCCAGCCTGTATTTGGTGCTGTTTTACGGCTGCTACTGGTTACTACTGCGCCGAAATACGTTTTTTGGCCTCAACCGAGCCTACCTGCTTACGTCAGTGGTACTTTCAGCAGTATTGCCCCTTGTTGAATTACCGGGCGGCCTTTCCGAAGACCTGACGCTGACGAGCATTTCCTCAGTCACGTTTACAGTTGGCACTGCATCAGCCAACTCCTACAACCTAACGTTATCGCAGTGGTTCTGGCTGATCTATGGCCTGGGCGTTGGGGGCATGCTCATTCGCTTACGTCTGAACCTGCGTTCGGTCTTTCGGCTGATCAGGAGCGGTTCTCCCGAAAAAAGGAAGGCATTTACCCTCGTTCGGCTGGGCGACGATGCATCGCCTTCGTTCTCTTTCGGGCGGTATCTGGTACTGAATCGTACGGATACACTGGCCCAACCCGACGCCCTCCTTCGCCATGAGGAAGCTCATATACGCCAGTATCATACGGTCGATATCTTATTCCTGGAAATTGTGCGAGTTGCATTCTGGTTCAATCCAGTACTATGGCTCTACAAGCGTGCGGTGCAGGAGGTTCACGAATTTCTGGCCGATCGGGCGGTGCTGAAAACACCCCAACCGGATTATCCGCACCAGTTGGTTGCCTATGCGTTGAATGTCCCGTCAACCGCTTTAACTACTCCTTTTGTTTCTAAATCAACCCTAAAACAACGAATTGTTATGTTGCAAAAACCTGCCTCAAATCGCCGGGCCTTACTCGGTTATGCGCTGGCTTTACCGCTGGCCGCCTTACTCGCTATGTGTACGCAAGAACGCGACCTGCCCCAAAGCGCTACAGCGCAGGCATCGACCCAAAAATCCGGGAAAATTGCCGGTGGAGAAATTTTTACAACTGTGGAAAATCCCCCGGTATTTCCGGGCGGCATGCAAAAACTAGGCGAATACCTGGGCCAGAATCTGAAGTATCCTGAAGCGGCCCAGAAAGCCAAAGCAGAAGGGAAGGTATTCGTGAGTTTTGTGGTCACCAATACGGGCGGGATTAGTGATGTTCAGATTGCCAAAGGAATTGGTTTCGGCGCTGATGCAGAAGCCGCACGGGTTGTCAAGAATATGCCAAATTGGGAACCCGGTACACAGGGCGGACAGGCCGTGAGTGTTAAATACACGCTACCCATTAATTTTCAGCTGGAGGATCAAAATGGGCAACGAATCGAGAAGTTGCCTCCACCTCCACCCCCAGTTCCAGCGGCTAAAGGGTCCGCTTTAAATGAGCCAAAACACTTTCTGATCGATGGCAAAGAAGTTTCAGAAGCGGAATTGAAAGCGTTATCACCCAATACAATCCTTCGGATGGATGTCAATAAAGAGAAGGGAATAATTGCTGTTACCACTAAATAAAGTACCTGAATAAGAGCCATTTCCAGTTAAAAGCTCGTGGCCCCTAGTAAAACTTCCGATGAGTTTACTAGGGGCCACGGCTGTTACAGTCAATGCTGCATCCGGCAATTAAATTACTCCTTCATAACCTTCCGGTTCGCCGTTCCGCTGGGGGTCTGCACCTGTAGGAAATAGAGTCCTTTCGGCAACTGTCCAACATCAAGTATGGCCGTTTTCTGACGCCCATGAATGGTCGGTTGCACGACGGTTGCACCCGTGATCGTTTTAAGCGATATAGTTTCAATCGTCTCGGAAGCAGGCAGTTCGACGGTCAGGGTAGTATTGGCGGGGTTCGGATAAACCGATAACGCATTCGACCAGGTTGGCTCAAGAGCCGTAACTGCCAGCACCGTAAACGTACGATCAACGGGGGTAGCCGCGTAAAACTGTGCGCTTCCATCCTGATAAGCCCGAATCGTAACTGATCCTACGCCCGTCATTTGCAAGGTTGTGCCGCTCAATTTGGCCGGACCGCTCTGGACCAGGAAACTCACGGATAGATTTGACGATGACGTAGCCTTTAGTGTCAGATCACCCTGATCCGAATAACGGTCAGTAATCGCATCGAACGTAATGGTTTGGGTCGTTTTTGCTGGCAATGCACGTGTTGCCTGTGTGTACCAGACGGGCCATTTGGCTTCCGTATACAAGACAGTTGCCCCTCCTGATGGTGTCAGTTTATCGGCACCCAGATTAATGCCTGCTATATCTTCCCGACCATTTGTTTCTACACCGAACACCAGTTTATTATCCAGCCGCGAATAACTGGGAAAGCCCAGCGTATTATTCTCATACACCTGTTTGAGCGCCCCTTTGCTCAGATCGGCAGCCACCACATAGTAGCTGTCATCGTTCTCATTGAAGTAGTCGAAGGCAATGACGTCAGGGGAATTTTTGGAATACGACGGATTTCCTACGCTTTCGCCATCCTCCAGGTCAGAGAATAGCTTTTCAATGGTTCCATCCGCAAAATCGCCCGCTTTATTGTCCCAAACGTTAATGAATCCGACATCCCAGTAATCAATAGTCTCACCTATGCCGTTCTGAAGCTCATTAAAGGCGTCATAGACAATGTTTTCGCCCGTAAAATCCCATTCGAACGAATCGGCATATTTCACTTCGCCGGTTTCAACACCCTCCGAGTAGGTCGGGTTATACAATTTAAACTCAGCCCACTTTTTCTTTGCGTAGCTATACACATAGATTGAGCCATCTTTATCCGCCGTCAAGGCAGCCAGTTTGGTGCCATCTTTCGAGATCGCTACGTTATCCCAGATCGTCTCGTCGGAAACCACCGTTTCGGTTGGCGTTCCGGTCAGGTTCACCGAGCGAATCCGTTTGTCGGTCGTCACATAATAAGCAAACTTTCCATCGTCGGTTATGCTTGGGCGATGCACCAGACTTCGTGAGGTTTTCAGATCGAATTTCGCGGGTTTGACATCCACATTGGTCGAGTACAGATTTGCATCGGCGGCATCCGACAGCAACAGTAAATCCTGCCCGGCAGCAATTGGCACGTCGGGCTGTTTGCCGGGGTCGGGCGAGGTCTGGCCATTCTCCACAATACCCACCGCGTCGAATGCAGTTTTCGCAGCTGCAACCTCCGCCCCTGTTGCTCCGTAAAGATCGCCAGCCGCTTTAATAACCGCTAACCGCAAATCAAGGAACTGCGACGTACGAACCAGGTAGGTCGTTAATGCCCGATAATAGACCTTTTCGGCTTTATCCTTCGTAATGGCCGTTGCAAATTTATAGAAGGCAAAATTAGGAATACCACTGTTGATATGCACCCCGCCATTATCGGCCGTTGTCTTGTCAAATTGCGACATAGTGGCCGGTTGATAACCCTCGGGGTCTTTTGTCTTTCCACCCTGATTCGGGTTAGACATATTTCTAAGGGCTCCCGACGGCAACATAACCGGGGTGGCAATGTCCTCCCCGATTAGCCAATCATCGCGATCGATCATGGCACCAAATACATCAGCCATTGATTCATTGATGGCTCCCGACTGATTTTTATATTGCAGATTAGCTGTATTCTCAATAACGCCGTGCGTCATTTCGTGGCCAGCTACATCTAAACCGCCTGCCAATGGTTTCAATAACTTACCATTACCATAAGCCATTACTTTGCCATTCCAGGAAGCATTATCAAGTCCTTTACCATCCTCATCGGCAAGATTTATCACCGAAATCATGGTGCCACCATTCCCGTTCAGGGCATTCCGGTTAAACGTTGTCCGGTAATAATCGTAAGCAACTCCAGCATTATAGTGAGCCGACACGGCCGTTGGCGACCAGTCCGTATTATTTCCTGATGTAATCTGATAAACTTTCTGATTGTCACCGAATGTGTTTTTTGCATCTATTGTCCATAAGGCACCCACCGGATTACCCGGCATTTTGGATGTCGCGGCATTGAACATTGGCTTCGACGCATCAATCATGTAGTACAAATTAGCATCCTGATACGTCTGGAAAGAGCGCGTTACGCCATTCAAATCTTTCCCCGATGCTTTCGTAGGTCCAATGAACGTACAGGTATTATCGTACTTATCGATCACTTCGCCCGTCTGGGCATCAATTACATACTGCCAACGCTCAAGCATGTTTGGGCGAACCGTCAGTTGATAGGCCAGCTTAGCGCCATTCGTGGTCATAAATACGCACAGATCGCCTTCTGTCGGCTTCATATTCAGGATATTATCACCAAACGCTCGCACGTTCGATGTCTTTCGAACATCGGCCAATGCTCGTTCAGACGCATCGGTTAGAGCCAGCTTTGGCGTTGTCGACAGCCCATCGGGTAGGGACTGATACCGGCCGTTCAGCAGAGTAACCTCACCATCGGTCAGGTGAGCAACGAGTTCAGAGCCGAGTACGGGCACCCCAGCATGCGTCTGCGTCAGCCGAACGTGCATCTGCCCCAGGTCATCGGTTTCGGTACGGGCAACGGTGAAATTAGCCTGAGGATCCTCAAGCTTTAACAGCCCCTTGATCTGCTCCATAAACTGGTAAGTCACAGATGCAGCGGCTGCCGCCGACAAGCGTGCTCCGCCGTTTTTCGATTGGCTGGCGATCGCTGGTTTTGTCGATTTTCTTTCGATAAAAACGGGGAGCCCCGTCACTGAATCACGAACGACACGCAAACGCATCGCCTGCGTTGTCAATCGCGCACCAGCCGCCCCACTACCTACTAGCTGACGGCCAGCCTGATGGGTAGGAGCCGGCACGACGACGGCATTCAGCCGCGCGGCCAGACCGGGTTTGGATGATGTAGTTTTATACTTCCGGCCAAAGCCAGCGTCGGGTTGCTGGGCCATTGCGACCGTAGCAGTCAGTAGCGATAAAACCAGTAAATGTCGTTTCATAACCGTTTGTGGTTTGTTGTTTTCAGTTCATGTGGTTCGGTTCATTGTTCATGATTCCGGTGCATCTGTCCGGTAAACTGATTCTATTTCAGTCGTAACGATGCCGGAATCATGGTCATAAAGGAGTCGTAAAATTTTTGATAATTGGCAGGTACAGTCTTCTCCGGTATTCCCCAGGTAACCTTATAGGCCTGTTTCCCTTTTTGCCACTGAACGAACCTGTATGTATTGCCGGGATTGTCAAAATGGGTCGTCTTGATTTTGCAGTTACTTTCCACCGTTTTAAATACACGCTTTGTATTGGCAGCCGTTTGTTTAGCAATCAGTGTAAACGTGGTATCCCGGCTGCGTCGACCAAAAAGTTGTCCATTATCGAGCAGGTAATACGTCGTTGAAAAACCGGTAAAACCACCGCCACTACCCACCGCAATCTGACGACCCGTGTAGGTAATCGGTGTAACCGCCCGAACCGTTTTTTTTAGCACTACGGGCACCTTCCCGGTGGCAGTTTTAGTCGGCTGCGCCTGAGCAGTAAGTACGCCCGCACCAATCAGGCAGGTTATCAGGATAACGAATCGTTGCATGAGCAAATAATTGACTTCTGCTAACTGTATGAACAAAGGTATACGTCGATATCAGTGCCATCAATACTGCATTTGTATGATTTGATCAAGACACAGGTTGAGACGTCATATAATGGCTATCAACTGTGCGTCTGATGATTCACTAAGTTGGCGGCTGATCAGAGGAAGTCGTTACGAAAGTATCGGAATGATGCTTATAGAGAAGTAATTTGCCCGTAGGTTGTTTGTGAAAGGTCAACAGACTTACGGAACGGTCCACGATGAATACGTACTCGCAACAGATTATCAAAATCACCGGCCTCAATTTTGGTCATCGTTGGCCGGGCGCCCAATCCCTTCGCAATCTCCAGAATCGTGTTACTGTGTCCGGCCACCACGACCGTTTTGTTTCGAATTCGGCTGACCCGATCTGCAATGGCCTCAATCGGTTTAGGTGAGTAATTCACAACGTTCACGCCGATTCGTTTTGCCAATGGTTCAACCGTCTGGCGAGTGCGTCGAAACGGGGTCGAAAAAATGGAATCGATACCCCGGCCTGCCAGCGTGTCGGCCAGTGCCGCTGCTCGTGCAAAACCCGCCGGACTCAAATCGGTTGAATCCGTTTCATCAACCTTTTCGCCATGGCGAACAATATAAACAGTAGTTGTCGAGCAGCTCGCCAGTATGGTCAACAAAGCAAAGGAGAGTAGAGTTGAGCGCATGGTTATCATGGGGTTATAATCACAATGATACAAAAAAGCAGGCGATAGGTATGTGCCAGGCGCTATCTCTGAACCTTACTGCGTTCTGAGGCCCGAGACCGTTTCGGGTTTGGGCTATCGCACAACGCTAACCCATTAGCGATGAAAGGCTATTCAGCGTATCCTGATTTATAGCTCGGCAAACACAATACCTGTTTGCAGGAGGGGAACTTGAGCTACTACTACTCCAGCCGGGTTGATAGCCGAAGTAGGCCCATAGCCAATTCGCCCTTCATACTCTCCCGTTACGTCGGCAGACATTAGCCAGACTTGGTTTTCCTTTACCCGTTCCATTCGTACTTGGTGATGGATGTGTTTATAGGTTTCGGCCGTTTGATACCGCATCATATTATTGGCCGGGCAAAGGATAAGCTTAGCGCCTTGCCCGGCGAGTTTAGCCGCTGGCTGGGTAAATTGGGTGTCATAACAAATCGTGATGCCAAACCGGAGTTCGTCAATGTCAAAAACAGGATACTCATGACCGGCCGTAAATACCTGCTCACCGGGCAATAAGTGTATTTTTCGATATTTCCCCAGCAATTTACCCTGCCTGATGACCACGGCTGTATTAAAGATTCTGTTCTCTTCTTCTTCAATTAAGCCAACTACAATCGCAGGTCGATAGGTAGCTAAACGATTAAGGATAGCCTTAAAAAAGGGCGAGTTTAAGTTAAGAGCATATTTTTTAGCTAACGCTTGCTGGGTTAAGTAGCCTTGCAGAAAGCATTCTGGAAAACAGACTAAGCAAGCGGCATTCTCTTCTGCCTGTTGGGTAAAAGACTCGATCCAGTTTAGTGATGTCTGCACATCTTGGCGGATATCCGGTACCTGGCAAACAGCCACTTTTGTCGGCATTATCCTATAAAATCAACTGTTGGAGAAGGGATGACGAATCGTCTCGTGAAATGAAATACCTATTGGCCAAGATGTTTTAGCCCATCCTGTAAAGAAAGTTCAGCAAACCGATAATCAGTTAAAATCGGGAATAACTAAGTCAAAAATAATCGAGCAGTTCTACTAGAGTAAGACCAATAACAAACTATTCCAACCCTTTCGGCACAACAGGAATCCTGTCATTAACAGGGAGTTGCCACTAAAATACGACCTGTTTTCACCATGAAAATTCAGCTTCAAATTCTCGCTTTCTTTGGTTTAATCAGCCTGGGGTTCATAAACAACGAAATGCCTAAGGGAATACCGCCCTCTATTGAGAAGTTGATTATTCAAACAAAAAGCCAACCACCGTGGACTCCACGAGCCAAAATATATTGTTATTCCTTCAAAGGGAAAACCGTCTATTACCTCTCATCGAGATGCTGCGACATACCCAGCACTCTGTTTGACGAAAACGGCAATGTGCTTTGTTTGCCCCAGGGCGGTTTTACGGGTTCGGGAGATGGAAAGTGCACTGACTTTTTCACCTCCCGGTCCAATGAACGGTTAATCTGGGAAGACACCAGAAAATAACTGATCAGGTTGGGAACATGCCACAAATAGTACTTAAGTATGGTTATTTGTATCATGACTTTCGCAAAAGTCCTGTGTATATTAGCCAGTGTTTTATGTAACGTTGCGTACTTTCAACTAAAGACATCATCAGTTAGCGTTAGACTAAATCCCAACTGCCCTACGTATGCGAAGCCTTACGATTCAGATTCCGCAGCCGTGCCACGAACGCTGGAGCGAAATGGAGCCGACCGAACAGGGGCGGTTTTGCGCCAGTTGTCAGAAAACAGTAGTCGACTACACGGCCCTCTCCGATCAGGAATTAGTCCGATTGCTTAGTCAGCCGACCGAAACAACCTGCGGGCGTTTCCGTAATGAACAGCTTAACCGCCCATTGGCCCTATCAGCGCCGGTTAGTGTCCCTATCTGGCGGCATTGGATCGGCCTACTAACTATGGGGTTATTCGGCTGGCAAACGGCTCGGGCTCAATTGAATCAAACCAGTAATCTGGCCCCGACAACCACAGTGAAGACCAGCTACCCGATAACGGCGATTCCTATTCGGGCCGCTATTGGTGGCTCCTTTACCGAGCTGACTGTTACCGGAAAAGTAATGTGCATGGATTCAAGTGGAAATCTATTGCCAGCCGCTAAAGCTTACGTATTTGTTGGGCGACCGGGAAAGAACTGGCAAACCCAAACGGATAGTACCGGCGCATTTACCCTATCGGTTTCGATTCCGATGCAAGCCACAGAATTTACCCTCTCAACATTGGCACCATACCATCCTCCCGAAAAAACAACCTTCCAGGCAACTCCATCGACCACTTCCATTGTCCTGAATGATATTATATTGCGCGAACCACAACAGAGAATCAATATCACAGGGGGTGGAATGGCGATTATAAAAACACCTTCCCGCTGGCAGAAATTTAAACGCAAATTATTTCACTGAGTCCGGAAAATCACAGAAAAATTGCTTCCGATCTCGATTGCACTAACACGCTGAGTATAGGCTTTTCGGAGTCACAAAGGGTATGTTCATAAAACGGTATACGTTCTTTTTAGTTAAGCTAGTGACAGGCAACCGATAAACTGTCGGTTCGTTATACGCACATTAGCCGAATAACTAAAATGAGCGAATTTGTGGTCAGGAAGAACGTGAGAATTAAAGCGGCTCCTGCTGTGGTCTGGGATGCGCTGACCAATCCAGAGAAAACGAAACAATATTTTTTCAACTGCGAAGTTTTCTCCGATTGGGAGGTAGGTAGCACGATCCTTTTTACAGGAAGAATGTTCCTCATCAAAAAAGTGGAGTTCAAGGGACAAATCCTGAAGATTGAGCCAGAACGACTTTTAAAGTACACATTAACGAACGACGATGATGACATCGACTCCTCCAGCTTCTCGACGGTGACCGATGAATTGACCTACGAAAATGGCGAAACAATTCTGTCGATTACAGATGATGTAGGCGAAGGCAAGGGAGCTGAAGATCGCTTTAAACGATCAGAAAAAGGTTGGGATAAAATACTGGAGGGCCTAAAAGAAGTCGTAGAAAAACAGCCCTGAAAAACTTTTATCGGCCAGGTAGCCTCAAAAAACCAACGTGCAAACAGAGCCAGTGATGAGCCTGTTTGCACGTTGGTAGTTAACCTAAAAAATAATGGCTGCCAATCAGGAAGGATAGGGAGCCGTAGTGAGTCGATCCGTTACAACTCGCGCACCCAGATATTACGGAATCCAACTGGGTTGCCATGATCCTGAAGCAGAATCGGACCAGCGCCGTGGGCCTGCACTTTCGGATAACCAATGTACTCGGTCGTGCCACGAATAGCTACGTGGTTTTGCACCAGAATTCCATTCAGCAACACCGTTACGTAGGCGAAATCGACCATCAGACCGGCTTTATTGAAGCGAGGTGCCTGATAAATAACGTCATAGGTCTGCCACTCACCTGGCTTACGGCTTGGGTTTGCCAAGGGGATCGCCTGTTTGTAGATCGAGCCAACCATCCCATTCACATACGTTGGGTTGTTGTAGTTGTCGAGAACCTGTAATTCATAACGGCCTTGTAAAAAGACACCACTGTTGCCACGACCCTGGCTGTTTCCCTCTACCTTTTCGGGTGTTTTGAATTCAAGGTGAAGTTGAAAATCGTTAAACTCCTTCTTGGAACGAGCCGAAAAGCCTTTCGTTGAATACATTATACCATCCTGCACTGGCCATTTTAGTGGGCCTTCGTTGGTTTTTTCCCAACTGGCTGGCGCATAGCCTTTAATGGCTACCCATTCGTCGGTATTCTTACCATCAAACAGTACAATGGCGTCAGAAGGGGGCGTTGTGCCACTCGTATTTGCAGAGACAGTACCGGGGGTGACAACGGGTGGTACAGGCTCCCAAATTTCGGTAGACTGGGGCGTTTGTTTGCTGGGTTCAGTCTGAGCCGAAGCCGAATAGGTAAGCGCTAAACCAACGATACCAACGCAAAAAGCGAGCGATAACGGAGCATTTTTCATGGAAATGTAAAGGGATTAATGAATTCGCCAATAAAACCCTCAAAGATAGAGCAATTGCCGAATCACATCCTTTTGTAGGGAAAAAATGGTAAATTTCGAGCCAAAAATTACGAACATACATGTCAAAACCAACTACTACAGCACGCTTCCGCTGGCTGTTGGGCATCGGCTGGATCGTCGGAACAGGATTAACCCTGGCTCAACCTGTTCCAACGCCTGGTACACCTATTCTACTCAATGATCTGAGCGCGTTTAAACCGGCCACGCAAAACTGGCAAATTGTTGGTACTACCCGCGCTGAACTGAACAAACCGAATACCATCATCACGGAGAAAGGAACGGGTGAGCTAGCCAACGTTCCACTCGCCAAAGCGCCCGAAGACCCCAAAAATCCCTATAAATATAACCTGTTCACAACCATGGAACACGGGGATATTGATCTGGAACTGGATTATATGATTGCCTCGAAATCGAACTCAGGCGTCTATCTTCAGGGTCGTTATGAAGTGCAGTTGTTCGATAGCTGGGATAACAGCGGCTGGGACCTCCACAGCCCGCGCGTTGTCGACAATGGTTCGATCTATGAACGCTGGGACCCCAAACGTCCTGAAGGGCAGAATGGTTACGAAGGCCATCCGGCCCGCCAGAATGCCAGCCGGGCTCCCGGTTTATGGCAACACCTGAAAATCTCATTTCAGGCTCCGCGCTTCAACGCAAACGGACAGAAGACCGAAAATGCCCGGATGATCCGGGTGGAATTGAACGGTGTTGTCATTCACGAAGATGTTGAGTTGACTGGTCCAACCCGTGCGGCTGGTTTCGAGGATGAGAAACCACTCGGTCCAATCATGCTTCAGGGCGATCATGGTCCCGTAGCCTTTCGCAATATTCGGTACATATCGTACGACAAACCGCGTCCCGAATTGCTGAATCTGAAGTATTCAATCTACAAAGGAAAGTACGAAAAAGAGCCGGAATACGACAAAACGGCTCCCGAATCTGAAGGTGCCTCAAAAGTGCTGACTTCATCGGTAAGCCGTATTCCAAATGACTTTCTGATTCGCTATACGGGTACGATCAGGATTGCGGAACCGGGGGAATACCGTTTTAACCTGGGCGTTCCAGGCGGTGGAGGCATGCTTAAGATCAACAACCAGTCGGTCGTGGCACCTGATGGCAGGGGCAACAGAGGCAAAATTACATTGCCCAAAGGCGATCTGCCTTTTGAACTCTTTTATTCCAAATTTGTCGGCTGGTTTCAACCTTCACTGGGGCTAAGTGTTGCCGGACCGGGTATTCGCGAATTCCTGATCAGTGATTCCGTCGGGGGAAATAGCGACGATACGGACCCGATCCTGATCGAAGCCTCTACAAATACCATACTCCGTAGCTTTATGGATCTTCCCGGCGATAAAAATACGCAGGGGAAAACCATTCGCGTTACGCATGGCATTTCGGTAGGCAGCCCTGAACAGGTCCACTACACCTATGATCTGGACAAAGGTGCCGTGGTACAGGTATGGCGTGGCCTGTTTCTGGATGCGACTCCTATGTGGCACGACCGGGGCGATGGTTCTTCGCGGCCGCTCGGTATGGTACAACGCATGGGCGCACCGGTACTTTTCCTGACCAAACTCGCATCGCCACAGGCCAACTGGGTAACCGATACAACCGGTTCTGGCTACCGCCCGAAAGGCTATGTACTCGATGGGAGCGATCGGCCTACATTCCGCTATCAGAGCTATGGCAGTATGGTTGACGATAAGATTCGGGTGCTGGAAGCCGGACAGGGAATAAAGCGCGAAGTAACAATAGCCACTCCTGCCGACAATCTCTACGCCCGGCTGGCCAGCGGTAGTGTTATTAGTCCCCTGGAAAACGGCATGTATCTCATTGATGGACAGGAATACCTGCGTATCGACGATGCTGGCGGAGCAAAACCGATTGTTCGGGAATCTAACGGCCAGAAAGAATTACTTGTGCCTGTGAAAGGGAAATTGACCTATTCGATCTTGTTTTAACCGGTTTATGGCATTCGGTATGGTTTAGTGTGATTTATTCAGCGCGATCAATCAGCCCATGCCTATCCCCAGATTATGAAAAAGCTATTGACAACCCTCTTCGCTATGGCCAGCCTGACAGCGGTTCAGGCGCAGGAATCGCCTAAAGAGGAAGATTTTTTTAAGATTCTGAAAGTAACGGCTCCCGAAGGTACGCTGCTCGAAGTGGGCGGCCTGACGACTCTACCCGACGGTAGCTTAGGTGTAGCCACGCGCCGGGGCGATGTCTGGATTGTGGAAAACCCAACGAGTCGTAAGCCGTTCTTCCGCAAGTTTGCCTCGGGTCTCCACGAGATTCTGGGTCTTACCTATAAAGACGGCGCCCTTTATTGCGCCCAGCGCGGTGAATTGACCAAAATGGTCGATACCAATAAAGACGGGAAAGCCGATGTCTTCGAAACTGTTTATGCCTGGCCGCTGTCGGGTCATTACCACGAATACAGCTTCGGCCCAAAAATTGCACCCGATGGGACATTTTTTGTCACCGCCAATGTTGCCTTTGGCGATGAAGAATGGTGGCGGGGTGAAAGCCGTGTTCCCTGGCGGGGCTGGACCATGAACATTACCGAAAGCGGCAACATGCAGCCCTGGGCCACAGGAATGCGTTCCCCCTGCGGATTAGGTATTTACGATGGTCAGCTGTTTTATGCCGATAACCAGGGTGACTGGATGGGATCGGGCGGTATTGTCCACGTCAAAAAAGGAGCGTTTGTCGGTCACCCGGCGGGTTTACGCTGGACCGGCATGGCCAATTCGCCGGTTAAACTCACTCCCGAACAGTTTTACGCCAAAATTGACGAACGTCGGCGTAGAGACGAGAATGGCCGGGCTATTAAACCCGAAAACGTGGTCAACGAAACACCAGCTTTGCTCTATAGTATGAAAGAGCAATTTCCAAGTGCTGACATTCAGACGCCCGCTGTTTGGTTGCCCCATGGTATTCTTGGCATTTCGAACTCCGAAATTGTGGAAATTCCACAGGGAGCATTTGGACCATTCGAAGGCCAGTTGCTGGTCGGCGATCAGGGCATGAGCAAAATTTCGCGGGTATTCATGGAGAAAGTGAACGGCGAATACCAGGGCGGAGCCATTGAATTCCGGAATGGATTCCGGTCGGGGGTTTTGCGGATGGCCTGGGGTAAAGACGGTTCTCTGTTTGTGGGCGAAACCAACCGTGGCTGGGGATCGGCTGGCGAAGCCAATGAAGGGCTGCAACGACTGGCCTGGAACGGCACGATGCCCTTTGAGATGCGGACAGTAAAGGCCATGCCCGACGGCTTTGAAGTAGAATTCACCAAACCTGTCGACCGAAAATCGGCCGAAGATCTGGCGTCGTATCGGGTTGAAAGTTTTATTTACAAATACCATTCCGTCTATGGTAGCCCGACAATCAACAAGGAGGCTCTTCCGATCAAAGGCGTAAAAGTATCGGCCGATGGCCTCAAAGCCCGGCTGATTGTTGGTGATCTGCGCAAATACTACATTCACCAGCTAACGCTCGATGGCGTCCGGGGAGAAGAGGGTTCCTACTCACTCGTCCATCCGATTGCCTACTACACACTGAATAATATTCCCGATGGTCAGAAGCTGGCTCTTAGCGAAGTAAGTACGAAAAACTCAGCAACTGCTCCCGTAACCACACCGGCAACGCCCCCAACTGCGGATAAAAAGGTGGTTCCGGCCAAAAAGCCTGTTACGGGCGGCAAGCCTAAACTGGTCGAAGGGCAAGCAGTTACGATGGCCAAAGCACCAACTTACGAAGAAGTGAAAGGATTGTTAACCCGCCATACGTGCGCTGCCTGTCATCAGGCGAATAAACGTCAGGTAGGGCCTGCTTTTTCGGATGTTGCCAAACGCAAATACACGAACGACCAGATTGTGGATTTGATCTATAGCCCAAAGCCAAAAAACTGGCCAGATTACGCAACTGAGATGCCCCCCATGCCACAGGTTCCAAAAGCGGATGCGCTGAAAATTGCAGCCTGGATTAATTCGCTGGGTGCATCGGCGAAGAGCGAAGCTACTGGTGAACCAAAGCCATAGACTATAACAGTAAAGTTGACATAAAATAAAGAGTACATACTTAGCAAAAAAGCCTGATCGATTGGTCAGGCTTTTTTCATTTAGGCGTAGTAAAAACGAGCATAATTCATCGATTCTTTAGTAACAAATACTCAAAATACATAGTAGATGGGGTTTATATAGGCCTTTTAAGAAAATAGAAACCAGACAAGATTACTTTGTTCTATTTGAATACATGATTATAAAACCAATTCTTATCCTCTGATGAAACACTATCTACTAATCAAAGGCGGTCAACTTAGCATATTGCTGTGTGCCGTTTTTCTACTCATCAACGTAGCCCACGCGCAGGACCGCCGGGTTACGGGTCGCGTCGTATCGAGTAAAGACCAGCAGGCCATTCCGGGCGTGAACATCCTTATCAAAAATACACAGACAGGTACAACAACCGATGCCAATGGAAACTTCTCATTGAATACCCCGCCCAATGCTACACTGGTTATCAGCGCCATTGGTTTTACGGGTCGGGAAATAGCCGTCGGTAATCAATCGCAGGTGAACGTAACGCTTCAGGAAGGTGAACAGAACCTGAACGAAGTAGTCGTTACGGCGCTGGGTATCAAGAAAGAAGCGAAACGATTAGGCTACGCGACTGCTATTGTGACGCCCGAGCAGGTTACTACCAACCGTACGGTTAACTTCATGAATGCTCTACAGGGCAAAATTGCCGGGGTGAACATTTCCAGCCTTGGTACGGGCGCAGCCGGTACGAGTAAAATCCGGATTAGGGGTCAATCGTCGTTTTCGGGTCAGAATAGCCCGCTTATCGTGGTGAATGGCGTCCCGATCGATAACACCAACTTTGGTCAGAACAACGGTAACACCGGTAGCGACAACTCCATTGCCAGCCGAAACGGCGATAACTACTCCGATGGCGGTGACGGTCTGTCGTCTATTAACCCCGATGACATCGAAGGCATGACGGTTCTGAAAGGGGGCACAGCTGCCGCTCTCTATGGCTCACGCGCCAAAGACGGTGCCATTCTGATTACCACCAAAACCAAAGGAATTGGCCAGGGCATTGGAGTAACCTACAACTCGAACTTCACGACTGATCATCCGCTGGACTACACCGACTACCAGTACGAATACGGCCAGGGTGAATACGGCGTTCGGCCAACGGCACCCAACCCGACATCTGGCGTATGGAGTTTCGGCGAGAAGTTTAACGGTCAGACACAGGTACTTTTCGGTGGTGTAACCGTACCCTACCAGCCCGTCCGTAACCGGATCAATACGTTTTATCGGGATGGATCGACCTGGACAAATTCGATTTCAATTTCAACCGGTAGTGATCGGGGCGGTTTGAACCTGTCGCTTTCGAATCTGGACAACAAAGGAATTACCCCAAACAACTCGTTCAATCGGAAAACGATCAATCTGGGCTTCAGCTATAATCTTTCGCCCAAGCTGAGCGTAACCGGCTCGATCAATTACTCGAACGAGTACAATAAAAACCCACCTCAGATTGCCCAGCAGGACAATAGTACACCAACGGTCATTTACACGCTGGCCAACTCGATGCCGCTCGATGTGCTGGAAGCAAACCAGATCAATCCAACAACTGGCAACGAGTTTGTATACTCGCGGTTTATGAACCGGACGAATCCGTACTTCGTCATGAACTATAAGTTTGAGAATATTCGCCGGGATCGTCTGTTTGGTAATATTTCAGCTCGCTATAATTTTACGGACTGGCTCTATCTACAAGGCCGCGTCGGGCAGGATTACTGGTCGCGCGATCAGGACTATAACTTCCCAACGGGTCAGGCTTCCCTCGCAGCGGCACCCGCAGGTTTTGTGAACGGACGTTACGTGCAGGAAGCCCGCCGATTCCGCGAATTAAACACCGACTTCCTGATTGGTGCCAACCGTAAGTTTGGCGTACTGGGTATTGACCTGACGGTGGGCGGCAATCAGCTCTATCGCCGGAGCGACCTGAATAGCGTTATGGCCACGGATTTCATTGTTCGGGGCTTGTATGTACCACAGAACGGTCGTGTGAAAGATCCGCTGTATGGCCTTAGCGAACGGAAAGTAAACTCCTTATATGCAGCGGCCGAATTCTCATTTAAGGACGTGTTGTTCCTGAACGGAACGATCCGGAATGACTGGTTCTCGACCCTCGCCCCGGCGAATAGAAGCATTCTGTATCCATCGGTCACAGGAAGTTTCGTCTTTTCGCAAGCCTTCAATAATTTACCAGCCTGGTTAAACTTCGGAAAACTTCGGGCGGCCTACGCTGAGGTCGGTAGCGATGGTGATGTAGCGCCTTACTCGAACAACCTGTTCTACGCTGTTGCGGCAAACCTCTTTCCGAATCCTGCCGGAGCAGGCCAGCCTGTAGGCAATATCACATCGAATACTGTACCGAGTGCCACCCTCAAACCAAGTCGGGTTGCTGAGGCCGAAGTTGGATTGGAGTTAAAGATGTTTAACAACCGCGTAGGTTTAGATCTGGCTTTCTACAACAAAATCACTAGCGATCAGATCGTTGCGGCACAGACCTCCGATGCATCAGGTTATACCAGCGCGTTGATCAACAGTGGACAGAGCAGAAACCGGGGCGTTGAAGTATTATTGAACCTCTCCCCCGTCAGGACGAAGGATTTCTCCTGGGATGTAACGTTGAATGGTTCGTATAATAAGACGAAACTGCTCAAACTTCTGACCGACGACGACGGCACACCCGAAAAGGATTATAACAAGGATAAGCAAGCCGATCAGATTGTAGTCGGCACCGGAATTTATGTCGGTGAACTTCGGCAGGTAGTTGGTCAGGAATTGGGTCAATTATTCACCTACGGCTATGCAAGAGATGCACAGGGACGGATTGTCCACGGCAGCGATGGCATACCGAACCGTACACCGGCTCCTATTTCGCTTGGTTCAGCACTCCCCAAATACGTCGGTGGCATTACAAACACCTTTAACTATAAAGGTCTAAACCTATCGTTCCTGATCGACTTCAAACTGGGCGGTAAGATGATTTCGGGCACCAACCTGAATGCGTTCCGGCATGGTTTGCAAAAAGAAACCCTGATTGGCCGGGGTGAAGCCGACAACAAAATGGTCGGTGTTGGTGTGAATGATAAAGGGGAGGTCAATGCAGTTCGGGCATTTGTACAGGATTACTATTCAGTTGGGCGCTCGAAAAGTCTTGGCGAACAGGTTCTTTACGATGCTGGCTTATGGAAACTTCGTCAGATCAGCATTGGCTATGACTTCACCAAATTCCTACCCAAAACGTTGTTTATCAAAGGGATTCGATTGAGTGCCGTGGCCAACAACGTAGCAGTCCTGAAAAAATGGGTGCCCAATATCGACCCTGAACAATTCGGTTTCAGCTCTGATAACCTGATCGGTCTGGAGTCGACTGGATTGCCCATCACCCGCAGTATTGGTTTCAACCTGAATGTTAGATTTTAAATGAGGTTCATGGCTTTCATCGTTTACAAGTGCACACGAAAACTATAGCGTAAAAGCGCTCTGAAAGCCAAACCCAAAAACTCTTTACCAATGAAAAAGACACTTATCTATATACCACTTGTCGCCTTTCTGGTTGGCCTAAGTAGTTGCGAGAACGGGTTCGACCAGCTCAATACCAACCCGACTGCCGCTACGGCGCTGAATCCGGTCTTTACGTTCAACAACGCGATCATAAACACTTCCTATCCGGGGGGCATGCTCATCTTCGAGGAGCCGATCGTACAGCAGATGTTTTCACCGAACTCCGGTATCCTGTCCGGAGGAAATTTCAACATCGATAACCGGGGTTCAGCCGGTGCAAACGCACAGCTCTGGCAACGGTATTTCCGGGATAACATCCGCTATCTGGTCGATGTATTAGCCAAAACCAAAACGGATGCTACTCGAAGCAATCTGTATAATATGACTCGCATCTGGAAAGCCTTTGCGTCTATGGTGCTGACCGATACCTATGGCGATATTCCCTATACCGAAGCTGGGCTAGGCTATCTAAGTGCAAACGTTACGCCCAAATACGACACGCAGGAAAGTATCTATAACGATCTCATCAAAGAGCTCACGGAAGCTACAGCCGCACTGGATGCAACCAAACCTACGGAAGCGGGAGAGATTATGTATGGTGGCGACATTGCCAAATGGAAAAAATTTGGCAATTCGGTGCTGCTCCGGGTTGGAATGCGCTTATCGAAAGTTAACCCGACGCTGGCACAGTCAACCGTACAGAAAGCCGTAGCTGGCGGGTTAATGCAGTCAAATGCCGACAATTGCGCCGTTCGTAATAATGCCAACTACCAGAATTCGGTGGGTGGTACGCTCAACTCAACCGAAGCTGCGAACTATTACCTGACGGGTGCTTTTGTCGATTACCTGAAATCAACGTCCGATCCTCGATTGGCCTCCATTGCTGTTCGCTACGTGGGTGCTAAAAGCGGGCCGGAACAAACAGCCGCCAAAGCCAACCGTGATCCGGTGGTGCAGATTGGCATGCCTCTCGGCTACGATAACGGGACAATTCCAGCCAAAGCCATTGCCGATGGTCTGGCTAGTTTCTATGACTACTCACAACTGGACCGTACCCGAATGGGGGCTTTTACTGCCCCCTGCTTTCTGGTAACCTATGCCCAGACCCAATTGCTCCTGGCTGAAGCCGTCCAACGCGGCTGGACAACAGGCAGTGCCGCCGATTTTTATAATGCAGGTGTAACGGCTCACATGAAGCAACTCGGCGACTATGATGCGACATCCCTGGTGTCAGATGCGAACATTGCCGCTTATTTACAGAAGAATCCTTACGTGGCAGCTCGTGGACTGGAGCTTATCAACACACAATACTGGGTTGCCTCGTTCCTGAACGGTCCCGAAGCGTTTGCGAATTTCCGCCGGAGTGGTTTCCCAGCCCTGAAGCCGAACCCCTATCCGGGTAAAGAAATAAAAGGTAATTTCATTAACCGGCTAAGCTACCCTGATTCAGAAATTTCGGTCAATCAGGCCAAAGTAAACGAAGCGATAGCACGCCAGGGCCCCGACAACCTCGACACCCGCGTTTGGTGGGATAAGCAGTAAATTTAGCGTGTAAAAACAGCGAAGACCGACCATGATGGCCGGTCTTTGCTGTTTTTACACGCCACGGTCAGCTGGCAGAGGATTTGGGTTCGTCCTGATGAGGGGGCTCTTCAAACGGTGGCGAACCCCAACGGCCCCTCCCCCAGCTACGGCAACGGTCGCGCCATTGCTGCTTCATCTGGTCGCGCTGTTCGGGCGTCATCTGCTTCCAGCGTTCGGCCATTTTCTGCTTCCATTCACGGCGACCACGGCCAAATCCGCCCTGCTCCCAGCCGTTTTCACCGCGCCAGTCGTATCCACGGGGACCACCTCTAAACCCTCCAAAAAGAATACGGCTGAGTACCAGCAGGCCCAATGCCTGCCCAAACGTAATAGCCGATACGCCCAGAATCTCTGGCAATAAAGCATTCCAGAGCGTCATGACGACCAGACCAGCCAGTCCGACAAAAACTATTGCGAAGCCGAGGAAACGTAGCCCCCGACGAAACCAGAATCGTCTCATTTCTTATTAATCTAAAAATCTCTTACTCCTGATCAGGCACTGGGGTCGGAGTGTTCGGCTTTAACCGATGCTCCGAATGACGCCCATTGTCCAATCGTTCATTATGCTGACGCCACCCATGATGCCAGTAAGGTCGACCATAGCCATAATGGCCATGATGCCCGAATCCGCCACCGAATCCAAACAGCAATCGGGCCAGGACAAATAAACCCAACGCCTGTACAAACCGAAGCCGGGGGCCGTTAAACAACGACGGAACCAGCCAGTTCCAAAGCCGCATGACTACATAGGTTGCCAACAAAAACAATCCGATACCAAGCAGGGCAAAGCCAATTACTTTTAAGATTATCATGGTTTCCAAGGGTTAAATTAGCGAATTAGTGATTGAGTGACTAAAGCAGCCGCGATTTTCTGTTTAAGCTCTGACCTGCGTTCACTCATTGAAGAAATCGTCGTACAAATCCCGTAGCCGTTCCCGAAGGTGCAGTACGGCATATCGCTTTCGCGACAGTAGCGTATTCACAGAAACATCCCATTCACTGGCCATATCCTTGAAGCTTCGCCCTTCCAGTTCGTGCTGAACAAACACCTCGCGCTGGTCAGCCGGAAGTTCGGCCAGGGCTTCGGTCAGCGCATCCATCAGCGTTTCGCGAAAAAATTCGCTTTCCGGCCCCGAATCATCAGCCACCGCCAGCCACTCGCCAAGTACCGGTGCATCTTCGTCATCATCAGTATAGTTCGACGTATCGAGCGAAACAGTGCGCATACCATTTGGTTGACTTTTACGATACCAGTCGCTGATTTTGTTACGGGCTACCGAAAATAGCCACGATGCAACCCGTTCAATGGGCTTTGCTAACTGATAAGCTTCTGTCAGTTCGACGAACACGTCCTGTAACACATCCTCGGCCTCGTCGGGGTCGGGCAATCGACGTCGAATAAACGCCAGCAACCGTCCTCGCTCCTTACGGACCGTTTCACCAAGTTGCTGTGGCGTATTACGCTCAGTTGCCTTAACGGTTGACGATGGTGTATTAATAAGAGTAGTATTCACGTTCTGATGGCCCGATTACCAGCGGCCTTACCACAAGGTAGTCGGAATCAGAAGGAAAATATTTTACGACAAGTGCCGAATTTTGAAGAAAAGGGATGAAAGGAGAAGAGAAAAGAGGAGCGGTTGATTTACAGGATCGTATAAATCAGGCAGGAGAGCCAGATGCCACTTCATTTGTCAGGGCTAATTTCTAACAAAAACTACGTCGGCAAAGTACCCCTTACAATCTGTAAACCAGCCACTAACCGAAAATCCGGTTTTCGTTGCCAACTGCTCAATCTGGGAACGGGTGAATTTGCGGGAAATCTCGGTATGAATAATTTCGCCGTATTGAAACGGCACAGTCATCTCCAAGGCTCTAATAGTAACCGTCTGCGATTTCTGGCTCACCAAATACGAACGCGCTTCGCCGGTTTCGGGATTGTAGACTTCATAATGATCGAAGGATGACAGGTCGAAATTCGCATCGAGTTCGCGGTTGATCCGCCGAAGCAGGTTCAGGTTAAACGCCCGCGTCAGGCCCTGACGGTCGTTATAAGCGGCATGAATCACCGCCGGATGCTTTTGCAGATCGAAGCCCGTCAACACAAGGTCGCCAGGCAGGAGCTGGTCGTGAAGCTGGCGATAAAAATCAAGCGCTTCCTCAGGTGTAAAGTTACCAATGTTCGACCCTAAGAATAGAACAATACGCCGGGCATCCGACTCGGCAGAAAGTTGATGGAGGGAGTTGAAGTAATCGTCGTGGCGGGGTTTAAGCCGTAAATCAGGCCACTGTCGTTGTATATCAGCAACCAGCCCATCGAGCGCATCGGACGAAATATCGACCGGAGCATAGGCGAAATCGACCTGTTGTTCCGAAAAAAAACCCAGCAGGATCTTCGTTTTTAGCCCATCGCCAGCACCAAGCTCAACCAGGTCGAAAGGGCGTTGATCAGCGACGAACAGCTGAAGCAACTCCGTTTTATGGGTTTCCAGAATTTCATATTCCGACCGGGTCAGATAGTATTCCGGGGTATGCATGATTTCCTGAAAAATCCGGCTTCCTTCAGCATCGTAAAAAAAGCGTGATGACAATCGCTTCGGCGTTTTTACCAGGCCTGTTCGTACTTCCTCAGCTAGTGCCGTCGAGCCGGAAGCCAGTTCAACCTCCAATGCTTCAGGTTCTTCACGCCATGCCTTTATTCCATTTATTCTACTATCAGTCGTATTCCCGTGAACTGCCATCGTTTGTCAGGTTGAAAAAAATTGCGGTAAGTTGACCGCGAATGCCCTTCTGGTGTAGCCACCGAAGCGCCACGCAGAACGATCTGTCCGCTCATAAACTTACCATTGTATTCACCTACAGCCCCCTCGGCGGTTGTGAAGCCGGGATAAGGCAAGTAAGCCGAGTTGGTCCACTCCCAGCGAGCGCCCCAACTCAATTGAGCTGCTGCTGCTTCCCATTCAAATTCCGTTGGCAAACGCTGGCCTGTCCAACGGGCATAGGCATCGGCTTCATATTGGCTGACATGGCAGACGGGCTCATTCAGATCAACAGGCGCCAGACCAGCGAAGGAATAGTTCCACCACTCACCATCGATTTTATGCCAGTACAATGGAGCCTGAACTCCATTGTTCTTAACCCACGCCCAACCATCAGAAAGCCAGTATCTGAAATTCTGGTAGCCACCCGCTTCCATAAAAGCCAGGTATTCGCCATTGGTTGTTAAACCGTTGGTTATAGTTGTTTTGTTCAGATAAACCTTATGTCGGGCCAGTTCATTATCGAAATAGAACGATCCGGCGTCCGGGCCGCTATTCTGATGGCCAATGCTATAAATTCCTTCGGGTATGGTTATCGTTCGCTCTTCCCTGGCATTGAGCCTTTTGTGACCGGAGGGGTTAGTCAGGGGCATGTCAATAGCCGGAAACAATGGATTATGACCCAGTATGTACTTGATATCGGTAATGAGCAGTTCCTGGTGCTGTTGCTCATGATTCAGACCAAGCTGGATGAGCGCGTAGAGATCGGGCGACAAGTCTGAGGTATTCAGAAAATGGCTCATGTGCTCGTCTACATAAGCGCGATAGGCATACACGCCCGCAACGGTAGGACGGCTCAGATTACCCCGATCTGTCCGCAGAACGCGTTTGCCGATCGTTTCGTAATAACTATTGAAAACGTAGCTAAAGTCTTCGTGGAAAATACGATAGTTTGGTGCGTTGGGAACCAGCACAAAGGTTTCCCAAAACCAGGTCGTATGCCCCAGATGCCATTTGGGTGGGCTGACATCTGCAATAGGCTGGACAACGTAATCTTCCGTTTCAAGCCCCAGGCAAATAGCTTCGGAGTGCGCCCGAACACGGATATAGTGCTCAGTAAGCGTTTGTTCAGCAATCATTCAGGTTTATGTATTCGGTTTACTGCACCCGGCCGTCTGGCTCCAGCGTACTGACGCGACAGCACCGTAAAGCGTAAACCGAATAGCATACATCTTGTTTAGTAGCCCACAATCTGTTCATCAACAAAGCACCACAACCATTGTTCGCCGGGTTCGGCCGAAGCAACGACAGGGTGGCCACTTCGGTGGAAGTGTTTGGTAGCATGTTTATTGGGCGATGAATCGCAGCAGTGCGTTTTGCCACAGGTCTGACAGGTACGCAGATGCACCCACATACTACCTGTTTTAATACACTCCTCGCAGACATGCTCCTGGGCAGTGCGAATTTCCGTCAGGGCGGAAAGGTGTTCGCAAATCGATTGTTGGTTCATAGGTTTGAGAGGGGTAGGCTGTATGACGTATGCTATAGAGAGCTTACCTACGCCTGACTATCATTCGTCATACAGCCTATCTTATTTAGTTTTCGGCCAGGTATTTATGAACAAAGCTGACCGCCATAGCGCCTTCGCCCACCGCCGATGCGACCCGGTTCATGGCACCAGCCCGAACATCGCCAGCCGCGAAAATACCGGCGCTGCATGTTTCGAGCAAATAGGGTTCCCGATCGTGCTTCCAGACTTTCTTGAAATCAGCGTATTTAGCGAGGTCCCGGCCCGTAGCGATAAACCCTTTGGGATCTTTGATGATGTCCATTTCGATCCAATCGGTCAATGGCTTCGTTCCGATAAAAATGAAGAGTCCGGCAGCCGGTACCGTTTGGCGCTCTTTCGAGTTCATATTTTCGAGGACCAGGCATTCTAACTGTTCGTTACCTAACCCCTCAACGATCTCGGTACAGCCCAAAACGGTAATATTTGGCGTCTTGTCAATCTGATCGATCAGGTATTGCGACATGGTTTCGGTGAGGTCGGGACGACGCACACAAATGAACACCTCCGAAGCCGTTCGTGACAGGTACATTGCGCCCTGCCCGGCCGAATTACCTCCCCCAACAATATAGACCGGTTTGCCTTTAAAGGCATATGCTTCGGTCGTGGCAGCTCCATAATACACACCGGCACTCGTAAACTTATCCAGGCTTTCGTTCGCCAGTTTGTGGTACGACACACCCGTACTCAGCACAATAGCCCGCGTTATCACCTCGCTGCCATCGGCCATTTTAATGTGTTTGTACAACCCCTGCGATTTAATGGAAATAACCTCCTGTGGGGCCAGGAACTCAACGCCAAACCGTTGCGCCTGGGTGATAGCCCGACGTGTTAAGTCGGCACCACTCAGACCGTTCGGGAAGCCAAGGTAGTTTTCGATCCGCGAACTCGTACCGGCCTGTCCACCGGGTCCCCGTTTATCAACCAGAATCGTTTTTAGCCCTTCAGAACCACCATAAACCGCAGCGGCCAACCCGGCCGGGCCTGCACCAATAATGGCCAGATCGTAAAGACTTTCGGAGGCTTTGGGTTTCAGTCCCAGTTTTTCGCCCAGATCACCGATGGTGGGTTGGGTCAATACAGAACCATCTTCAAAGGCAATGACGGGCAGATCGCTTCGATCGATGTTATGCAGATCGAGCAGTTCCTGAGCCAGTGGATCACCTTCAATATCGAGCCATTGGTACGGGAATAAATTACCCGCCATAAAGTCCTTCAATTCATGGGACCGGGGAGAGAATTGGTAGCCTACCAGTTTCAGCCCCTGGAACGTTGGCCGATAGTCCGACAGCCAGTCGCCAAGCAGATCGTCGAGTACGGGATACAATTTTTCTTCGGGTGGGTCCCAGGGCTTGGCAATATAATAGTCTAGTTGAACTTCGTTAATGGCCCGTACAGCCGCATCAATGTCCGAGTAGGCCGTCAGCAGGGCTCGTTTTGCATTTGGGAATACTTTACGAGCCTGCGACAGGAATTCAACACCGGTCATATCGGGCATTCGCTGATCAGACAGAAACAAGGCCACTTCTTCGCCCTTTTTCTTCAGCTCAGTGAGTGATTCGAGCGCTTCACGGGCCGAACTGGTGCAAAGAATTCGATATTGTTTCCGATACTGCTTGCGAAGGTCATATTGAATCGCCTGCAATACCTGTGGATCATCATCAATGGAGAAAATAATAGGAAGGCGCATAGTTATAAAGAATAAAAGAGCGATTGAGTAATTGAGTGGATAATAGCCGCCTGAGCAAAAGAACCATAAACTTCGCTCTTTTGCTCAGGCGACTATCGGCTCACTGAGTTGGCAAACAGACGCTAAATTCGGTGTGGCCCGGTTCTGAATGCACTTTAATTGAACCGTTATGGTGTTCAACGATTCCGTTTACAATATCGAGGCCCAAACCAGTACCTTTACCTATTTCTTTGGTCGTAAAAAACGGATCGAATATTTTGTCCCGAATATCATCCGGAATGCCAGTGCCATTGTCGATGATTCGGGTTAGCACAAATTCCCGGTCCGGCAGACTGACAATATCGATTTTACCGCCATCAGGCAAAGCGTCGATCGCGTTATCGATCAGGTTTGTCCAGACTTGATTCAGCTCACCCGGCCACCCGCAAACGGCGGGCAGATTGTCAGGAATGGAAAGATTCAGCTCAATATGCTTGCTCTTGATTTTATGGTTCAATAGCGTAATGGTACTACGAATGCCATCGGCAAGCATAACTTGTTCTTTGCCACCGCCCCGGTCCATGTGTGTATAATTTTTGATGGAGCCGATCAGTGTCGAAATTCGTTTTGATGCTTCGCTAATATCAGAAACCAGCTTTTCAGTCACCAAATTATTGACAATCCAGTTGGTCACACCCGCCAGATTCGTATCATCAACTTTGTCCAGAAGCCAGTCCAGATCATCGACCGTAAAGCTAAACTCCACCAGTGGCCCGGCCAGGTCCATACTGTCATCGATGCCATGATCATCCAGCCAGTCGGTCAATTCATCTTCCAGACTCGTTCGTTCGAGTAAGCTCAACTGGCGCGTTTCGCCCGCCGACTTCTGATCCATCTTTTTAAAGAATACCGTTTTCACGCAATCAACCTGATCGTCGGTCAGGTTAAGGCTCATCACGGTTTTGAATGCTTCGGGTGTAGCCCGCAAATGCGTACTCAGCGTATCAACCGAACGCACCACCGCTGCCACAGGATTATTTAGCTCGTGAGCCAACCCCGCCGACAGTCGTCCCAGCGACGCCAGTTTATCATTCTGCTGAGCCTGCTTCGTAAAATAACGAACGCGGCTGGTCATTTGCTGAACCAGCGAGGCCGTCAATTCGTAACAGGTCTGTATCATTCCAAGCAGGTGATCGCGGTGAAGCCGAAGCATTCTTACCGCCGTATGGGTCACAAATCGGCTGGGAAAGCTTTTCATCCGCGAGAACGGTAGTACGCCCAAAATGGAGTGCGGATCGTACATATACAATTCATCACCGACACCACTGGAGCCATTATCGATACGAACGCGCCCCTCCAGCAACAGCATCAGGTGATCGGCGGGTTCGCCAGGTTTATAGAGTATTGTCTCCTGTTCGTACATAACTTCTTCGGCCCGGTCGATCAGCCATTGAAGTTGTTCATCCGGAACAGTTGTGAACTCCGGAAATTTTTTAAGGTTCTCTAAAAGGGTCATGAGGAAGTAAGACTGGGTGGAAAAAATTCGATTTGATCCCTGTATTTGATTGACAGACGGGTAACTAATTATCCGTCCTATTAGTTACAGAAAGACGGTTATGCATTAGGTTTATAGGTTATTTACTGTAGGTCTTTGGCTGTAAAGCGTGCCACGGTTATCAGGAGCAGCATCAGTAACCGTGGCACGCTTTACAGCCAAAGACCTAAGCAGAATTGAGCAGTTAATATATTCGTTTTCTCCGACATTGAGCTTATAAAATTCGCAAATCCTGCCTATGCGTATCGCCCTGCTTCTCCTTTGCCTGATTGCATTTGCTTTCCGGCCCGACAAACCTGCCTATCGACTTTACAGTCCTGAGCTGAAATCGCAAACATACGCTAAATTATTGCGTCAGGCCACCGGTGCCGACGTTGTTTTGTTTGGCGAATTGCACAATAACCCAATCTGTCACTGGCTGGAGCTTCAGCTAACCAAAGATTTACAGGTAGCTAAAAAAGGCACCCTTATTCTGGGCGCAGAAATGTTTGAGGCCGACAATCAAACGGCACTTACCGACTACGTAACAGGCCATACTACCAGCAAAGAACTAGCTGCTCAAGCCCGGCTCTGGCCCAATTTCGATACCGATTACATGCCCATTGCCAGTTTCGCCCGAGAACAGAAGATTCCGTTCGTCGCCACGAATGTACCTCGTAAATATGCGACGCTGGTTGCCCGGAAAGGCTTAAGCGCACTGGATACCCTATCTGCAGAGGCCAAACGCCAGATGGCCCCATTACCCCTCACCGTTGACCTCACTCTGCCGGGTTATAAGGCCATGCTCGATATGATGGGGACTCATGGGGGTACTGAGACCAAAACCGACGCACATAAAGCGAACCCCGAACAGGCGGAACGCAGTCCGGCGGCCAATTTTGCCCGCGCTCAGGCCATCAAAGATGCCACGATGGCTTATTTTATTTTACAGAATCTGAAACCCGGTCAGACCCTCCTGCACTTTAACGGCGATTACCATTCCAAGAATTTTGAAGGTATCGTTTGGTATTTACGCCAGCAACGGCCTGATATCAAGGTCGTAACGCTCTCATCCGTTGAAATGGCCGATCCTGATAAACCTAAAGTAGAAAGCCCAAACCTGGCCAACTTCATTCTGGCGATTCCGGCCGATATGACGAAGACCTACTGACCGATCAGAGCGATTTAGCCTTATCAATCAATTGAATGAACTCCTGTCGGTACCCGTAGGGATCATAGCGCATGGCGGCCGATGCCCAATTGCGAACATTGCTATAGGTGGCAGTTCCTTTATAAGCTGAGTTACGCAACAACAGGCCATAGGATGCCACAGAAGCAGCAAATCGCATGTTTTCACTCGCCATACCAAAGTCGACACTGGAATCGAAAATTTGTAAGTCAAGAGCCTCACTACTAGCTGCCGTAGGGCGTTTGTAGCGAAAATTAATGGTGAACGTTGGTGCAGAACGCAGGCTGGCCTGACCCGGAGAAATCTCTGGCAAAGCCGGTACAATTTCGTAGAGAGCCGTAATGGTCTGCCCGGCATTCACTTCTCCGGCATCTTCCCGATCGTCGGTAAAATCTTCTTTTTTCAGCAGGCGGTTTTCATAGCCGATCAGACGATACGACTTTACCTGGCTGGTGTTGAATGTCAATTGAATTTTTACATCCTTGGCGACCGTGTAAAACTTACTGAACTCGTCCACGAATACCTTCTTCGCCTGTTTTAGATTATCGATGTATTCGTAGTTACCATTTCCTTTGTTGGCAACCTGCTCCATCATGCCATCGTTAAGATTGCCAACACCAACGCCCACCACCGTCAGAAAAATACCTTTGTCACGTTTGCTGACAATTAGGTCGACCAGCTCTTTCTGACTGCTGGGGCCTACGTTGAAGTCACCGTCGGTCATCAGGATAACCCGGTTATTTCCGCCGTCAACAAAGTTTTTTTCGGCAATTTCATAGGCCGTAATAATGCCCTGTGCCCCGGCCGTACTCCCTCCGGCGCCCAATTGGCTAATGGCCGCTTTCAGCTTACTTTTCTCCGAACCACTGGTTGCGTCAAGTGCTACACCGGCCTGTCCGGCGTAGGTAACGATTGCTACTTTATCCTGAGCCCGAAGGTTATCGACAAACGTGGGCAATGCTTCTTTCAGCAGGGGTAATTTATTGGCATCACCCATCGAGCCAGACACATCGACCAGCAAAACGATGTTAGAAGGGAGCAGGTTTTCTTTGGCAATCGATTGGCCTTTTACGCCAATCCGAATCAGTTTATGGGCTGCATCCCATGGGCAACTGCTTACTTCGCCATCAACCGTAATCGGGCGACCGTCCGTTGGATCGGCGTAGTTGAGCGGAAAATAATTGATCAGTTCTTCGGTCCGAATCGCATCAGCTACAGGCCTGGTATTCGTCGATAGAAATCGACGAACGTTAGCATAGGAGGCTCCATCGGCATCTATCGAAAAGGTAGACGTAGCCTCTTTGGCTACATCGACAAAAGGATTTTCAACAATTGTGTTGTATTGCTCTGTACGTATGGGTTCACTTCCGGAAATAAAGTCTGACGAATTGGCGTACTGTGTCGCGTAGGGATACGGGCCGTTTTTCTCGTCAGCGGTTTGACAGCCTGCCAGCACGAGCAAAGCACTTAGGAACCAGGTTAGTTTTTTCATGATTATCAGGAATTTGGTCTGGAATTCAGGCTAGTGATTCCTTTGTTTACTCAATGGTTGGAACCAGCGTAGGTGCATTTCATTGAATAAAGTTTTCAGGCCTTTTGCCACCAATTGCAGTTACATTAATTGGTGGCGTTTTCTTCTTCGCACCAGAAACCCCAACAGAACATGCTAAAAAACTTACTCAACTTATCAGGGAAGAATGCGCTCGTGACAGGATCAAGCCAGGGTATAGGTCAGGGAATTGCACTAGGTCTTGCTGAATTTGGCGCCAATGTGCTGGTTCATTACCGCAGCGATGCCGATGAAGCCAAGAGCGTATCGGAAGCTATTGCTAAATTTGGCGTAAAAACCAGCGCAATAGGTGTCGATCTGGCAAGCGATAACGCAGCCGACGATTTATTTGACCAAGCCACGAAGCAGTTCGGCTCTATCGATATTTTGGTATTGAATGCATCCGTTCAGAAACCCAAACAATGGGCCGAAACCACCCCTCAGGAATTCGAGGAGCAGGTGATGGCCAACTGGAAATCGACATTATTTATCATGCAAAAGTTTTTGCCCGGCATGACTGAGCGCGGCTGGGGACGAATTCTTACACTGGGTAGTGTTCAGGAACTGAAGCCGCACCCCGCTATGGTTGTTTATGCCGGTACGAAAGCTGCGGTGGCGAATACGGTTCGCAATCTGGCCATTCAGGTAGCCGATCAGGGCGTTACAATCAATAATCTCTCCCCTGGTATTATCGACACGCCACGCACCGATGAACCGACCCCGCCTATACCTGATCGCATTAGCCAGCGCATGAGCGTTCCGGTTGGCTACGACGGTCAGCCAGAAGATATTGCCGGAATGGCTGTCCTTCTCTGTTCCGATGCCGGACGTTATGTGACGGGGCAAACAATTTTCGTGGATGGAGGAATGAGTTTGTGAGGATTAGAGCTTCGCGCAGAGGTGTCGTTCAGAAGCGTGCCACGGTTATTAGGAGCAGCATTAGAAACCGTGGCACGCTTCTGAACGACACCTCTGCGCGAAAGTTACGGATCTAATTATCCACCAAATCAACGTATTCTGCGACGAGCGCCCAGCAGTGAGCCTCGCACTGCCAGCGCATTTGCATAAGCGGCCGATCAGCGAACCGGCGCAACCAGGGCTGTTCGTAAGCGGTAAGCAAACCGGCAATGAAGAAATTGAAGGTGTCGAAGTCCCGTTCAATATGGTTCGTATCGATGGTAGGCAACACCTCCCCTAATCGCCTGAGCGACGTTGCCAGTATAATTTGTTCAAGACGATTGCCGGTTTTGCTCAACTCCCGATGCGCATCGGCAATAAGCCGCGAACGAACGGATTCCAGTTCAGGTATCGTAAAAGCCGCCATCAATCGGGCCAGATGGTAAATAATCAGGGAGGTGCGGGCATAATGCGGAGCGCACCGAAATGGCTCGGCCACATACCGGCCTGACTCGACTACTGAGCGCAGATAAACCAGCGAATCGGCATCGTGCTGATTGCGGGGCAAGTTATACTGGTAGATGCAGAACAGGACATTGCTTAAGGCACAGGCATCAAAATCGACACCCATATTTTTCCCGAACCAGGTGGAGTACGCACGCAGATTTCGGTACTCGGGATAGGTATTTTTGATTTGATGCCGTTGGCTCCCGTTGGCATGCCGGGCTAGTTTCGCTTTAAGCCAGTTCAATGTATCGGTGGAGGGCGGTTCAGCGATCTGGGTCAGGTAGACCATGGCCGTATCGTCAATATCGTCGGGAATGCGAAAATGCTCGAAATGACGAAACAGATAACCATTGGGAAAGTGTCGGGATGGCCGCGTTGGCCAGAAATTATAAGTATCCAGCCCATCTTTGTTCTGAAAAATGGGGAAGGCAGTCCGCGCCTGTTCCGAAATCTGGCGGATCAGATGCTGCGTATGGGGCGAAACAGCCGAACGCAACGACTGTACTGTAAAAACCGTAATGGCCGTAAAAAAGATATTGGTATCGGAACGTCGATAAAAAATGGCCGGATTACTGCGAAATGAAGGGAACAAACCGGTTTCGTCCTGCAAATCAGCAATCTTCTCTATAAGATAATCCGTAGTCAACGTTGCCATGTTCTTCGTAAACATACGTTTTGTTCTAACTTTTCCATTCCGAGAATTAAAGTGCCACTACGTCAGAATGATAAAATTATATATTGTTATTGATGCGTGAATTAATTTGTAAAGAAGGCGACCTATTTCTATAGTGCGCCCCTTTTTAGAATCACCCGTTAAATTGGATAACGGGCTAAATTTAGTCCCGTATGAAAGGCAAAAGCAAACGTATTGGGCCATCCGGGTAGTTGTTTTTGACGTGTTCAGGGCTGGCGGTGATGAATATGTCGATGGCCACCACCGCGCTTTGCGCGGTTCAATCTTCATCTCATCGAAGCGCACTTTTCGTCAGTGGCCGGATCATTCGTGTCGGCTATTCGCTGGTTCAGCTCCAGGTTAGCCGGATCTGCATTCAGGGTTTCACACTTTCGTTCGACGTGCGAACCATGCCCGCTGACATTGCCCATCGTCTTTAATTTGGCAACTCGTAAAATTGTGTAAGCCGATAGTAAACGGGGATAGATTTAGTGGTATGCCGCGCTATGCAGGACGAACAAGCAATGGAATCTCAGCGTGAACCGATCGTGTGGAGGGGAAAAACTGAGTTCGCTTTCGCGCATATACCACCTTTTAAAACAAAGGTGGTATATGCGCGAAAGCGACGGTAAACTAAAGTTACAGGCTGGCCAGCATTACTCTTGCCAATAACCTTCGTTTTTGTAAATATTTGATAATTGACACAATTTAACGTTAACCTCTCTTAGGGTAATTCCTTGCCCAGTTACTAAAAGAAGCCACTTTAGAAAGGAAAGAAGGGGAGTAACCAGCATTTGTGCAAATGCTGGTTACTCCCCAGTAATTGGATTTACATTATAATACGTCTTATCATCGCCAAGAGAAAATAGAGAATTTAAGCCAGTTATTGGCGAGTGAAATTTATTGCTTCGGGTAACGAAAAGCCATCACCTTGTTTTTTGGTACGAATACCCTCCCGATTAGAAAAATTAGCCTGAAGAACGTTTTGATTTACCGTCAAGTGAATGTTTACTGATTTGTCTTTTTTCAAATCGTTAAATATTCCGTTGATCGTGTTCAGATTACTAGGAGTACCTGTTGCCAAAATGGTTGAACGCTTGTCAGAATAGTTTGTATTCTTAAATTCCAACGAACTGCTCACTGCTTTTTTATCTTTCTTATACAGATGAAAGCCGACTATGGCATCAGTTCGGATGTTACCTGGAAATAAGATATTCTCCTTTTTTAATAACATCGTTACCGTGTCTTTTCCGTTTGTCCACATCCAAGTTCCTACGAATTTGTCCAGGTTATTATTCGTGAGATTACTTCCTGAACGGGGAAGCTCTTGTGCGTTGGAAACCGAATTGATCATAACTAAAAAATAAAGGAAGCCGACTATTTTTTTCATTGGAGTAAGTGATTATGAGTTATCGCGTTAATAGGTGTATTGTCTAATCTCCTATGTGCAAATACAGAAAATGGTGATTAGACTAATTGCAGGGATTGCTTACAATATTACCCTGATCATCCACTTTGATGGGATTCCAGTTGCTAAAGTCATCGTTGCCTTTATGGAGACGTAGGCCACAATCGGTTGCCTTCAAATATTGCAGAAAATTCTTCTCATTTGTATCCTTGTCATTAGCAGGCTTGATGTTGAAGAGGTTTTCTTATGCGATAGAGTAAAGGTCAAAAGATCCTGTATTGGTTATGTAATCGGCAAACTTCTTGAACTTGTCCAGGTCATCAATATACAGCAAATATTGGGTACCCGAGGCAGTGACTACACCTAACGAAAATGTTTTGGGATCTACCATTTTGTTTTCCTTATAGATTCCCACTATAGCATACATATCATCGGGAGAAAAGATTGATAATAATCCGGTATAGTGCGAATGTATTAATCCGTTTATAGGAGCGGTAATATTTAAAGCGACGCCTGCTGTGTTTGGCTCCCCCTGGAAGGCTTGATAAGTAGTGCCAGTGACCGTATAGGCTGATTCGTAGTTTTGTGTTACTTTACCCTTTAGATCAGCCATTTTGGCCTTGAAGTCATCGTTTTTACTCAGGCTTTCCGAATCCTGACAGGGGTTGGATGGTTGTGTTTGGGGGGCTGGTCCAGTCCCTTCACCTGGACTAGGGGTGCCACCGGTATCATAACACTGTTGATAAGAGTCAGTATCTACTAATTCCCAACTTGTACAGTAATACTCATCCGTGGACCCATGTCCGTAGTCTGGATATGAACAGTTCCCATTGAGACCTGTTGTCGTTGTACCATAAGTAGTTAACGAACCCCAGTGGAGATTTCGCTGCCTCAGACCACCTGATTCCGTTGCCAATTGACCGCGCCACGGTGGCCACTGCACATAGTTCATCAAACAGACGTTAATAGGCTGATGAAAAGAAAAATAAGCGGGGCCGCCCGGCGGTGATCAATCACCAGTGGAATCGACTGATCTGGCGATGACGGAATCGGGTAGTCAATATGCCCGAAATAACCCCTCAATCAAATCAAGCACTGATTGAGAAACTGGGAAAGTTTGAAGCAAGCGGATTGCTGGCAGAGTACGACGCTTAATTTTTTTTAGTGTTTTGCTTACTGTTTCGCTTGCTAAAGGTCAAAAACGGCCTTTCCAGCTTATAGAGGTTAGTTAAAGTAATTAAAACGTAACTGTTAATACGTTCTTTTTTTTCAAATTAAGGTTGAATATTTGCGTCTACAATTGCTTTTCGCATGTCCAATCTAGTTTTATTTGACGATCTGACCATTCGGCCAGCGCTGCTGCCCTTTACCTTTACCCGTCCCGTGGCTGGTATTCGGATTGGAATACAGACGCTTGCCGAGAAATGGGCCGATGCATTGGGTCAGATACCGTCGTATTTGACCGAGTCTTATCTGGCGGTAAAGTTTCCACAAAAGGCTGATGCAGACAATTGGTATGTGAATGGCGCGGTCTGCCCAACGGCCGCTTTGCAGACATCCATTTCGGCATTGCCAGTCGGCAGTTGCCTTCATACACCCGATGGGCTGGTACTGGCCGTAAGGACAGATAAACCGTTATCGACCTCCCCCACGCTCAACGACCCCTATGAGTTCAAGGCGTTTGCTGAGCCGCTGACTATTATCAGAAATCTGTGGGATATTTTTGTCCATAACGGCGATCAAATCCGAGCGGACTTTGCCCGCTTGACAGCCGGGCGGCAATCTGCTCCGATTACGGACCCGTTTACGCGGTGCTATGCCCCCGAAAATATCTTTGTGGAAGAGGGTGCCACCATCCGGGCCTCGGTCCTGAACGCAGAAGGAGGCCCCATTTACATTGGCCGTAACGCAACCATCAGCGAAGGTTCCGTTGTGATCGGCCCATTTTCGCTCGGCGAAAGCTCTACCGTAAACTGGGGCGGAAAAATGCGGAGCAACACGACAATCGGGCCATTTTGCAAAGTTGGCGGAGAGGTCGGCAATTCTGTCTTCTTTGGCTACAGCAACAAAGGTCACGATGGTTTTCTGGGCAATTCGGTCGTTGGCGAGTGGTGCAATCTAGGAGCTAATACCAATAATTCGAACCTCAAAAACGATTACAGTAACGTTAAACTCTACTCCTATGCCACTGGTCAGCTCGAAGATACCGGACGTATTTTCTGCGGGCTGATGATGGGCGATTTTACAAAAGCAGGCATCAGTACCATGTTTAATACCGGTACTGTTGTTGGTGTTAGTGTCAATGTTTTTGGCAGCAGCTTTCAACCTAAATACATACGATCCTTTTCGTGGGGCGGAGCCAGCGATGGCTTTATGACCTACCGTCTTGAAAAAGCTATTCATGTAGCTACCGAAGCCTTCAAGCGACGTGACCTGGACTTCGACGAGCAGGAAGAGAACATTTTACGGGAAATCTTCAATATCGAACGGATGGGGCCACCCACTATAACTCCACTCAGCATCCTAAACAGCCTATAGCTATCCAACTCGCTTAATGATCGCACCGGATATCACTACGGGTGATGTTGTGCGGTCAACAGATTATGCAATTCTCCGAAATCATAGGCCATACCGAAACCAAACAGTTACTGCTGAGGGCCGTTCAGACAAACCACCTTGCCCATGCGTTGCTGTTCGACGGGCCAATGGGTAGCGCCAACCTGGCACTGGCACTGGCGCTGGCTCAATATGTCAATTGCGAAGACAGGCAGCAGTCGGGTGAACCAGGTATGGATTCATGCGGTCGATGCGCATCCTGCATAAAAATCCAGAAGCTCGTGCACCCCGACCTGCACATGGTCTTTCCGGTGGCGAATCTGGCCAAAGGAAAAACGTCGGAAGCCTATCTGGCCGATTGGCGAAAATTTTTGCTTGACCAGCCTTACCGAACCCTACCCGAATGGCTCGAAACGGTCGGGGCAGATAATAAGCAGGGCAATATTTCGGCCGAAGAGGCTCGTGCCATTTTGCAGAAACTCTCCCTCAAAGCGTATGAAGGTGCTTATAAGATCATGTTGATCTGGCTTCCTGAACTAATGAACGTTACGTCGGCCAATGCCCTGCTGAAAGTATTGGAAGAGCCACCAGCCCAGACATTATTCCTGCTCGTTACGAATCAATCCGACAAATTATTAATTACGATTCTATCGCGAACGCAGCGTGTTGCCGTCCGGGCTTTTTCGGATGAAGAAGTAGCAACCTATCTGCGCCAGCACCTGAATCTCGATGAAACAACCGCCCGCCGGACGGCATATCTGGCCGATGGCAATCTTTCGGTAGCCTTGAATCTGGTCCGGTCTGAACCCGATCAGGGGTCGGGTTCAGACCGGCACACCTGGTTTGCCGATTGGATGCGGACCTGCTACCGGCAGGATTTAATCACACTGGTTAAACAAGCCGACCAATTCGACGGTTTCAGCAAGGAAAAACAAAAAGGTTTACTTGAGTACAGCATCCGACTCTATCGGGACTTATTTTTGTGGCAACAGGGAGCCGGTGCCCTGCTTCGCCTGCCTGATGAAGAAATGGCCTTCGTCAAAAATTTCGCCAAAATACTGACAATCAAACACATTGAACAGATCGTAAGCGATCTGAATGAAGCAACTTACCACCTCGAACGAAACGCCAGAGCCAAAATGATTATGCTGGATATGTCACTCACATTTAGCCGATTGATCAGGTCATAAGCTTTCGGTTTATGGTTTTCGGTAAATAACTCAGGAATCAGCGTTGACCCGAAAGTCCAGAAACCGTAACTCATTATCCATGAAAGTCCGCCCGAAAAAAGCCCGAGTTGCTAAGCCTAAGCAGATTATCGGTATGACTGATCTGGTCGATTTCCCGGATCTGGCGCTTTTCGATGTACAGGCGAAAGTAGATACGGGAGCTTATACATCGTCGCTGCACTGTAATGATGTTCAGCTCGTGAAGGTGGAGGGAAAAATAAAATTAAGTTTTGGCGTAATTGATAAAACCGGAGAGGGCACAAGACGGTTTTATAGTGACGAGTTCAGCCAGCGGATGATTCGTAATTCCTTCGGAGTAGCCGAAAAACGATATGTGATCAAGACGCGTATCGTCTTGTTTGGGCGCATTATCCGGGCCGAATTTACACTTGCCGACCGCGAACAACTTAAAAACCCGGTTCTCTTAGGCCG
Organism: Spirosoma endbachense; assembly: GCF_010233585.1. NCBI lineage: Bacteria > Pseudomonadati > Bacteroidota > Cytophagia > Cytophagales > Cytophagaceae > Spirosoma > Spirosoma endbachense. The sequence goes on from NZ_CP045997.1 coordinate 7,348,855, forward strand.
AAAACTACTTCGTAATCGTTTCGTCGTCGACGTTTCGCAGAAAAACCTGTCTTATACAGCCAAAAATAACTCTCGTCAGAAGGCCACCAGAGCGGTCATCAGCCCTCAGTAAACTTAATTTATCAGCAAAACGGCCTGGCGGTTACTCTACCACTCTTTATTAAACACTACCTCAATGCGTATTGCCATTTTATCGGCCAATCCGAATTTATATTCTACCCAACGGCTCCTTGATGCCGCCAATCAGCGTGGTCACGAAGGCGTTGTGGTAAACCACCTGAACTGCCAGGTCATGATTGAAGGCGGCAAACCATCTGTACTCTACGAAGGCCGTGAACTGGAATCATTCGATGCCATCGTGCCACGTATTGGAGCCTCCGTTACCGATTACGGCTGCGCTATTGTCCGGCAGTTTGAGATGATGAAAGTGTTCACTACCGCCAAGTCGCAGGCCATTACCCGATCACGCAATAAACTCCGGAGTTTACAAATCCTCTCGAAAGCCGGGGTCGGTTTACCCAAAACGGTCTTCGCCAATCACCCCAAAAACGGCAACGTTACACAGCTCATCGAACTGGTTGGCGGGCCGCCCGTTGTGATCAAACTATTGGAAGGAACACAGGGAATCGGCGTGGTTCTGGCCGAAACGACCAAAGCCGCCAAATCGACCATCGAAGCCTTCTACGGATTAAAAAAGCATGTTTTAGTCCAGGAATTCGTTGCTGAAGCGAAAGGATCTGACCTCAGAGCCTTTGTGATAGGTGGTCGGGTTGTGGGGGCCATGCGACGGCAGGGTCTTGACGGGGAATTTCGATCAAATATCCATCGGGGAGGCAATGCCGTGGCCGTAAAACTTACGCCGGATGAAGAGCAGACTGCGATAGAGGCAGCCCGCGCGCTTGGTCTGAAAGTAGCCGGAGTCGATATGTTACCGTCCGACCGGGGGCCACTTGTACTCGAAGTTAACTCGTCGCCGGGATTAGAAGGTTTCGAAACCGCAACCGGCATTAACGTGGCCGATCAGATCATCGCCTACATTGAAGATAAAATCCGGGCCGACGAAGGCGATATGGTTGGGGTTTAGTTTGGTTCATGAAGAAAGTAGAATGAATAGTGTAGAATAGATAATTTTGCGAATCCCTTTATCTGTTCCGTCTTAGTATTACGATATGCCTGCTCTTGACCCAGACCTGAAGAAAGCGATTGTCCGGATGCCGGGCGTTGAGAAAGATAAGCTACTCCTTCGACTTATTGCCAAAGATGCGGTTCTGACCGAAAAACTCCAGTTTGAGCTGGTCGAACACAGCGACACCCTCGACGAACGTCGTGAGCTGATCCGGCAGTTTATCAGCCGAACGGCCAATCTCAATCAGGATTCGGCGGGTTGGGTTATGATGGATATGCGGACGATTAGTGGGTATATCAGTCGGCATCTGAAGGTTACCAAAGACAAGTACGGCGAGGTGGAATTGATGTTGTATATGCTCAATACGTTTTACGATCACAACGCTCATCTGCTTCAGAAATATAACTCCCGTACGGATAAAGCCGCTGATTACATAGCCAAGCGTACAGATCAGGTGCTAAAAAAAGCCAGTAAACTTGATCCTGATTACCACATTGAATTTGCCGACGAGATCAATAAACTCCTTCGTTGGGTACATTCTACGGCTCCGGCCCATTACGCCCGGCAGTTAGGTTTGCCTACTGAGTGGGCGGTTTAGCCACGATCAGTTAGTCTCTACTTTTATTGAACGATCGAGTAGTTGCTTCCCTATGAGGTTTACTGAACAACGATTTTCCGAATAGCCTGGTTACTCAGGTCGGCTACATACAATATGCCTTTGCTATCTATTGCGATGGATCGTGCGTTATTAAACCGGACCGCTGTACCTGCGCCATCAACGTAGCCCGGACTACTGCCAGCAATTGTCGTGACCGTACCATCAGGGGTAACCTTCCGAATCAGATAGCTGTCGGCTACATATATATTACCCTGTTTATCAACCACTAAGCTATTTATACTACTGAATGTAGCGGCCGACCCTTTTCCATCACCACTACCGTTCACCTTTGGCTGGCCTGCCAGCAAGCTGACCACGCCTGCCGGTGTAATTTTCCGGATACAGTCATTCGCATCACCTACATACAGATTGCCGTCGGTATCAAATGCGAGCGCATCAGGATTACTAAATTGAGCCTCACTCAATGTTCCGTTGGCATATCCTCGGGTGCCACCCGCAAAAATGGTAAGGTTACCGTTCCGGAAGAGTCGAATTGCACCGCCATCAGAAATGTAAAGATCACCGTTCGAAGCGGTAGTAATTCCATAAAACCCAAGCGGGTTTCCCACACCGATTGACACGCTGGTTAACGTACTCACTATACCTGCCGGGGTAACCTGGCGAATGGATGCGCGAGTCGTACTATTTTCCGACAGCAACATATTTCCCGATGCATCCCGGCATACGTAACCTCCACCCGCCAGATAGAACGACGCACTGGCTCCGGCTCCATCGGTTATACCAACGCTCCCGTTACCGGCCAGTGTTGTTACAACGCCCGCTGGCGATACAAGCCGAATGCGTGCATTATTTAAATCAACGACGTAGATATTATCGGCCTTATCGCACACGAGTGCTGATGGGTTTTTGAATCGGGCTGCTGAACCGGTTGCATCCACATAACCTTCTGTGCCATTACCTGCGAGGGTCGTAACGATAGTGCCAGTGGTGGCGGTAGGCGGTGTTGTGGTTGTGGTCGAAGGGGGCATAGTCATCGTGGTCGAGGTGGGTGGCGTGGTCGTACCAGGGGAAGGGGAATCTGTTTTCCCTGAACAACCTGCCAGCAACAGACCTATCACCAGCGTAAAAATGTAGATAGAAGCGAATTTCATTGTAGTAATCAATCGTTGATTTCTCAACAAAATTCAGCTCCCCAAACCTGGCATACTATAGTTAGTGCTAACGATTTTAGGCCAGACTTTACGCTTATGAATAACTCATGCCAGACCTTGTTCGCGCGCAAAATTGACCAGGCCAACGGGGGTATCGATGCCGAGCTTGCGGGCAATGTTACGCCGATGAGCATTGACGGTAAACTCACTTAACGAGAGCGCATCGGCTATTTGCTTCGTGGTCAACCCACCGACAATCTGCTGAATAATTTCAATTTCCCGTTTTGTCAGCTGGTATTTCTGCATAAAGGCGTCGGCGGGTGGCTCAACCACCACCCGTTGGAGCATCGGGAACCACGGCCGTCCTGCCCAAACCTGCTGCACGGCGGTTTTAAGCGTTGGCGCATCGGTGGTTTTAAGCAAATAACCCATTGCACCGAGTGCCTGCACCTCCCGCATACGCTGAGGTTGATTGTAGCTGGTGAAAACAATGACCTTTATGGCGGGAAAATCCCGACGAATCTGTTTGAGAGCCGTCAATCCATCGGTCTTGGGCATATTCAGATCCAGCAGGATCATATCGACAGGATGCCGGTGGAGGTAATCCAGTAACTGATGTCCGTTATTGACAGCAGGCAACAGATCGGTATCGGGCAGATCGGCCAGGACGCTTCGAAGCCCGTCGAGCAGGAGCGGATGGTCGTCGGCAAGGAGTAGCGTCATGATTCAGACAACTTAGAGGTCAACGTTTGCCGGGCGGTGGTGTTGTTACACTAGTCTTGTAAATAGCAGAACGAAACCGCCCATTCGAAATACGGATACGGCTACCATTTTTATTGTGGATAGCTTCACCCATAAAAGTTCCTTCAACAATTCCGGCAGCTTCGTCGAACCGGGTCACAGTCAGCGTTCCGCTACCTCCTTTACTGGGATCGGCGGAGTAGCCTTCGGTCTCAGAAATCGAGTACGCCAGCGCCAGGTATTGCGCCGGATCGATAGCAACGGCCGTGTTTAGTGTGATGGATTCAGGGAAGACCACACCAAGGGCCGTCGTGGCATTATCGGCATTTTGTGCCGCTACAACGACCACTAAATTTTGACTGATTGTTGCTGCCACGGGCGTATTCTGACTGTTATTCACGTTTGCTATCCATTCTTTGTCGCCAATGGTTGCCGACACGTAAAATTCAGGCTCTGGTTCAGGCGAAGATTTGCTACACCCTGTCAGTAACCCAATACTAAACAGGATCAGACGTAAGCTGGTTTTCATAGCCTTTGCGACACAGATTGAAAGTTATTGAAGTCTGTGCCGAACAAAGTTCCTCGCTGCATCTTTTGCCTGAAATAGTTACCGCTAACTAATTCACCGACTGAGTAGGTCGATTAGCCTCTCTGCTACTTTCAGGCAGTTCGAGATCATCAATAACGACCAGCGTGCCGCCATCCGATTTACGCTGCACATCCATCTGGCCGTGGCGCATGGCCACTTTGGCCCGGATCGTCTGCAAGCCCTGCCCATCGCCCCCGGTGTTAGCCGTTATGCCCACGCCATTATCTTCCACCAGAATAGTTACGTGCCGATCATGTTCAATAACCTCAACGGTAGCTTCTGTAGCCTGGGCGTGTCGAATCACGTTATGAACCAATTCCTGCACAATTCGATAGAGGTCGCTAAGAAATGACAACGGCAAGGCCTTGTCAAATCCTACCACAATAGTATGAAGCTGTACTTTCCCTGACATATTGACACTTTCGGCCAACTCCTCGATGGCGCGCCTAAATCCATGCTGCTCAATGAGTTGCGGAGTCAGTCGATGACTAATGCCACGTACTGTACTATTGATGGACGTTAGGACATCCTGCGCTTTACGGAGCTTTGGAGCAGTTGATGCATCTGGTGCCACCGTTTCCAGGGCCGACGATACGTTAAGCAACACGACTGCCAGTAATGGATTCACCTCGTTGTGTAGCTGGTCGGCAATGGTTAGTCGCTCGTTTTCCTCGGCTTTTATAATGCCTTGCATTAAGTCAATATGACGCTGTTTTTCGAGCTGTTCCAATTGGCTTTGTTGTAGGGCCTCGCGCTGCCGGGCCCGAATCTGCCGGTTTCGCACATACAATACTAGCAAGCCAATAGTCAGAACAGCCAGTGTAATAATGGCTCCGTAAAATAGTCGCTCACGGCGCAATTGCCGGGTCCGGGCTTCATTTTCAGCATTCAGCCGGTCAATCTGCTGCTCCTTGTCCCGAATTCTTACGCGAGCCAGAATCTGCTGTACAGCCCGATACTGGTTCAGACTCGTCAGTGAGTCACGAATGGCATGGTAGGTATCGAGTGCCTGCCCATAACGGACATAATTACCCTGCGCTTTGTTGAGTTCGGCCAACGACTGGTAATAGTATAACCCAATGGCCGAATACTGATTCGTTGTTGCGGCAGTTGTTAAAGGAGCCAGCATTTGCCGGGCTTTGTCATAATGGCCGGTTCGGAGTAAAGCGCGTACATAATGAAGCTCGAGAGGAATCCGCGAAAACGAAACCGAAGTCAATCCTTTTGTTAGCGATTGTTTATAGTAATCAGCTGCTTTCGCCAATTGTCCATCCTGTTCGGCCAATAGACCAGCCGCCAAAAAATAACCGGAATACGGAATTTGGGCTTCTGCTCCGCCAAACTGCCGACGACTCGAATCAACGAAGACGCTGGCCTGCTTTATCTGACCCTGATAAACCCGGATAATGGCCATTTCGGCGTTAAAATAAGGCACCATTGGCGCCTTAGGATTGGGTCTGACAAGCTCGTCGTAAACCATATCGGCAAACTTTCCGGCATTCTCGTAATCCGTTAGCAACAGATTTAATTGAGCAAGTTTGAAAAGAACAGTCGGACGAGGACTGCGAAAATAGACCGTCGTACGTTCATAAAAGCGGGGATTTCGGGACAGACTACTGTCTTTGGCGAGTTCGAGCAGACTGTCGAACGCCATAACTTGTTGCTGTAGATTAGTCAGGTAATACGAAGCCAGACTATGACGAGCCATGAAAAGCGCGTTTTTATCAGGCAGGTCTGCTGACAGTCGGATCGCTTCTTCGAAATCGGCCCGCATGGCCTCACGTTGGTCCGACCGGATACGCGAAGCCCCCCGGAAGTCGCGTAAAAGAGCTAACGTTTCGCGATCATTGGCAGACCGGGCAGCCTGTTCGCCGAGCGTTAAATAGTGGGCTAGCGAATCGGGCTTACCCCAGTCATAATAAAGCTGAACGGTGTAGGTCAGTGCATGGCAGTATAATAAAGGAATAGCTCGGGCATTCTGGCGAGCCTGCCGAAACAGAGGTTCGGCCTCGTCGTAATGATTCAGCGATTCTTTAGCTTTTCCCCAGTTGATAAGCAGGATATGAATCCAGCGTCGATTGCCGCTCTTTTGTACTTTCGATACATACTGAGCCAGCCATTCATATGCCAATGGTAGGTTCGTTTGCCCTACATCCTGAATCAGGTCGCAGGTTTTCCGAAAGGTCTGTTCAGTAATCGGCTGCCGCTGAAGTTGCGTCCAGGCAGCATGCGCTTCGGCGTCAGTATACGTACGAGCCCAGGCGCTGATACCCGTTAGCCACCAGATTCCAATTCCGACAAGTAGCCAACCTTTCATATAGCCTTCCGCACAAAAACAAACCCACATCATACCTCAACCTAGAGGGAGACGTATTATCCTATTGAGATATCCACAAAAATAACCCTGCTATAATGCAAACAAAAAGGAGTTATTTTCCGGCATAACAGGCAGTAAAAACTTAAAATCCAGACACTTAACCGACAGTAATGAATACTAACTGATCAATGCCGGCGATTTGCCGGTTGAAGCCATTAAATCGACCGTTCCTGCAATTTTTCAACTTTTGATTGGCTATCTGTATCCTTTTAATCGCGTTAAAAACTGTAAGCCAGTGCCAATCCAAACGCACGAACGCCATAATAAGGGCCCTGCAACTGAGCAAGAATAGTCGGTAAATTCAGGGTGGCTTTAACTGTATAAAGTGGCAGATCTGTACTGTCAATATCGTTCTTCAGTTTTACGATATCAGCGGGTTTTAAACTTGGCCAAAGTGGGTCTTCGCCTGTAAAATTGGCGGTAATTTTTGTTCCGTAAAAAGGCCCTAACAGCCACAAATCGAGCCCTACCCGTTTACCAAACATCCATTGATAGCCCAATAACAGACCCGCCCCACCCGCACTGAATCCAGCATCAAGATGGGCATGGTGTAGAATACCATCACTGGGTGTGTAGGTATAATCCTGACTGATATCCATGTTTATATAGCGAACAAAAGGGGCTATATACCAACCCGTTGGTGCGTGACCTGCCATATAGAATCGATACTCCAGTGTTGCGATTCGTTTCGTAAACAGCGTATTGTCGATAGCCCTTTTGGCATCATCATTCCCACCATACTGGTCCATAAGTGCCTGTTTGAAAGGAAGTGGGGCATTGGGTGATAAACTGGCCGACAATGTAATGGAGCTCCGTCGGGAAAGTAATCGCTCATACTGGACGGTATAACTCTTTATGGCCACACCCGACAGGTTGATTTTTACAACAGATCGATTCGTTAACAGTTGTGCCTGCCCGATAGAAATACCGGCTAGTAACGTAGAGAGGATAAGACTAATACCTTGCTTTTTCATTTCGTCCAGTCTGAATAGTGTTTTTGATCAGACCAAAATTGACGATAAGCACCTCCGGCGGCAATAGTTACACCTAACTATCTTGATGGCCCGAAAATGGGTGGTAACCATTTATCGAATTCGATTACCCGTTTGCAGGTATTCAAAACCCCAGCCGCTCTCAGCGGGTTATACCTTCACCAACCCATTCTATTACTCATGAGTAAAACCGTTCTGATAACTGGCGGCACCGGTACCATTGGCCGTCATTTAACCCAATTACTTCGTCAACAAGGTTTTCAGGTTTCACTGCTTAGCCGGGAAAGCAAGCCCGTATCGGGCGTGACAGTCTATCAGTGGGACATTGATAAAGGACATATCGACCCGAAAGCGATTCAAACCGCCGATCATATTATTCATCTCGCCGGAGCAGGCATTGCCGACGAACGCTGGACCGATGCTCGTAAAGATAAAATCCTGACCAGTCGTACTCAATCCACCGAACTTTTAGCGCAGGCACTCGCGAAAAATCCACATAAAGTAAAATCATTCATTGGCTCATCGGGCATTGGTTTTTACGGTAGCGACACCGCCGATCGGCCATTAACCGAAACAAGCCAGGGCGGGTCCGATTTTCTGGCTCAGGTAGTACGCGCCTGGGAACGCTCGGAGGACCTGATAGCTGCACTAGGCATTCGAACCGTCAAGCTACGAACGGGCGTCGTATTGACGATGGATGGCGGGGCATTACCTAAATTAGCGCAACCCGTTCGGCTGGGAGCTGGCGCACCCATCGGATCGGGTCAGCAATATATTTCGTGGATTCATATCGACGACCTCTGCCGGATGTACCTTCAGGCACTGACCGACGAATCGTGGCAGGGTGTTTATAATGCGGTAGCTCCCAATCCTGCTACGAACGAATCGCTGACAAAAGCCATTGCCAGCGTGTTGCACCGCCCTATGATCCTGCCCAACATTCCGGGCTTCGTGATTAAGATGATGTACGGTGAACTGGCGATTGCCGTCACAGGAGGAAATTATGTTCTGAACAAGCGTATCGCCGATGAAACAACGTTCGCCTATCATTACACCGATTTAACGAATGCGCTCAAAAATCTTTTACAGTAAGCCATTTACAATAAGTGGTAAGTGGTGTCGGGTTTGAGAACCCGACACCACTTACCACTTATTGTAAACCTAACTAACTCCACTCCCGATCGGCCGAATCACGGGTATTCCACACATCGGTCGGCGCAAACCAGGTACCTCCTTTTTTCAGGAATTTCTTGGCTACTTCTTCATTCAATTCAACACCAAGACCCGGTTTTTCGGGCACCCGAACAAAGCCTTTCTCTACGATTGGCTTCATGCCTGTGATCAGATCTTCCCAACCCACCACATCGACACCGTGGTGTTCAAGCGCTACAAAATTCTCGGTGGCAGCCGCACAATGCACATTAGCCATCATCGAAATCGGCGAACCCGCAAAGTGCATCGCCATCGGTATGCCTTTTTCTTCGGCATAATCCCCAATTTTTTTCGTTTCCAGCAAACCGCCTGATGATGCCAGATCCGGATGGATCATGTCAATGGCTTTGGCGTCGATGAGTTTGATAAAACCTTCTTTCAGGTAGATGTCTTCGCCCGTCAGCGTGGGCGTATCGATCGCATCCGAAATTTGCTTCCATTGATCGGTGTAGAACCAGGGGACAAGATCTTCGAGCCAGGCCAGCCGGAAAGGCTCCATCGCTTTACCAATCTGGATCGCTGTATTCACATCGAAATGGCCAAAGTGGTCGGCAGCCAGTGGGGTGTCATAACCGACAATGTCGCGTACTTTGCCAACGTGCTCCACTAATCTGTCTAAGCCTTTTTTGGTGACCTGAATACGGGTGAACGGGTGCTTCGTATTGGCGTAATTCCCCAGCTTACCGGGTTCTGAGTCATTCCACTGTCTTTTTACACTCCAGTTATTGGCATTGACCAGCATGCCCGGCTGATCGGCCAGCATGCCGATACCAAAGTCCATTTTCAGGAAGGTATAACCCTGATCCCGGCGCTTCTTCATGTTTTCGGCAAAGCCTTCGTAAGTATCGGCTTCGGGTGTATCGGCGTATAACCGAATGAAATCGCGGTATTTACCACCCAGCAACTGATAAGCCGGTACGTTATAGGCTTTACCGGCCAGGTCCCAAAGAGCCATTTCTACCCCGCAGACGCCACCGGCCGCCCGGCTCTGGCCACCAAACTGCTTAATCTGTTTGAAGATCTGCTCAACATTACAAGGGTTTTTTCCGAGTAGGCGGCTTTTGAGCATCAGGGCATAGTTGGCGCTGGCTCCGTCGCGAACCTCTCCCCAGCCTACGAGTCCCTGGTTGGTATCGATGCGAATGATGGGGCTGCTAAAGGGCACACCATTCAGGATCGCTACGCGCATATCGGTAATTTTCAGCTCCGATGGCTTAGCGAAACGACTTACCTTCTGCGTGATAAACTCCATCTCTTGTTCGGCCGCGTAAGGCCCAGGCTGTTTATCGAACATGAGACCAAGCGACAAGCCACCCAGACTGGCATTCCGCAGGAAATCACGGCGGTCAGATGATTTGTCGGATAATGACAATCGAGATAAAATGTTTTTCATGATAAAGGTTATCGGGTTTATAGATAATCATTTATAAAATGAATCAATGCCAGTATTTTACTTATCTGGTTGCCTTTTTGGTTATGATTACCTTAACAAATCAGCACTACTCGCCAACTCGATAATACGTTCTCAGTTAACCGTAGGGGCCAGTTGTTCAAAGACTAAAAATACGTTCAAACGTTTGCCATGCCTATCATTAATTCTACTAATCCTTCAACGCCACTTAAAGCAATGATAAAAAGGACATTACTAGTACTGACACTTTGTATTTGGGGCGGTTTTATTGCGCAGGCCCAACGGGTAGGTTCTTCTCCGGAGTATGTTAAAGCATTAACCGCCGATTGGAAAGGAGAACGGTTTCCGGATGGCCGTCCGAAAATACCTGATCTGGTTCTGGAGCGGTTACAGAATTGCACACTGGAGCAAATCTGGGGTTATCTAGGGAAAAAAGGCTATCGGAATCAGGTCGAAAAAAACTGGGTTATCCTCAAACCGGGTGAGACGATGACCGGCCGTGCCGTGACCGCTCAGTTCATGCCGACCCGACCCGATCTCGACAGTTTGGTCAGAGCGCAGGGCAAAGCCGAAGGCCGATCGCAAAAAGGAGGGATCAATATCTGGCCAATTGATATATTAACCAAAGGCGATATTTATGTAGCTGATGGCTATGGAAAGATCAAAGATGGTACGTTAATCGGGTCAAGTTTAGGGAATGCGATCTACGGAAAAACGGGCAAAGGCGTCATCTTTTACGGATCGGTTCGCGATATGCAGGAACTGAAAGACACGAAAGGATTTAACGCCTGGGTAAAAGGGCATGATCCGTCTTACATTAAAGATATGACCCCAACGTCAATCAATGCCCCGATTCGCATTGGTGAGGTTACCGTGATACCCGGTGATGCCGTCTTTGCGAATGAATATGGAACCGTATTCATTCCGGCGCACCTCGTCGAAGGGTTGGTATCGGCGTCTGAAATGACCGCCCTGCGCGACGAGTTTGAACGGGTACTCCTTCAGCAGGGGAAATATCCATCCGGTGAAATCCACGGCGACTGGTCCGACAAAATCAAAGGTGAGTTCAGAGCCTGGGTCGGCAAGTATCCGAAGAAACTGGCAATCACCGAAAAAGATATCGAATCCTATCTGGCCAAAGAAGGCCATTGAGCGAGTCTGCTCTGAGCAGTCAGCGACTGATGGTACCGAAGGTAAACAGGGTTCGCGCAAAGGATCTGCCGACTGAAAAATGCTTACGTAATAGGCCTTAGGGCCTATTATTTTTTAGGGATGAAATTTATAAATCCTGATTTTTGCATTGTCATAAATAAAACCAGACTAATGAAATCCAGTCTTGCCCTCTTCTTTTCTTTTAGTGCTCTCCTTTGCGTAGAAAGCGCTTCATTCGCTCAAACAATCCCCAAAGATGAATTGGTATTTTTAACATCAGAATGGCAGGGTGAGCGCTTTCCCGATGGCCGGCCTAAGATTCCTGATGCCTTATTGGAACGAGCTAAAAACATAGGGCTCGATGATGCCTGGACCGTTTTAAAAAATGAAGGCTATACGAATCAGTATGAAGGCAACTGGAAACTGATAAAGGATGATGTGCCGGTAATCGGTCGTGCCGTTACGGCCATGTTTATGCCGAGCCGACCGGATATTGAGAAAAATATTAAAGAGCGGGGTTTTACCAAACAAGGTCGAAAAGGCAATACAAACACCTGGCCAATAGAAACGCTTACCAAAGGCGACGTGTACGTAGCTGATGCTTTTGGCAAAATTGGTGGCGGAACACTGATGGGGGCGACATTGGGGAATGCCATTTTTAGTAAAACCGGCAACGGAGTTATTTTTAATGGGGCCGCCAGAGATCTTCAGGAATTGCAGAATATCAAAGGATTTAATGCCTTTGTCCGTGATTTCCACCCTTCTTTTCTGGAAGAAATGGTGCTCATGGGCCTCAATACACCGATTCGCATAGGTAGTACCATGGTCTTACCCGGCGACCTGGTGATCGCCCAGCGGGAAGGCGTTCTTTTTGTTCCGGCCCACATGGCCGAACAGGTGATCAGTACCTGCGAATTTGTTACCCGCAAAGACCAGTTTGGCTTTGAAATGGTTAAGTCAGGGCGCTACACCACTGGCCAGATCGATAGCCAGTGGACAGACGATATTAAAACTAATTTCCTCAAATGGCTCGGTCAGCATCCCGAACTGGGAAGCATGACGCGACCCGAGCTGGATAAAATGATGAGCAAAAGAACATGGTAAGTCAGGTCTGCATGCGGTCAGCTAGCTGACCGCATGCAGACTCGATCCGAACCTCTCCCCCAGTCTCCGTGTTTTTACTATATGACCGATTATCTGAAAGACGCCCTTCGCAAAGCGGCCATGTTTTGCGCCTATCAGGAACGAACACAGCAGGAAGTACGCGACCGATTGAAGGAATGGGGCGTTTTAGGCGACGATGCCGAAGAAGTTATCGCCGAGCTGATTCAACAGAATTACCTGAATGAAGAACGGTTTGCTAAAAGTTTCGCCGGGGGCAAGTTTCGGGTAAAAGGCTGGGGTAAACGAAAAATCAAACAGCACCTTCAGCAACGGGGAATTTCGGGTTATAACCTCGAAGAGGCTATGAAAGAAATTGCCCCGGATGACTATCGAACCGCTCTCACTGAACTGCTGGACAAGAAACGCCGAAGCATTCGCGACGACAACCCGCTGATTGTCAAACAAAAACTCGTCCGTTATGCATTGAGCAAAGGCTATGAGTCAGATTTAGTCTGGCAGGTATTGGGGGCAGATGAATAAGCCGATAAGAATGATATCTGTTTTTGTTTTCTGAGCCAAATACTGGTTCTTTGCGGTTTTGCCGGCCATCTATCATGGGTAATGAATCAGCGTATCGTCTCGATTATTCTTCTTAATTATAACTCTCATCAGTTTACATTTGACTGCGTCGACTCGATTAACGAAAAAACGCAGGGGGTTCATTATGAAATTATTGTCGTCGACAATAACTCATCGCCCGATAATTACAAGGCGCTGGAACCCGTTGCCAGCCGCCCAAACGTTCGTCTGATCCGCAGTCGAATTAATCTCGGTTTCTCGGGTGGAAATATGATGGGCATTCAGTTTGCAGACCCCAGAGCCGACTACTACTATTTTTTAAACAACGACTGCCTGCTCCGGACAAATGTGTGCAGTCAGTTAGCTGCATTTATGGACGCCACACCTGACGCGGGTGTGTGCGGGGCGCAGATGTTTGCCGGTGACGGATCACGGCAGGCAACATTTGGTTATTTACCCACGCTCGGGAGCAAAATTCTTGGCCATAGCTTTGTCCGGATGCTCAATCCGGCTCTCTATCCTCCCATCCGGCATATTTACACCGAACCGCAGCGTGTTCCGTTCATTATGGGTAGCACGCTCTTTGTCAGAGCATCGGCTTTCCATACGATCGGCGGCTTCGACGTCGCTCATTTTCTCTACGTCGAAGAAGAAGATCTGGCTAAGCGGTTGTTAATGAATGGATTTTACGCGTATCTGATTCCACAGGCGGAGTATGTCCATTTTACGGGGCAAAGTACAAACCGCAACTACGACGTCGAAAAAGAATACTACATTTCGCTCTTTTATTACTTCCGGAAATACCACTCCTGGACCGAACGAGCTTTATTCAGGGCTTATTATTTTATCAAAAACGGTCGCAAATTCCGCCGTAACCGGATCTATGCCCGACTGGCCGGATTCATCTGGCGCGGTAGTCCTATGCGTGAGAGTTTGCGATACCGTCAGGTTATTCGGTAAGGGAATCGACAACGACCGCCGTCTTTATTTTTGAAGACCGAAATAGTCGTAGAAAAAGCTGGCTGGCTTTAAATCAAGCCATTTATTTCGATTTTGAACCAGACTATCGTACGTTAATGCGTTAATATCCGCGGGTGCAAAGACCGGTGCAGGTTCCAGTGCTACAGACGGCGGTCCGGCGTCTCCAGCCTGTTTACGGGTAACAATACCCAGACCCTGGTCGCAGTCGAGAACGAACACATTTAAATCGGGGCGCTGGCTTCGCAGGTGAATGACCGTCTTCCAGACATCGCCGTTCCATTCACCGGTTTCCCAATCGTCAAAACGCCCCGCTGCCCCCTGCGTCTGCGGATTGCAGTCGTGCATAATGATAACACCATCATTACCCATGTAATTGAGCGTGTTTTCAACATCACGCAGGGCGAACTGATATTCGTGCATGCCATCGACCAAAGCCAGCTGAATTTTTTTCTGAGAAAAAACGCTGGGGGCGTCCTGCGCAAAGAAATCATCACTGGTTTTCTCGAAATACTGATTGGTAAGATTATAGGGATTGATCAGCGTTTTGCCGATCCGGCGGCTGGTATCAAACATAAAATTCGGATCCACAGCAACTTTAAACGAACTCTTGATCCGGAAAAAAATATGCCCGTTTTCAACACCAATTTCAAGGTAGTTTTTTAAGTTTTTCTGGCGCATCAAGGCCTGAATAACATCTAATCGATTCATAAACAAGGGATAAGTAACAAGTCGGATAAACCCCAAAAATAGAAAGTCCCGCTATAATCATCAATTATAGCGGGACTTTCTATCTAACGAAGCGATTATTTATAGTCTATAACGAATCTATCGCTTTAAGTATCTAAAAATCGGCATCGAATGTAATTCCTTTGGGTTCTTCGACAACGGCCACTGGTGTCGGATTTCCGGAATCCTGCGATTGGGTAGCGCTGGCTTTGGCGGCTTTAAATTTGGCCATTACTTCACCCCGTTGGTATTCGCCAACACGCTTTTCGAAGAAGTTCGTTTTACCCTGTAACGAAATCATGTCCATGAAATCGAATGGGTTCGATACGTCATAGAGTTTACGCAAACCCAGCGTAACCAGCAGGTGATCGGCAACGAAAGCAATGTATTGCTTCATCAGATCGGCATTCATACCAATCAATGACACGGGCAAGGCATCAACAACGAACTCCTGCTCGATTTCAACGGCATTGCGGATAATGTCGTAAATCTGCGATTCGGGCAGTTTATGCTGGATATGATCGGTGTAGAGCAAACACGCAAAATCGCGGTGCAGCCCTTCATCGCGGGAAATTAGCTCGTTCGAGAAAGTTAGGCCGGGCATCAGGCCGCGCTTTTTGAGCCAGTAGATTGAGCAGAACGACCCCGAGAAGAAAATACCTTCAACAGCTGCGAAAGCAATCAATCGCTCGGCAAAACTCCCGTTATCAATCCATCGCAACGCCCATTCAGCTTTTTTCTGAACGCACGGAATGGTGTCCATAGCATTCAACAGCCGGTCTTTTTCGGCCGCATCTTTAATGTAGGTGTCAATCAGCAACGAATAGGTTTCGGAGTGGATATTCTCCATCATGACCTGAAAGCCATAAAAACATTTAGCTTCGGCATATTGTACCTCCGACAAAAAATTAACGGCGAGGTTTTCGTTTACGATTCCATCGGAAGCAGCAAAAAACGCCAGAACGTGCGAAATGAAATGTCGTTCGCCATCGTTCAGACCGTTCCAGTCTTTCATGTCCTGGCCAAGATCAATTTCCTCGGCAGTCCAGAACGATGCCTGGTGGGTTTTATAGTATTCCCAAATGTCCCAGTGTTCAATCGGGAACAGCACAAATCGGCCTTTGTCTTCCTGTAAAATCGGTTCGATTACATCGTTTTGTACCATAATGGGCTTGCAGTTTATATGATTTTTACCAGTCGGGCAGAACTGGCTTATGAAGAAACCAATCGACTATATCGTTCCAACAAAATTAACCGTTTGGGGCACTTCTGCAAGCCAGTTTATCCAATGATTATAAGTCTGATAAATGATGGTTTCTGGTAAACAGAACGCAATCAGCACGTTGGGCAAATAACGGTTGAGTAAGTTCTTGAAATAATTCTACTAAAATCTGCATCCCTGATTTTCAATGAATTGGCTGGTATCGGTGTGCTACCAGGCTGAAACTGAATGACAAAAAAAAGGTCACTTCCGTAGAAGCGACCCGCATTCTGATCTATAGGCTACAGGGCCGCTCAGAGCCCCGGACAGGAAAAAAAGGCACTTAAAATAAGTCTTTGATATCGATCCGGCGGTGAAGATGTTCTTCGTCCTTAAAGGGCAACATCACCATAACCTGACCGTGTTCGTGAACGGCTTCGATCTGATCGGCATTTACAAACGATGGAATGTCGAGAACCCGCAAAAACATAGGCACTGCCAGTCGCTGGCTGTTGCCTTCTTCGTCCTTCCGAGTCGATGTACTAACCAACAGGGTATATAAGACAAGTTTACTTCCTTCGATCAATACATTAAACGAATTTGCACTGACACCCGGAGCTGACAATTTTATAATAAGCCGTTCGTCCTCACGCTCAACTTTCATCGTCGTTTGGCTCGAACCACCGTAGAGGGTATTGAGCAAATCGACCTGACCGCCCGTTCCCTGAAATACATTCTCTATCGCTTTCATAGGAGTTGCTATTTACTGTCCAAGTACTGATTTATAGACAAACCTCGTGCCTAAGGGTTTAATCGCCTTTATTTGCGCCATGCTGTCAGCATGTATAGTTTGTTTTCGGGCCAATTAATGCCGTTTTGACGTGATAAAGGTACATTATCGCATTTTTATGCCATATCGGCCAGTTTAGCAAAGTGGGGAATTATGGTCGTATGGGTTGGGGCATTTTGTGGAAGAGAAACCACAAAATGCGATAATGCATTTACCCGCAGAAAGAGCCTGTTTTGGTGGCGTCTAAGCCGTACCTTTGCAGAAATTACGTTTTCTGTTTTCAATTAATCAGTTTTTAGTTGTGGTTCCTACGGGGGCTGACACCCCAAAACTGATCAACTGAAAACTCCTGTACTCATGCATATTCGAATTGGAACGCGCAGCAGTCGCCTGGCGGTGTGGCAGGCCGAACACATACAAACGCTATTGCAAGCCGGTGGAATAACCTCCGAACTAGTACTTATCGACACGAAGGGCGATCAGGTTCTGGACCGCTCCTTATCAAAAATTGGGAGTAAGGGCGTTTTCACCCAGGAGCTGGAAGACCAACTGCGGGTTGGCTCCATCGACATTGCGGTTCATAGTGCCAAAGATCTGCCATCGAGCTTACCCGAAGGATTAGGAATTATTGCCTTTACTGAACGGGAGTTAGTCAACGATGTATTAGTCAGCCGGGATAAAAGCCTGTCGCTCACCAATGGCCGTGAATTTACTATTGGTACTTCATCAACCCGCCGGGTAGCGATGCTGAAACACTTCAGCCCGCACGTTACCACTGTCGATATGCGCGGGAATCTCCAGACCCGGCTGCGCAAACTAGACGAGGGTCAGTGCGACGCCTTGTTGCTGGCCTATGCAGGTGTTCACCGGATGGGTTACGATGAGTTCATTGTCGAGCACCTGCCCATCGCTGACTTTACGCCCGCCGTTGGCCAGGGCACTATTGCTATCGAAGCCGCAGAAACACTGGATGTAGAAAAAGTCAATGCCATTCGTCAATTAACTAATCATCCATTAACCGAAGCCTGCTTACTGGCCGAACGTGCCTTTTTAGCGCGGCTGGAAGGTGGTTGCAGTATTCCATCCTTCGCGCTGGCTCAGTGGACCGATGAACAAACCATTCACTTAACGGGTGGTCTGGTTAGTCTCGATGGCAGCCAACTCCTGCGCGAAAACTTTACCGGTACATCAGAAGAAGCACCACAGCTAGGTCACGAACTGGCCGAGAGCCTACTGGCCCGTGGCGGTGATGGATTACTGGCCGATATTCGTTCACAGCTATGACCCCAACGATTGCCTCCTCAGATACCGAGATCCGGCGTTGTCTGCCGGCTATGCTGGCCTTACGTTCACACCTGACAGTCGATCAGGCTTTTGACCAAATCCGGTTGCAGCAGGAAAATGACCGGTTTGTGCTGGCCTTCATCGATGAAGGCGACGCGTCGAAACCGGCCCCCGCCGTTGTAGGCTATCGGTATATGAATCTTCTCTATAGTGGAAAAACGCTCTATATTGACGATCTATCGACGCTTCCCGAAGCGCGCGGAAAGGGCTATGCCAGCGTGTTGATTGATTTCGTCATTGAGCAGGCCCGGCAATCGGGGTGCCAGTGCGTCTCGTTAGACTCAGGTCAGAACCCCGCCCGCTACGACGCGCATCGGCTTTATCTGAACAAGCGCTTTAATATTGCCAGTCACCATTTTAAGCTCGATTTGCAATAACGTTGCAAATCAGCGAATTTGCGTTTGCCTTTTTTTGACCAAACAGTGTTCATCAGCAACCATGAATTTATTCCGAATTAGTTGGAGCAACCTGAAAGACAAACCACTGAGCAGTTTCCTGAGCGGCCTGCTGATGACCTTTGGCATCACAATTATTTCGCTACTTCTCCTGCTCAATAAGCAGTTAGACGATCAATTCAGGAAAAACATCAAAGGAATAGACATGGTACTGGGTGCGAAAGGCAGCCCATTGCAATTGATTCTGTCGAGTATTTACCAGATCGATTCGCCAACGGGCAATATTCCACTGGAGGAAGCCGAAAAACTGACCCGGAACCCGATGATCAAAACGGCCATTCCACTAGCTATGGGCGATAACTACCGCTCGTTTCGCATCATCGGTACCAATAAAAAATACATTGATCATTTCGGGGCTACCATCGGCCAGGGTCGGCTATTTCAGCAGGACCTGGAGACCGTGATTGGTCCGCGTGTGGCCGAAATTGCCGGGCTGAAACTCGGTGATACCTTCGCTGGATCGCATGGTCTGGATGCCGAAGGGGAAGAACACGCCGATACAAAATACAAGGTTGTCGGTATTCTGAATCCAAGCAATACGGTTGCGGATCAGCTCATCTTGACGCCCATATCGAGCGTATGGGCCATTCATGAGCACCACGAGGAACATGGCGAAGAACACCATGAGGAAGGAGAAGCGCATGAGGAAGAAGGCCATGAAGAAGCCCCGCGCGAAATAACGAGTATGCTCATTCAGTTCCGGAATCCACTGGGTATGATGATTGCGCGCGGTATCAACACGAACACCAAACTACAGGCGGCTCTCCCCAATATTGAGATCAACCGGTTGTTTTCACTGCTTGGTGTGGGCGTTGAAACGCTACGAGGGCTGGCCATTGTGATCATGCTCATTTCGGGTGTCAGTGTATTTGTATCGCTCTACAATTCGTTAAAGGAGCGTCGGTATGAAATGGCTCTGATGCTGTCAATGGGTGCTACACGCGTGCAGTTATTCGGGATGTTACTGCTCGAAGGCCTGGTTTTAGCCCTGATCGGTTTTGGATTGGGTATATTGCTTAGTCGGGTTGGCTTGTGGCTTTTTTCGAACAGTGTCTCGTCGGAATATCACTATAATCTGGCGGCATTCAGCGTTTTACCCGAAGAATGGGCCTTGTTGGGCGTTGCGATCATAATTGGCCTGCTGGCTGCGGCCTTGCCTGCGCTGGGCGTTTATCGCATGAATATTTCCCGAACGCTGGCCGAAGATTAAGGTTTGTCATGAAGTGGTGGTGGTTTCCAGCATCCGCCCCCACCCAATTTGCCCAATTACTTTATTATCAATGATTCAACTGCGTTTTAAAATCTGTTTACTTTTCCTGCTATTAACAACTGTTTCGAATGCTCAGTTGCCGGGTAACGCTGCCCGTTACACTCAACCAGGCGTCGATGTTCAGCATTACGCGTTCTTACTTACACTCAGCGATTCGACCAACCAGATCAAAGGAGAAACCACCATTCGTTTCACTCGTGCCGACGACCGTCAAACGGTCTGGTTCGACTTGATTGGGGGCAAAAGTGACTCCCTACAGACTGGCATGAAGGTCAGTGCTGTCCATTTATCGGACGGTAAAGCAGCCCCGTTCAGCCAGCGTAACGATCGGGTATTTATTAATCTTCCGCCAGCACAGACCGGACAGTCGACGGAACTGGTCATCCGCTACACGGGTACGCCCGCCCGTGGCCTGATCATCAGTCAGAATAAATTTGGCGAACGTACCTTTTTTGGCGACAACTGGCCCAACAACGCCCGCAACTACCTGCCCGTAGTTGATCATCCGTCTGATAAAGCAACCTGTGCCTTTACAGTCAATGCCCCGGCCGTATATCGCGTCATTGCGAATGGTAAGTTTCTGGGTGAAAGTGCCTTACCCAATGGCCGAAAACTGACACGCTGGCAGGAAAATACACCCATCCCCACGAAAGTAATGGTGATTGGGGCCGCCCGGTTTGCTGTTGAAGAAGTAGGCTCAGTGAGTAACGTGCCGGTTCAGAGCTGGCTCTATCCGAAAGACAGTCAGAAGGGGTTTGTCGACTACCGCCCTGCCAAAGAGATTCTTCAATATTTCATTGAGAAGATTGGACCGTATTCGTACGAGAAGCTGGCGAATGTTGAGTCTACCACCATTTTCGGCGGTATGGAAAATGCCAGTTGTATTTTCTATAACGAAAAGGTCATTGTTGGCCATAAAGATTCGGATGTAGA
This sequence comes from Spirosoma endbachense, assembly GCF_010233585.1. Classification (NCBI taxonomy): domain Bacteria; kingdom Pseudomonadati; phylum Bacteroidota; class Cytophagia; order Cytophagales; family Cytophagaceae; genus Spirosoma; species Spirosoma endbachense. The sequence continues at coordinate 7,369,608 of NZ_CP045997.1, forward strand.
AGCGCTGCTGGCCCATGAGATTGCACACCAGTGGTTTGGCAACTCAGCTACCGAAACCGACTGGTCGCAGTTGTGGCTAAGCGAAGGGTTTGCCACCTATTTTTCGGCGCTCTACCTCGAACACGCTTACGGGAAAGACACGCTCAACGCGGTGTTGAACCAGAATAAAGGACAGATTTTACGCTACACGGCCCTTAAGCCCAAAGGTACCATCGTCGACTCGACCACAACAAACCTGATGGATTTGCTGAACCCAAATTCCTACCAGAAAGGAGGTTGGGTGTTGCATATGCTCCGCCACGAACTGGGCGACGATATTTTCTGGAAAGGCATCCGGGCTTATTACGAGAAATTCCGCAATGCCAACGCCCATTCAAGCGATTTTCAGGCTGTAATGGAAAGCGTATCGGGTAAAAAACTGGGAACGTTTTTCCAGCAATGGCTCTATCAACCCGGCTACCCTGAACTGGTCTGGAATTCGAACTATGATGCGACCAAAAAGGTGTTGGTCATCGACGTACGACAGGCACAACGTTCAGGTGCCATCTTTACCATTCCGCTCTCCTTCAGCATCCGCGACGGTAGTGGTCGTGAAATTTCCCGCATTGTCCGTCTAACCATGACCGAGTCTACACAGACATTCACGGTTCCGCTGGTAGTCAAACCCGCTTCGGTGGTCATCGACCCCGACAACACGGTATTGATGCGGGCCGTATCGACGGACCGCGTACAAATGGGTAAGTAAATTAGCTAACTTACCAGCTAAATAACCGCAGGTTGCTATGCTCAAGCGCGTTTCCATCCAGAACTTCAAAAGCCTGAAAGACGTCACGCTCGATCTTCAGAAAGTCAATTTGCTAATCGGCCCGAACAACTCAGGAAAGACGAATTTTTTGAAGGCGCTGGCGTACTTTGGAAAAAATAATAAAATTCATTCTGAAGAGCCTGATCCTAGCAAAATTGCATATAGACATCTTAATGGCGCGATTAAGATAGAATTCAAATTTGATGTAAAAAACAAAGATTATAGCATTAAAGAATACGATTATCAGGTATTTGAATGCCAAATTAATCCTAATGGCACTGTGATGAGATCGAACTCATATCAAGACCTAGGGGATCCTTATATAAAAATCTTAGACGCAAAGGAAAAGTTATTTGAACAGGATGAGTTTGAGCAGAAAGTAGGATCTTTAATTATATATAAACCTGATACTAATAAAATCGATAAACCTGGCCCTGTTGGTGATGGTACTGAAACAGTCAATTCAGATGCATCGAACTTGGTGGGATTTTTAGACCTCATGCTTGGCAAATATAGAAGGACTACTTTTAGTCAAATAGAAATAGACTTACATAAATGTATTCCAGAGTTCGTTGAAATTAATCTTGAGGATGTAAAGCCAACGGATATATTATTTCGATTACATAATAGAGATAAAGGAAGCAATGCATTTAAGCGAATCGGCTTAACAGATGGCAGACAAAACACAATCTATTGGGGGAGTGCTCGCTGAACTGTGTCAGCAGGTTTTATTCGATGCGATGCGATTTGATTCGTTCTTCAAAGATAATGCTGAACTGATTAATGATCTCTTTCCAATTATAGGTCGTCGTTTCCCATTTAAT